>CAMCYZ010000101.1 GCA_945885545.1 Spirosoma fluviale
TCCCAATACGCCCATTCTACTATAGAAATCTACGCTATTAAAATCCTTTTCAGACTTCCAAAGGGTTTTGTCAGAGTTTGGAACAAATTGGTTTGAAGAGTTACCGCCCATGCCAAATAGCATAAACGTACCTAAGCGACGAGTAGGAAAATTGAAATTAAAAGCCAAATCTTGAAACTTGATACTTTCTCCACCAAAATCAACACCCATCAGACCCAATAGCCCTGTAAAAGAATATCTATAATTGAATAAGTAACTGCTTCCTTTGGCTTTATTTAGTGGCCCTTCGGATGATAAATCTATGCCGATTAGTCCAATTTGAGCAGTATGTTGAAATTTCTTATTGTTGCCAACTCTATAGGTCATGTCCATTACTCCAGCTAATGTGTTGCTATATTCCGCAGGGAATGCTCCCGTCAGAAAATTCATGTGTCCCAGCATTTGAGCTGACAATATGTTGGTTCCGCCACCGGTTTGAGTAGGTTGGTCAGAGAAAGTACCGGCATTGCTGAGGTGGTTGGGATTTACGATCTCCACCCCTTCCAGTTTCCATTGCATACTTTCTGGGGTATTGCCTCTGATAGACATGCCGTTGGCTTGGTCGTTGGTGTTTGCTACTCCTGCAAAAGAAAAAGCCAATCGGGCTGGATCAAAAAAGGTAGCCGGAAAACGCATGATCTGCTCGAATGTTATGGTATTCAGGCTGGTAATGGCATTAGACATGTTGGGAGTGGCGGCCGTTATAACTACTTGCTCAAGGGTTTTGCTGCTCGCTTGCATTTCCAGGTCTAGTATGATTTCTTTGGAATTTTCAAGCATTAACTCTTTCAATATCAGTTTAGTATAGCCCACTGATGTAATTTCTATTTCATGACGGCCGAGCGGTACGTTTTCTATGGCTGCTACTCCTTGGTCGTTGGTTATTCCAGCCAAAGCGGTATTTTTCACTATTATGGTAGCTGCCGAAATTGGAGCCTTAGTGTTTTGGTCTTTTAGATTTATTCTGATAATTTGGCTTTTTTGGGCTAAAGTTGAGAACGAAATCAGACAAGCAAGCAAGTACAAATGTTTCATGTTAGTAGGATGAATTTTTTCGTAACAAATATAGCGTCTAAAAACTAAAAATGTTTTATTCTAAATAGTTTAAGCTTTTTTATGGACTCTAAATACAATTGAACGGGCATTTTTATTTTAGAAGAAAGCAAATTTGAATTCGAGTTTGGGTTTATTTTGTAAATTTGATTTTTCTCTAAAAAAAACATTTATGTCACTGTTCAAGATTTATGGTTCTTCTGCTGGTTCTGGTAAAACATTCACCCTAACCAAGGAATATTTGAAGATGGTTTTGACTGAAGAAGACCCTCGCTATTTTCAACGCATATTGGCTATAACCTTCACAAACGATGCTGCCAATGAGATGAAAGTGCGGATTTTAAAGGCATTGAAGGAGATATCTGAAAGTGAAGTTTCTGGTTCTTTGATTTTTAAAATAATTGTCGAAGAACTTCCGACGGTTTCGGCCGAAACTTTAAAGAGTAGGGCGATGTCTATTTACAACGAAATACTCCACGAGTACAACGACTTTGCTGTTAAGACTATAGATAGCTTTGTTAATCAAATTGTTAGCTCGTTTACCTTTGATTTAGATTTGCCGTTTAATTACGAAATCAATCTAGATCAAACGCAGATACTGGGCGAGGCTGTCGATAATCTCTTAGAGAAAATCGGTAGAAATCAGGATTTGAGTCAGTTACTTTTAGATTTTGCTTTGAACAAAATAGAGGAAGACAAAGGCTGGAACACATTAATAGATGAAATAAAGAAATTTGGAAAGAATATTTTTGAAAGCGAAGGTTCTTATTTGATTGAGAAAAATCTGGATTTGACACTGTCGGATATCAAGAAAATGCGGGGTAAAATTATAGCTTATCAGAAGACTACACTTAGCAGGATTCAAGAGTTGGCACAATCGGCCCTTGATTTGACAGTAAGAAACGGACTTGATTTTGAAGATTTTTTATACGGCAAGAGTGGCGTTTTTGGTTTTTATGAAAAACTTGCATCATGCCCAGAGGATTTGTTTTATTCAGAACTTCCTTATCCAAAATCTAGACACATTGGTGCCTTTGAGGAGGGGAAATGGTATAAAAAAGGTGCTGCAAATGGCGGTACGATAGATAATATTTCGCAGGATTTGACCAACATTGCCAACGAGGTTTTGAGTCTTAAAACCGATAAATACTATATACTCAAGGAAGTAAGTAAAAACTTACTCAAAATCCCTCTTTTGGCCATGATAAAAGAGGAAATGGATATCATTAAGTCTGACCGGAATCAGGTGTTTTTGTCTGAGTTTAATAAGAAAATTCTGGATATTGTGGTCAAAGAACCTGTGCCGTTTATTTATGAACGTATTGGCGAAAAGTACGACCATTTGCTTATAGATGAGTTTCAGGATACTTCTAATGTGCAGTTTTTTAACCTTCTGCCTTTGATTGACAATGCAATATCGAAGAATAAGGCAAATCTGATTGTCGGTGATCCCAAGCAGGCCATTTATAAATGGCGAGGGGGCAATATACAGTTGATGATTGACCTCATCAATAAAAATGTAGAAGGTCTCAAGTCAAATATTGAAAGTGGTGAAGGGCAGCATTTTCAGATTGAAAATGTTTCGTTTTCGGGGACAGTAGAAAGCTTGAATGTAAACTACCGAAGCAAAACCGAGATCGTAGGCTTCAATAATTCTTTTTTTGAGTCAGTAATTTCTCAAAATCAACAAGCGTTTCCGTTGGTGGCGAGTGTATTTGCTGATTATTTTCAAAATCTACCGATTGTGCCGAAACAAGGTGGTTTTGTAGGTTTGGAATTTGTTGAAAAAGGAGTGGAGTCGATTTTTGATAAAGTTCTTTTGCAAATCAATCAGATTTTGGCTGACGGTTACAAGCCAGGAGACATTGCGGTGTTGGTGCGAAAAAACGACCAAGGTTCAGAGATGGCTGATTTTCTTCAAAAGCAAGGCTTCGAAATCAATTCGGTAGATTCCTTGAAGATTGGGAAAAATCTAGAGGTAAGCTTTCTGATTTCTGCCTTAAAGTTTTTGCATCAGCCCGAAAATACTTTTGCAAAATTTGAGTTTTTGCAGTTTTATGGCCTATTGATTCCAAAAGTCTTAGTAGATTTAGATATAAAGGTTGCCTGCGAAGGTCCATTGGATTTATTCTTGGAGATATTCAAAATAGATGAAAAATCTTTGTTTGAGAAGGATTTCTATTCCGTTACGGAGTATTTGATAGAGAAGTTTGATTTACTCAAAAACCAGAATTCGTTAAGTTATATCTTTACATTTTTGGATGTGGAGCTTCAGTTTTTACATAAAAAAAGCAAGAATCTCTCTGATTTTTTGGTCTATTGGGAGCAGAAGAAGGATAAGCTATCCATTAATAACAAATCAGATGATGCCATTACCGTAACGAGTATACACAAATCCAAGGGTTTGGAATATCCGGTGGTTATTATGCCTTATTTAACCTGGGATACCAAGCCTAAGTCAGACTCAGAGCTTTGGATGGATTTAGGTGGCTTGCGATATCCCGAACTACAGGCAGATGCAAAATCCCTGCAAGCTGCACCTTTTTCTTTTGGCCTCAGAAAATATGTGGGTTTCGGTCTTGAAATTCTCGAAATGCAAACTGAACTCATTTTTATAGAGAACCTCAATATGCTTTATGTGGCCTTGACTCGACCGGTGGACAGGTTGTATATTTTTTGTCATTACAAGTTAACACAAAAAGGATGGTCTTTGGATGGCCTGGGCAATGCTTTTAAGATATTTTTAGAACAAAAAGGTATTTTTAGCGGCGGTCAATTTAGCTATAAATTTGGCGAAGAATCCATAAAAATATCCAAATCTGATTTGAAGGAGAATGAGGATGTTTTTGATGTATCTTTTCAGAAGATTTTTGAAAAAAACTATGATTTGAAACTTAAAACCGAAACTGACTTTAGATCTATCGAACGGGAACAGAAAATAACACTAGGTAATCTTATTCATGCAGCTTTTGAGCTAATTAAAACGAATGAGGATGTTCATTTTGCGATAAATAAGCTCATGTCAGACGGTTTTCTAACTGAAGATTTACGTACCTTGATAGAACAAAAAATCAAACAAGTGTTAGATAATGATGAAGTCTCCTTTCTTTTTACCGACAAAGCTCTGGTAAAAAATGAGATAGAGATTTTGTCAAAAGGGAATACCGTTCAGCGGCCTGATAGGATAGTTTTTGTGCAGGACAAGGTTTTTGTGGTGGATTATAAAGCTGGTGAAAAAAGCGAGAAGCACAGAAGTCAGATTCAGACCTACGGCAAGTCATTGGTTAAGATGGGTTATAACAATATTCATTTGATCATTATTTATTTGGAGCCATTTGAAATTGTCAAAATAGCCTTGGTAGACTGAAATTACAGAAAATGTGGTTTTTCAAAATATTGATTTAAAAACTTCGTAAATTGCATAGAATTTACAAAATAGATAATAAGTGTCATTTATTTCAGAGTTAAAAAAGAGAAGGACTTTCGCCATAATTTCTCACCCCGATGCCGGAAAAACCACGCTTACAGAGAAGCTTTTGTTGTTTGGTGGAGCTATTCAAACTGCCGGTGCAGTAAAATCTAACAAAATAAAGAAAACTGCTACTTCCGATTTCATGGAAATTGAGAAGCAAAGAGGTATATCGGTGGCTACATCGGTTATGACCTTTGAGTATGGCGGCCGCAAGATCAATATTTTGGATACGCCCGGTCACAAAGACTTTGCTGAAGATACCTACCGTACGCTTACTGCCGTGGATAGTGTGATATTGGTAATTGACTGCGTGAAAGGAGTGGAGGAACAGACCGAACGTCTGATGGAGGTTTGCCGAATGAGAGACACGCCTGTGATAGTTTTTGTAAACAAAATGGACCGTGAGGGCAAAGACCCTTTCGATCTTTTGGACGAATTGGAACAAAAACTTTCAATAAAAGTACGTCCTATTACTTGGCCTGTAAACATGGGGTCAGACTTTAAGGGGGTATATCATTTACTCGAAAATAGAATGAACTATTTCAAAGTAAATAAAACCAAGTTGGAAGATGACGTAAAGGAAATTGCACTTGATTCTCCCGAACTAGATGTCAGTGTGGGAGCAAAGGACGCCGCTCAGCTTCGAGAAGATGTAGAAATGATTGAGACCATTTATGACGATTTCAAGGAGGCTGACTATTTGTCGGGAAGTATAGCTCCAGTATTTTTTGGAAGTGCAGTAAATAGCTTTGGTATAAAAGAACTTCTGGATTCTTTCTGTAATATTAGTCCTGAACCTATTTCAAGGAATACGAGTGTAAGATTGGTAGAGCCTACTGAAAACAAATTCACTGGTTTTGTGTTTAAAATACACGCCAACATAGACCCAAGACACAGAGACAGGATTGCCTTTTTGAGAATCTGTTCTGGGAAATTTGAACGTGGTAAATTCTACAAGCACGTGAGATTGGGTAAAGATGTGAGATTCTCGAATCCCTACATGTTTATGGCAGACTCAAAGAACGTAGTGGACGAGGGATTTCCTGGTGATGTCGTCGGACTTTATGATACTGGGAACTTTAAGATAGGAGATACGCTTACAGAAGGTGAAATGATGTTTTTTACAGGTATTCCAAGTTTTTCACCAGAGTTATTCCGAGAGGTTATCAATACCGATCCAATGAAATCGAAGCAGTTGGAAAAAGGTGTCTCGCAGCTGGCAGAAGAAGGGGTTGCACAGTTGTTTACGATGCAGCCAGGTAATAGAAAAATCATTGGAACGGTGGGAGAGCTTCAATTTGAGGTAATTCAGCATAGGTTATTACATGAATATGGAGCTTCGTGTCGTTTTGAGGGTAAACCTTACTCAAAGGCTTGTTGGATTACGAGCAAGGACAACGAGAAGTTAAACGAATTCATGCGTTTAAAGTCTAATTACATTGCTTTGGATAAAGACGACAATCCTGTTTTTTTGGCAGAAACAGACTGGATTTTGAGAATGAATAAAGAAAATAACCCTGAAATCGTTTTTCATACTACATCCGAGTTTATAGTCGCTAGTTCTTGATATTTTGTGATTTTTGTCATAATTTAGCGTTGTTTCAGAACTGTATTTTTGTATTTTAATTTAATAAAATTGTTGATGGCTATTTTAATTTTCTTTATTTCCCATTGGTATCTGTCGCTTTTTGCCCAGACATTTTTCTTGCATAGGTATGCTGCTCACAAAATGTTTACAATGAGTCCTCGTATGGAGAAGCTTTTTTATTGGCTGACCTTTATTTTTCAAGGTTCTTCGTTTCTAAGTCCTTACGCTTATGGTGTCATGCACAGGTTGCACCATGCATTTGCAGATACCGAGCACGATCCCCATTCACCTAGTTTTTCTAAGAACTTGTTCGACATGATGTGGAAGACCAAGAACTATTATCAAGAAATTGTGCATAGGGTAGATACCATAGAATCAAAATTCAAAAAGAACGTTCCTCATTGGGAGTTTATGGAAAAACTTGCCGATACTTGGGCTTCTCGTATCGGTTGGGGTATAGCTTACACTTTGTTTTATTTCTATTTTGCGGAAAGCTATTGGGTATTTCTACTTCTTCCGATTCATTTTTTGATGGGACCTGTACATGGAGTTATTATCAATTGGTTTGCTCACAAGTATGGTTATAGAAACTATGAGGTTGACGATACCGCTAAGAATCTTTTGCCGGTTGATGTTTTGATGATGGGCGAATCCTATCATAATAATCACCACAAATTTGGTGGAAGAGCCAATTTTGGAGTAAAATGGCATGAGTTTGACCCTACCTACCCTGTTATTAAAATATTGGACAAGCTAAAGCTTATTAAGTTAAAGCCCAATAATGACCTTAACTATATGTAAAAAAAGGCCAGCTTGCTGGCTTTTTTTATTTTATAATGTTTTATTCTTTTTGTAACTTTGTTCTCAATCGAGTTTTTTTATAAATGTTCAAACTACTAAAACGTTATTGGCGATTAGGGTATATTATTACAATCACTTCCTTGATTGTAATGGATCCTATGTTTGTAAGCGACGGACAGGGTTGGCGTTTTAACAAGGAATACGGTGTTGAAATACCGGTAAAGTATGAAATACATGGTATTGATATTTCCAGGCACAATGGCCTCATAGATTGGAAAAAAATTAACGAAGACCGCATCGAAAACAACCTCATCAAGTTTATAATTATTAAAGCTACCGAAGGTGGAGATTTGGTAGATTCTAACTTTGAAACCAATTGGGCTTCTGCAAAGGATAATGGTTTTGTTAGAGGTGCTTATCATTTCTATACTCCTTATACAGACCCTAAGCTGCAAGCCTTGAATTTCATAATCAACGCCAAACACGAAAAAGGAGACTTTGTGCCTGTGCTCGATTTTGAAACCAACGGCAGGAATCCCACTGAGAGAAAGGCTTTAGCCAAGAATGTGCAAGTATGGTTGGAGATTGTAGAGAAATATGTAGGTGTAAAACCAATAATCTACACCAATAAACCCATTTTTAGAGAGCATATTGAGGGACAGCTCGACGAGTATCCTATTTGGATATCAGACTATTTCTCTGAAAACCAAAATAACTTCGATTGTAAGAATCTTATTCTCTGGCAACACTCGGCCAAAGGAAAGGTCCCTGGAATTAGTTCGGACGTTGATTTTAATGTCTTTTTGGGCACACCTCACAAATTCCAGAAGTTTATACTTTAATTTAGATATATCACTAAAGAAAATGATTTATGTTAACATCTGTAAAGTTTGATCAAACCAAAGCATTTAAAAAATTAAAAAGCCACCACAAAACAATTTCAAAAACCACTATCAAAGATTTGTTTGCAGAAGATCAAAAACGTTTTGCAAAATTTTCGCTTAAATTTCAGGACATTCTCTTAGATTATTCTAAAAACAATATTAATGGCCGCACCATGGTGTATTTGAATGAACTCGCCGAAGAGTGTAACTTGGGTGAAGCTATTCAGAAAATGTTCGCCGGTGAAGGTATTAATGCTACCGAGGGTAGAGCAGTGCTTCATACAGCACTCAGAAACAGAAGTAACACGCCTGTAATAGTTGAAGGAAAGGATGTTATGCCTGGCGTGAACCGAGTATTGTCCCAAATGAAGACTTTCTCAGAAAGTGTAAGGTCTGGTGAATGGAAAGGATATACGGGTAAAAAAATAACGGATATTGTAAATATCGGTATTGGTGGTTCTGATTTGGGTCCTGTAATGGTCACAGAATCATTGAAACCATACGGAAAAAAAGGCTTGAATGTTCATTTTGTATCGAATGTAGACGGTACGCACATAGCTGAGACTTTGAAAGGTTTAAATCCGGAAACGTCTTTGTTTATGATTGCATCTAAGACTTTCACAACCCAAGAAACTATGGCCAATGCTCACTCGGCGAGAAATTGGTTTCTGGAAACTGCCGTCGATCTTGAATTTGTTAAAAAGCATTTTGTGGCTATTTCTACCAATTCAAAAGGTGTTTCTGATTTTGGAATCGATACACAAAATATGTTTGAGTTTTGGGATTGGGTAGGAGGTCGTTATTCGCTTTGGAGTGCCATAGGTCTTTCAATCGCTTGTTATGTAGGTTTTGCAAATTTTGAGGCTTTGCTAGATGGTGCTCATCAAATGGATTTGCATTTCAAAAATACGCCTTTGAAACGTAATGCTCCGGTTATTTTAGGTCTTTTGGGTATTTGGTACAATAACTTTTTTAATGCTCAGTCTCACGCTATTTTGCCTTATGATCAATATATGCACCGTTTTGCGGCTTATTTTCAGCAAGGCGATATGGAATCTAACGGTAAAAGCACGGATAGAAATGGCGATGAGGTGAATTATCAAACTGGGCCTGTTATTTGGGGTGAGCCGGGCACAAACGGTCAACATGCTTTTTATCAGTTGATTCACCAAGGAACCAAACTTATACCAGCTGATTTTATAGCCCCGGCCATGAGCCATAATCCGATTGGCGATCACCATAAAATGTTGATGTCTAACTTTTTTGCTCAAACGGAGGCCTTGATGAATGGTAAAACCAAAGAAGATGTAATTTCCGAGTTTGTAAAGGCTGGTAGAAGCCAAACAGAAATAGATTTTCTAACTCCATTTAAAGTTTTCAAAGGAAATAGACCAACCAATTCTCTACTTGTTAAGAAACTCACCCCAAAAGTATTGGGGAGTTTAGTTGCTATGTATGAGCACAAGATATTTGTTCAGGGTATTATTTGGAATATTTTCTCATTTGATCAGTGGGGAGTGGAGCTTGGAAAGCAACTGGCCAATAAGATTTATCCGGAATTACAGGATGATTCAGAGGTGACCTCGCATGATGTATCGACTAATAATCTAATTAATACCTACAAAAAATGGAGAAAATAGGGCCTTGTCCCATTTTTTTTGTATTATATTTTCAAATATTACTGAAAAAACAAAATTTTTTAAAAATTTTGGTTATTTATTTGGAAGTATAAATTCAATAAATTAGATTTGAAACATCTTTTAAAAAAATGGTATATTTATATATCAAAAATTAAAAGAGTGAATTAATCAAAAATGAACTTACGTGCCTTCTTTAACATATCGTTTAAGGTAATGAAAAGAAGTTTAATTCTTTTTATGTTCTTTACTTTCTCGTTGGCTTCGGCTCAGACCAATGCTACACGAGAAAGTAGAGTACCTTATGAAATAAAATTCGCTGATGTAACCTTTCAGTTAAATGATGTTACGCGATATTTGATGTCGCAAGAAGTAGCAGCTATTTCAAAGAATACAGAATTAAAAAATGAATATTTGAGTAAGCTTTCGTTGGTGATTCCATTTATTGAGAGCCTTGTTGAAAACGCACATATTCCGGCTGATTTTACTTACTTGAGTGTTTATAATAAATTTCAAAAGAGCCTTAGTGCAAGTGTTTTATTAGAACAAGGTGTTTTTTGGTGTTTAGATTTAGAAAAAGCAAAAGATGTCGATTTGATTATCGATGATAGAGTAGACGAGCGGAAGCACTTGCTCTTGGCCTCTAAAGGTGCATTGGTATGTTTGAGGAGAAATCAGGTGCTTTACGAAAACTGGGGTAAAACACTCTTTGCTCACATTGCGAGCAGAGAAGTTCTAAAGAATCTAGAAACCAACAGAAAGTGGTCAGGTAATTATATAGTGCTTGATTCGCCTTCATACAGTTCTTTGATACAGTTTTTGGCCTTTAAATGGGTCATGGAAGTGGAGTTTAACAATTATAGGAATCCAATGCAAAGCATCGTTTACGAATACAAAAATGCTGCTGGTAAGTCTCTCAATCTAATTGCCGCTGACTTGAATGTTGACCCGAAAGAGTTGTTATTTAGTAACTTGTGGTTGAAAGCCAACAGAGTTCCTGAGGGCGAGGCCAATATTTTGGTTTATATCCCTAGTAACAAATACAGCGAGATAAGGATGCTCGACGAAATGTCGAGAAACGGTGGGAATCAGAACATAGACTTGGGTTTTCCTGTACTCAAGCCAACTCCTGAGTTAAGTAAAGGTCTAGGTGGTATGTTTTACACGAGCAACAATCTGAAAGGTATTCAAGCCGAAATGTGTGATGATTTTGTGAATCTTGCCTACAAAGCCAATATCAGCAACAAGCAGTTTTTGGAGTATAACGAAATGAGCGACAGAGACTTTGTGCAGATTGGTCAGGTCTATTATATCGAAGCAAAAAGTGATAAGGCGGCCATTCCGCACCATATTGTAAAAAATGAGGAGACGCTATGGGAGATATCGCAACAATATGGTGTTAAGCTCTCTAAATTATTGAAATATAACCGAATGGAAACCGTTGGTAGATTACAAAGAGGTAGAGTAGTTTGGATGCAAACCACAAGGCCTAAAAACAAACCCATAGAATACATAGAGTTTCCGCTTGAGAATAAGAATGAAAGTCCCGAGAGATTGAAGTTTGACGATGAAGTGATTTCGCAATATGTAGACACCCAAAAAGAGGACGAAGAGTTGGGGCACAAAAAAGAAATTACCGAGTCCCAAAAAGCTAAAGCATTAGTTGAAAATCAGCTTAAGGAAGTATTTAAGTCACAGGTTTTGGACAAAAACGAAGTGGAGCCTATTGAAGAAACAATCTTGGTGCCGAAGAACAAAGTTCAGCCATTTGTGCAAACTACAATAGTGAAAGAAGTTCCAACCTCAAAGGTAGAATCGGTAAAGTTGTTTTCGGAAGAATTAAAAGAAATGATAGATATTCCGAAGAATTATGCGAAAGGGTATTTGGTACATGAAGTAAAAAAAGGCGAGACTTTGTATCGGATTTCGGTAAATTATAAAGTATCCGTAAGTCAATTGCATAGGCTTAATAATCTCAATAACAACTTTATTGAGGTTGGAGATAGAATAATAGTAAGAAAGTATTGAGTTAGTCCGATGTGGCAACCTCATCAAAGATAAGTAATAAGTAGTATAGATTCACTCGATAGCTGGATTAGCCTCGATCATTGATTGAGGCTAATTTCTTTTGGAAGTTTTTTCAAGGATTTAAAGGATTAAATAATTTCAATTTTTGGCCTTACATCTACACATTAATTTTGGATATAATCTAATGATTCCAATTGAGTTTTTTGTGATTATGAATTAGTTGTTTTATTTTAGTTGGTTTTTACAATAACTTGATTGTTAAAATGTATTTCTTCCTCACCAAACATAAGTAATCACACTCGCGGCCTCAATTGTTTCTTTGGCTTATTTCCCTTTTGAGCCAATCAAAAACTCAAGGCTTTTGTCCGAATCATTGATGACAATCAGAACCGTTTTGCCCTCTGGAGTTTTGAATGCTACGTTTTGGAGGTTTAATACCGTATTGGAGGCTATTCTTTTTGAGTTGGTGGGTACAAACTTGGAGGCGTGTCCAATGATGTAATACGCTGCGTTTCGTTCAATTTTGTCTTTGTCGATAGTTATAGCACCTAAACAAGCCGTGCAGCCGCCTCCGGTATGTGGGTTCATTTGTGGGTCTATGGCCAAGTTCCATTCTAAAACCGTTTTACACCAATTTCGGGTGGCTCCAATGATCAGGTTTTTTATATGCCAAGCCATGTCTCCACCAAAGTTTGATGGATGTCCAATCCACTGCTCGGTGAAATAGAGGTTTTTATCGGGATGGGCTTCGTGAACCTCGCTGATAGTCTCTACATTGCCACCGTATAAATGAAAAGCGGAGCCATCGATAAATTTCCTTGCGGCTGGGTCATTCAAAATCGAAATGGGATAATCTGTTCGGTCGGCGTTGTGATCATAAATGATGATTTTGGTCTTGATACCATTTTTGAGGAATGTCGGTCCGAGATTGTTCTTAATGAAATTAGCCTGTTCGTTGGGCAACATCAAAAGACTCGGGTTGTTTCCGGGGTGAAGCGGTTCATTCTGAATGGTCATGGCATCTATGACGATTCCAAGCTTTTTCATTTCTTTGATGTATTTCACCAAATAGTTGGCGTAAACTTGATAATATTCTGGTAAAAGACTGCCACCCATAGAATTATTATTGGTTTTCATCCATGTTGGCGGACTCCATGGTGAGGCCAATATTTTAATTTTTGGGTTTATTTTGATGATTTCCTTCAAAAGCGGTATCAAATACTTTTCATCTTCTTTGAGAGAAAAATTCTTCAAACTCAAATCTTTGCTTTCAGAATAACTATAGGTGTGATCACTGAGGTCAGATGCCCCCACACTCACCCGAAGATAATTTACCCCGATGCTGTTTTCGTCATGCCCAAAAAGTTCTTTTAGCAATTGTTTTTTGTTGCTTAGCTGGTTAATCAAACTGGCACTTCCGCTCGTGAGGGTATATCCAAAGCCATCCATGGTCTGAAAAGCTTTAGAGTCATCCACAAAAATGGTGGGAAGGTTTTGATTATTTGCAGCAAATAACAAAGTCTGTTTTTGTTTTTCCAAGAGCTTACTTTTGTCCAATCTTGTCATCCATTTTTCTATTTTTTGAGCATTGGAAACTACAGAAATTAATGTTACGAAAACAATGGCTAAGGCAGTTGAAGACTGAATTTTGGTAGAAAAAGTAATCTTTGAGAACATGAATTTCTTTAGAAATGATTTTTTAGTAATATAACTTTAGGGCAAATTAATAGAAATTTAATCAGAAATCTATTTTCCGTCAAATCAAATCTCTTTTGGACTTCGCCCAATTTTTTTAATGGTTAATTATGGCGTAAATTGCATTATATAACAGACCATAATTTATAATGAATATCCTTGGCATTTCGGCGTTTTACCACGATTCGGCAGCTTCTATAATTCAAGATGGTAAAATAATTGCCGCCGCTCAAGAGGAAAGGTTTACTAGAAAAAAACACGACCCTAGTTTTCCTTCAAATGCTATCAAGTTTTGCTTGGAATACAGTGGTTTAGAGTTGAAGGACTTAGATGCCATCGTGTTTTATGATAAGCCTCTGTTGAAATTTGAAAGATTATTAGAAACATATTACGCATTTGCACCGAAAGGATTGCGTTCTTTTATAACTTCTATTCCGATTTGGATTAAGGAGAAGATGTTCCTTAAAAGGGTGATTCATGAGGAGTTGGAGCAGATTGGGACTTATGATAAAAGGAAAACAAAACTTCTTTTTCCTGAGCATCACCTTTCGCATGCTGCAAGTGCTTATTATCCTTCTCCTTACGAAGATTCGGCTATTCTGACGGTAGATGGTGTAGGAGAGTGGGCTACGGTTTCAATATGTCATGGTCAAAAAGGCCAAATTAAGATTTTGAAAGAGATGCGATTTCCGCATTCTTTGGGACTTTTATATTCTGCTTTTACGTACTTTTTAGGTTTTAGGGTAAATTCAGGTGAGTATAAACTGATGGGTTTGGCTCCTTATGGAAATCCGCTGTCT
>CAMCYZ010000102.1 GCA_945885545.1 Spirosoma fluviale
GAAACCATGCTCTTTGGCTACATTTCGCCAGATTTGAATCGTTTCCTTCAAGTCAGGAATGATGTGGGCATTGTAAAAAAGGAAAAATGGTTTTCCATCAATTTTAATATAACGATGATCCTTGAACTCGTTTTCGCAAAGAAATTTTGCGTGGGCTATATGATCTTCACTATTGTATTTTTGCTCCATCAAAACCTCTTGGTCTTGGCCATCCCAGCGTCTCGACCAGTTTTCGTTGGCCCATGCCAACATAAACGGAAAGTCCGGTTTCTTACTTGCGAGTATCTTGTTTATTGGGGTTTCTAAGAGTCTTTTGCCATTGAACCAATAGTGGTAAAAACAAAATCCAGCAATGTTGTGTTCCTCTGCTAGATTGGCTTGGTCAATCAAAGTTTGCAGCAAACGCATGTCGTAAAAACCCAAATCTGCAGGCAAATGTGGCTGATAATGTCCTTTGAAACTTGGGCGAGCTTTGGTTACATTGGTCCACTCTGTAAATCCTTTTCCCCACCATTTGTCGTTTTCAGGAAAAGGATGAAACTGGGGTAAAACTACGGCTAGGGCTCTTAATTTTTTCTTTGCTGACACACGAAATGGGTTATGCTATCAATATCAAAATACAAATTTAAGACAAATAGCCTTATAACCTTTTGATTTGGTAGATTTAGGATTTATTTTTTTCTTGGCAAAGTTCTATCAGCACGCTATTGGTGGTTTTTGGATGTAAAAAACAGACCAGTTTATTGTCTGCCCCGTTTTTAGGCTCTGTATTAAGTAGCGTAAAACCTTCGTCCTCTAATCTTTTCATTTCTGCCCAAATATCGGCTACCTCAAAAGCAATATGGTGAATGCCCTCGCCTTTTTTTTCGATGAATTTAGCTATTGGACTTTCTGCATTGGTGGCCTCGAGAAGCTCTATTTTGGAGTCTGACAGTTGGAAGAAGGAAGTTTTTACGCCTTCTGATGCGACTTCTTCCTCCTTGTAATGTACCTTATTAAAAAGTTTGCTAAATATTTCATTAGATGTTTCGAGGCTTTTGACAGCAATACCAATGTGTTCTATTTTTAGCATAAAGAGTATTATTTTCGAGGTTTGAGGTCTATTTCCGAACAAATTTATATAATTTTGAGGTGAGTAAATCTATCTAGAAGTATTATATTTTGTAAATAAACATGGCCAAACCCGCCGCCCCAAAAGAAACCCCACTCTCGAAACAGTATAATCAAATAAAAGTAAAGTACCCTGGGGCTATGCTACTCTTCAGGGTGGGTGATTTTTATGAGACTTTTGGTGAGGATGCCATTAAGGCTTCGAAGATTTTGGGTATTGTACTCACCCGCAGAAATAATGGTGGAGCCCATGAGGAATTGGCCGGTTTTCCGCATCATTCCTTAGACAATTATCTCCCAAAACTCGTAAGAGCTGGGCAACGCGTTGCTATTTGTGATCAGCTCGAAGACCCAAGCCAAGCCAAGGGAATTGTGAAAAGAGGGGTGACAGAATTGGTAACGCCCGGGGTTTCTTACAACGACAATGTACTAGATCTTAAACACAATAATTATCTAGCCTCGGTGCATTTTGCGGCAGATGACTACATGGGTGTGGCATTTTTGGATATTTCAACAGGAGAGTTTTTTACAACTGAAGGCTCCGTGGCTTACATTGATAAGCTTATTCAGGGTTTTAGTCCTGCCGAGATTTTATATTGCAAAAAACACAAACAAAGGTTTGAAGCCTTGTTTGGCGATAAATACAATACCTATACTTTCGACGATTGGGCCTATTCTTATGATTTTGCATACAATCTCCTGACGGGTCATTTTAAGACGAACTCTTTGAAAGGGTTTGGAATAGAAAACCTAAAGGAAGGTGTCACCGCTGCTGGGGTTATTTTGCAATATTTGGCCGATACCGAACACCGTGACATCAATCATGTGAGTAGTCTGACTCGACTGGACGAGGAAAAGTATGTTTGGTTAGATAGGTTCACCATCAGAAACTTAGAACTTATTTATGCTCAGTTTGAAGGTGGCGTGCCTTTGATTGATATTTTGGATTATACTTACACACCCATGGGAGCCAGGCTGCTCCGTAAATGGATGGTGTTGCCGCTCAAAGAAAAGAAACCCATAGAAGAGCGACTGGATACCGTAGAAATGTTTCTGAAAGACGAGGACGTTTTGACGGATTTGAGCCAAGTGCTTAAACCCATCGGTGATTTGGAACGGTTGGTTTCTAAGGTAGCCGTGAGAAGAATCAGTCCTAGAGAATTGGTTCAACTCAAAAGAGCATTGCTGCAAATTGAGCCCATCAAGGAGCTTTTGGGTAAAAAAACACACGAAAATAAGGTTCTTGAAAAGTATATCAATCAACTGAGCGATTGTAAGTTTTTGATAGAAAAAATAACCAAGGAACTACGGGACGATGCACCCAATTTGAGCAATCAGGGCGGTATGATCTGCACGGGAGTGGATGCCGACCTCGACGAATTGCACAAAATTGCTTTTTCTGGAAAAGATTATCTGGTGGATTTGCAGAATCGGGAAGCAGAACGGACGGGTATTCCTTCTCTCAAAATTGCTTTTAACAAGGTCTTTGGTTATTATCTAGAAGTTTCAAATGCCCACAAAAACAAGGTTCCGGTGGAGTGGATTCGGAAGCAAACTTTGGTCAATGCCGAAAGATATATCACTGAAGAACTCAAGATTTATGAAGAAAAAATACTGACTGCCGAGAGCAAAATCTTTGAGATTGAGTTCAAGATTTTCAATGATTTGGTCATTACGGCTTCTGAGTTTGTGGCTCAGATTCAGCAAAATGCACGGGTGATTTCTACCATAGATGCCCTGCTGTCTTTTGCCCATGTGGCCAAGAAAAATAGATATTGTAAACCAAAAGTAACTGAGGATAAGGCTATTGATATAAAGGATGGCCGACACCCTGTGATAGAACAACAACTTCCACTGGGGGAGAGTTATGTGCCAAATGATATTTTCTTGGATGATGAGGACCAGCAAATTATCATTATAACAGGACCCAATATGGCGGGTAAGTCTGCACTTTTGCGTCAGACCGCTCTGATAGTTTTAATGACTCAAATAGGCTGTTATGTACCTGCCTCTGCTGCCGAAATCGGCCTTGTGGATAAAATTTTTACCCGAGTAGGAGCAAGCGATAATCTTTCTCGTGGCGAAAGTACCTTTATGGTGGAGATGATTGAAACTTCCTCTATTTTGAATAATTTGAGTGATAGAAGTTTGGTCATTATGGACGAAATAGGCCGTGGAACGAGTACCTACGACGGTGTAAGTATTGCTTGGAGCATAGCCGAATATCTGCACAATCATGCCAAGTTTAAGCCTTGGACGCTCTTCGCCACCCATTATCATGAACTTAACCAACTGACCGAAGACTTCAAACGCATCAAGAATTTCAATGTTTCGGTAAAAGAACTGAATGGGAAGGTGGTTTTTCTTAGAAAACTCAAAGAGGGTGGAAGTGAGCACAGTTTTGGTATTCACGTGGCTCAAATAGCGGGTATGCCACAGTCGGTGGTATTAAGAGCCAACGAAATCCTGCATCACCTCGAAAAAGACCATATCAAAGAAAAGAACAAAGAAAAGATAAAAGAAGCCCCAAAGAATAATTTCCAGTTGAGCTTTTTTGACCCGGTTGATCTAGTAGGTGAGGAGTTAAAAACCAAGTTGACCGAACTGGATGTGGACACCATGTCGCCGATTGAGGCCTTGTTGAAACTGAACGAACTGCGTAGAATGTTGGTGAAGTGAAATCGAAAGAACTTTGATAAAAATAGCGTTTGATCCCATTTATTCTCATCCTTTGCCAGAAGGACATAGATTTCCGATGCTGAAGTATGAGCTGCTGCCAGAACAACTTCTCTATGAAGGTACTTTTAAACCAGAGAATTTTTTCAAACCCCAAAGCGTCGCGGCAGAGGATGTTTTGAGGGCACATTCGCTTGATTATTACAACGATCTCCTTTCGTTGAGTTTATCTCCAAAAATGATAAGGAAGATTGGCTTTCCATTATCAGCCGAACTGGTAGAGAGAGAATTGATTATCACCCAAGGAACTATAGATTGTAGTTATTTTGCACTGCAAAATGGTGTTTCGTTTAACATAGCCGGTGGTACTCACCACGCCTATGCGGCCGCAGGTGAGGGTTTTTGCTTGCTCAATGATGTTGCTGTGGCGGCCAGGAAAATGTTATATGAAAAAAAAGCGAAGCAAATATTGGTAGTGGATTTGGACGTACACCAAGGCAACGGCACCGCCAAAATTTTTGAAGACACCCCAGAAGTTTTTACTTTTTCTATGCATGGAAAAGATAATTATCCCTTGCAGAAAGAAACATCCGACCTTGATATACCACTTCAAACAGGATGTTCAGACGCCATATATTTGGGTCTTTTACACCAATATTTGCCCAAAATTATTACTGAAATCCGCCCAGATTTTATTTATTACGTTTCTGGTGTTGATATTTTAGAAACCGATAAACTTGGAAAACTTAAAATAACTTTGGGTGGGTGTAAAAAGCGAGATGAGGTAGTTTTTGAGATTTGTAAAAGCAATAATATTCCAGTGGTGGTCGTAATGGGCGGTGGTTATTCGCCGAAAATTGCAGATATTGTGGAAGCCCACGCCAATACTTTTAGAGTGGCTGAAAGTATCTTTTGATTACTTGTCTTCTAAAGAGTCGTATTCTGAATCTTCGTAATCTGAGAAATCGAAATCTTCAGGGCTGAGCATTTCGTCTTGAAAGTCGTCTTTCAATTCTGCATTAAAAGTGTATTTTGGTTGGCTCTGCATAATTCCTTTGTAAGCGTATTTTTTATTTTTCATGCTACAAATTTCTGCAAATCAGTTTGTAATGGCAATTTCAAGTGGTTATTAAATTGTTAAATCGTGTATTCTTTAGGGTGTTGGGTTATAACACAAAGTTCCACTAAGGAGACACAAAGGCACACAAAGAGTTCTTTATAAGTGTTTTAAGTTCTCTTTGCCACCTTTGCGAGCAATTCTTCGCGGTTAAAACAACACTGCGAATTGTTACACAAAGTTCTGCTTATAAGTGCTTAAAAAATAAGCTTTGCGATCTTTGCGAGCATTTTCATTACGACCTTTGCGGTTAAAATAACACTGCGAATTGTTACACAAAGTTGCACAAAGGAGACACAAAGTCACACAAAAAGTTGTTTAGGAGTACTTTAAATAACCTTTGCGGTCTTTGCGGGCATTTTTCTTTGCAATCTTTGCGTTTAATACATCTAATTGTTCAAATTGAAAAAGTACATTTAAGTAGCTTTGTGTTGATTATTAGCGAAGGAGAATTGGATTGTTGATAATTCAAAAGTTTTGATTCGGATTGGAAACCCTCACTATCTAGCTTCTGCATTTCACTAGAATATGTCAAAGAGCGGATTTGCCCAAACCTCAAATGTTAAGGTTTCGATTGAAGATGAAATTTCGAATGCAGACGTCTTTGAGGTAAGCTTTTTTTTAATTTTAGATTTACCACACAAAAAAAGCCCGATAAAAAATCGAGCTTTCCATGGTTCAATATTTTGAAGAGACCTATACCTGCATGATATCGGTTTCTTTGGCTGCAAACATCTGTTCGGTTTTGTCTATAAACTGATTGGTGAGTTTTTGCACTTTCTCTTCACCTATTTTTATGGCGTCTTCAGACACCCCATCATTTTTGAGTTTTTTGAGGTCGTCATTGGTTTCTTGGCGTACCTTTCTGATGTTGACTTTGGCCACTTCTATTTCTTGTTTTACTTTTTTTACCAAGTCTCTACGACGTTCTTCTGTTAGAGGCGGTACATTTAGTCGGATAGTTTCTCCGTCGTTCGCTGGGTTTAGGCCTACGTTGGAGTTGATAATGGCCCTTTCTATATCACCGATTGTTTTTCTCTCGAAAGGTTTTAACTGAATGGTGCGGGCATCGGGGGTAGTGATAGAAGACACCTGAGCGATGGGTGTCATGATACCATAATACTCAACTTGTATGCCGTCAAGCATGGTCGTGCTTGCCTTACCCGCCCTTATTTTCGATAATTCTATTTGGGTGTGTTTCATGGCTCGCTCCATAGCATCCTGAGCCATATCCAACAATAAATCTATTTCTTCCATTTTGTAAAAGTATATTTTTCTTATTTCACCAATGTTCCTATTTTTTCGCCTTCTACCAATCTCAAAAGGTTGCTTTCTTGGTTCATGTCAAAAACGATGATGGGTAGTTTGTTTTCTTTGCAAAGTGTAAAGGCCGTCATGTCCATCACTTTAAGTCCTTTTCCTATCACTTCGTCAAACGATATTTCGTCATATTTTGTTGCGTCTGGGTTTTTGCGGGGATCGTCAGAGTAAACACCATCTACGCTTGTTCCCTTTAGCAATACGTCGGCTCCTATTTCAACTGCCCGCAATGCACCGCCTGAGTCAGTAGAGAAATAAGGATTACCCGTGCCGGCTCCAAAAATCACCACTCGGCCTTTTTCCAAGTGACGAATAGCTCTTCTGCGTATAAAAGGCTCAGCTATTTGCTCCATTTTGATGGCAGACAACAAACGGGTTTTTACGCCTTCGCTTTCCAAAGCACTTTGGATGGCCATACCATTAATAACTGTGGCCAACATGCCCATGTAGTCGCCTTGCGAACGGTCAATGCCTGATTTCTGTGCGGCACCTCTGAAAATGTTACCACCTCCAATAACGATGGCTACCTCACAGCCTGTTGCTACTACTGTTTTTACTGCTTTTGCATATTGTTCTAGAATGTCTGGATTGATGATTTGACTTTTATCTCCACCGTTGAGGGCTTCGCCGCTTAATTTAAGGAGAATTCGTTTGTATTTCAGAGCCATGAATATTGATTTTATGCAAATATAATTTCTAAATTATGAATTATAAAATTGCGAAGGTCTATTTCTTTTTATTCAGAAGATAAATGCCCACCATGATAATGGCCATACCCACATATAACCAAATACTTATAGATTCGCCGTCAAACAATCCGGCCATTGTGGCCACTACAGGTATGAGGTAAGTAACGGATGAGGCAAAAACTGGGCTGGAAATTTGTAAAACATAGTTATACAATACGGCAGCCAAACCCGAATTGATAGCACCTAAAAGCACGAAATATAGAAGCAAAAGGTGGTTTTCGGGTAGAAATATTTTTTGAAAAAAATCGGTGCCGAGTAAGATGAAGAAAGCGATGATTCCAACGAAAAGTAAGGAATAAGAACTGATAATGATAGGCTTGACCGTACTCAGGTGGGTGCCTACAAGATTGGCATTGGTACCATACATGATGGTGGCTGCTATAATCAGTAGGGCATAAGGATTGTTGAAATCTAAAGTATGACTACCACCGCTCAAGATAAGAATAAGACTCCCGATAAAGCCGATGATGATACCCGTAAACTGAAACTTCTCTATTTTCTTTGAAAAAAACAAGGCCCCCATAATCAAAACAAACAGGGGTGTGGTGGCGTTAAGCGTGCCTGCTAATGAGCTATTGAGTTTGCTGCCTGCCAAACCAAATATAGCCGCAGGTATCAGATAGCCCAATAAACCAGAAATCAATAGTGGAAGGGTTTTGTCTTTTGGGAACTTCCGAAAGTTCAAAAAAGCCCAAGGAGAGAGAGAAAGCCCAGCAATAAATATCCTCCCGGCTCCAAGTTCGACAGCCGAAAAATTAACCACAACTTTTTTAACTAGAATAAATGATAATCCCCACACAAATGCTAGAAAGAGAAGTAGAATCCAGGAAATGAGCGTTTTGTCTTCGTTGGCGAGAGCTTTTTTAATCAAAGTAGTTTTTTTATCAAAATTACCGTTTTTTAAATAATTATCTAAATAAATTGTAACTTTAACCTCAATTCAACCTTAATGACATGAAAAAAATATTTTACCTTTTTTTGTTCGTCGCCATGTTTTTGACCGCTCAAGCCGAAGATTTTAAAACTTTGGAAATAGGGTCAAAGGCTCCCGACTTTTCTTTGAAAGCTACAGATGGCAAAATCTATAATTTGGCCAGTTTTAAGTCTTACGAATTGCTGGTGATTATTTTTAGCTGTAATCATTGTCCTACAGCCCAGGCTTATGAGGATAGAATGATTGCTTTTCAAGAAAAATATGCTTCCAAAAAAGTGCGATTAGTAGTAATTAGCCCCAATGACGACAAGGCAGTACGTTTTGATGAGCTGGGCTATTCGGACCTGAGCGACAGTTACCCCGAGATGGTGCTTAGAGCCAAACAGAAAAAGTACAATTTTCCTTATTTATACGATGGAGCCACGCAATCCACCTCACAGGCTTACGGCCCCACTACCACGCCTCATGCTTTTGTGTTTGACAAGGGCAGAATCTTACAATATGTAGGAAGAATCGACGACGAAGAGCACATTGGTAAAGCCAAGGTTTTTGACTTGGAAAATGCTACGGAAGATTTGTTGAACAAAAGACCAGTGGCTTCACCAGTGACAAAGACATTTGGTTGCTCGGTAAAATGGAAGTCCAAGTCGGACTGGAAACTCAAAGAAGTGGAGTCTTGGAAGGAAGAACCAGTAAGTTTGGATAAAATTGATGTGCAGTTAATACAGAACTTGATAGCAAATACAGAGGGTAAATATAGGCTAATTAATTTTTGGGCTACTTGGTGTGGGCCATGTGTGGCGGAGTTTTCGGCTTTGGTAGAAACCGATAAGATGTATAGAAATAGAGAATTTGACTTTGTAACCGTTTCGATGGATGACTTTAAAGTTCAAGACAAGGCATTGAATTTTTTAAAGAAAAAATACGCCTCCAACAAAAATTATATTTTCGGTAGCGAAAAGAAATATGACCTCATAGAAGCGGTAGATCCTAAATGGCAAGGGGCATTGCCCTACACGATTTTAGTTTCTCCTGAAGGCAAAATCGTTTTTCGTCAAAGTGGGATTATCAATATTGTTGAACTCAGAACGGCCATTGTTGAGAAAATTGGGAGGTATTTTCCTTGAGGGTCGCTTAGTTATTAGTGCTTTGGTTACCAAGGCAGCTCATCGAAGCACGCTCCGAATGGTGATTGAAATACTACAGGTCACTTTTTTTTGGAACCTACATTTTCTTCATCCAATCCAGAGCGTATTCTAGAACCTGCTCTTTTTCAAATTCATTGTGTATTTCGTGGTAGAGTTTTGGCCAAGCTTTAAACAATACATTATTTTTCTCACTGAAAATTTTGCTTGCCTCAAAGTTGGTCAGAATATCTTCTTCTCCGTGCATAAGCACTAATGGAAGAGAGCTAGATTTTAGGCCATCCAGTAGCCACTCGCCCCACTCAATTATGCCAATACCTACCACGCCAGAAACAAGGTTGTGTACCAAGGGGTCGGCTAGATAAGCGTCTATTATTGCTTTGTCGTGCGATAGGTTATTCACATCCAAGCCATTAGGCTGAGTAAAAGCGGGCATGAATTTTCTTCCAAATTTACCCAAAAGAAGTTTTAGTTGCGGTATCGGAAATCCCGGCTTTAAAGCTGGTGCCGAGGCAATTACTCCAGCAAGGTTTGGTTTGTTTTTGTAAAGGTAATTCAAAACCAAACAGCCACCCATGCTGTGTCCATAAAGAAAAGTGGGTAAATCGGGAGCAAAGTCTTTGGCGGTTTTTAACAGATAGTCTATTTGCCACAAATAATCTTCCATTTTGGGTGTGTGGCCTTTTGGGCCTTCGGTTTGGCCATGTCCAAAGGTATCCACAGCCAAAGCATTGAAGTTTCGAGATGTAAAGAACTCCGCAAAGTGGTGATACCTGCCGGCATGTTCGCCGAGGCCATGCACCAAAGCGATATTTGCTACAGGCTCACCATCGGCCAACCATTGATTGAAAAACATTTTGCGGCCATCAAATGCCTCTTGGAAGAAGGTTAGGTGTTTCATATGTTTATAATTTACCGCTAAGGCCCAAAGACGCTAAGAAATAATTATTTCTCTGTGTGTCTAAAGTCTTAGTCATGAATGTCTCATTTTAGGTTATATTAATTGACTGTCTTCCAATAACTGAAGTAAAATCTTTGAAGGAACATCTGCTTGCTCAGATTTGTCATTAACAGAAATCAAAGTGATAACCTCATCATGTATTTTAACACATGTAATAATCCTTGCACCATCAGATTTTCCCTTATTCTTTGAAGAAATTGCCAATCGTATTTTGAAACAGCCTTTACCTGTAGAAGTTCCGAACTGCGGGTTTAAGGTCAGTTCTTGTAATACTGTTTCAAAGTCGCCTATTAGCGAAGGATATTTTCTATAAAATTTTTTGAATTCTTTGTCAAAATTGGGAATGGTTCTTATGCTAAAACTCATGCCGAAAGGGATAACTCTTTTAACAAGTCACCAACTGGACGAGATTTAATTTTTCCTGCCATTTCCATTTCATAGAAACCATTCTTTATGTTTTTCCAAATTTCCTGTTGTTCTTTACTCAGTGATTTCTCCAACTTCGAAGGTTCGGCAATTTGTACAAAATTCAGATTTTCAATAAGGTTCATAAAAAAACCGAATTGATGGTCAGGTATATTAACGGTTATTTGTTTCATTTTTGAATTTGAGAAATATTTTATAAATATACTTTATTATTAATCTGAAAGAATATTTTTGATTCAATAAATAACGTCTTCTTTCCATTTTATGTTACAGCCCATGCTCGGAAATTGTATCTCAGAAACCAATTGATTGGCCAAAATGGCATTCAATGCCCCTCTCAAGTCTTTGCCTGTCAGAGGTTGCGGGTGTTCTACCCTTGGTCTAGATTCATCCAATCGGCCCCTGTATTTGAGTTTTTTATCTTCCGAGAATATATAAAAATCTGGTGTACAAGCAGCATCATAGGCCTTGGCAACAGCCTGACTTTCATCAAAAAGATAGGGAATGTCTAATTTCCATTCGGCCATAAATTCTTTCATTTTTTCTGGGCCATCTTGCGGATATTTTTCGGTGTCATTGGAGCTAATGGCTATAAAAGCTACCCCTTTCGAGCGATATTTCCCAATTATTCGCACGATTTCGGGCATAACGTGTATTACGTATGGGCAATGATTGCAAATAAACATCATGACCGTTACTTTTTCTCCTTTGATGTCGTGCAGCGATAGATTTTTTTTAGAAACTGCATCCGGTAAATTAAAATCGGGTGCCACAGTTCCCAGATTAATCATATTGGAAGGTGTAAGGGCCATATATTGAATGTTTGAATAATCAAATGTATCATTTTGCAAGGTATTTTCGGTACTTTTGTAAAAAAGTTTAGATGGAAATAATGTTGGAGTCGAAATATTTTGAAATTGGTGCGAGTATAGTGGTATTCATTTTGCTGATGATTGTTCGGGCAATATTTAGGTCAATCATCCGTAAACATGCACACAAATATGACTTAGACGCCGGTCAAAAGAAATATGCCAACAAGTTCTTTAATTTCGTTTTGGCCATTTTGCTTTTTGTTTGCTTGGGTATTATTTGGGATGTTTCCGTCAAAGGACTTTCTATCTATTTTGCCTCTGTTTTTACCATTGTTGGGGTGGCTTTGTTTGCCAACTGGTCTATTCTGAGCAATATCACCTCAGCCATCATTATGTTTTTTAATTCGCCTTATAAAATCGGCACCAAGATCCAAATCATGGATAAGGACGACTCTGTGACGGGGACAGTCCTTGATATTACACTTTTCTCAATCCAAATACAGACCGAGGAGGGAGACATTGTTTCATATCCAAACAATATCGCTATTCAAAAACCGATAAAACACTTAAAATAGGAATAGGTTTGACCTCCTAAACTTGTTTGCCAAAATTGACAATAAAACACCATTTATGAATCTTCCAGAAGTATTTAAAACCAAGCTCTCTCAGATTTTAGGAGCAGAATTTCCAGCTTTTTTAAAGGCATTGGAAAATCCAGCTCCGGCAAGTGTGCGATTAAATCCAAAAAAGAAAACTGACTTGTTGACGCTTAATTTTAATGGCAACGTAAGCTGGGCAAAAGATGGGCGGTACTTGTCAGAAAAGCCTGTTTTTGAGGAAGATCCTACTTTTCATAGCGGAGCTTATGGTGTACAAGATGCCTCCGCAATGTTTTTGGAATATGTTTTGGAGAAAATAGTAGATCGCAGCCGACCAATACGGGTTTTGGATTTATGTGCTTCTACGGGTCAGCAAGCCACCTTAGTGGCATCTGTTTTGGGTGAAAAAGACCTTTTGGTAGCCAACGAAATAGTGAAAAGTCGATTGTCTATTTTGAAAGAGAATATACTAAAATGGGGCTTTAGTAATGTCATTGTGAGTAATCAGGACCCTGAAACTTTCGCCGATTTAGAAGGTTTTTTTGATGTGGTATTGGTGAATCCCCAGAGTTCGGCAGAGGGAGTTTTTGCCAATAACAGTGGAGCCATAAGCGAGTGGTCGGAGGCAAACGTACAAATGCATGCGACGCGTCAAAAACGAATTTTGAGTGCTGCGGCCATGTTGGTGGCTCCCAAAGGAGTGTTAATTTACTCTACCAACACCTACAATGCCACCGAAAATCAGGAAAATGTCAATTGGCTCAACAGAACGCTAGACTTCGAAACGATAGATTTGGATGTTCCTGAAGACTGGGGAATTACTAAAAACGAGCGTTGCTTCCAGTTTTTTCCACATAAAACCAAAGGTCATGGCTTCTTCATTGCAGCCATGAAAAACCTTAGTCGGGATGCCAAGTTTGTAAAAGGCAAGCCTGACTTAAACAGATTGAGAAGAGAACAAAGAGCGATTTTGAAAGATTGGTTCCGTCCAGAGGTATTTGAAGAATTAGAGTTTTTATACAAAAACGATGGAAATATTGTGGCCATACGAACTGCTTTATTGGCCGACTATGGCTCTGTTTTAAGAGCATTGGCCAAAAGGTCATCGGGCATAGAAATCGGTATTTTCAAAGGGAAGGATTTTGTTCCTTCGCATGCGTTTGCCTTATCGGATTTGATAGCTGACAGTATTGAGCGTTTAGAAGTGCCTGCCGTGGAGGCCATGAAATTTTTAAGGAAAGAAAACTTTGAGTTTTCAACCGGAAAAGACGGGTGGTTATTGATTACTTTCGGTGGAAATGCCTTAGGTTGGGTCAAAAAAATAGGCGACCGAATAAATAATTATTTACCAGCAGAATGGAAGATAAGAATCGGAAATGAATAATTTTATATTTGGTTAATGGAACATTCATGACTAAGGTTTCAGAAATAAGGAGAAGTGGTTATTTCTTAGCGTCTTTGCGACCTAGCGGTAAGTCACAAACAAAAAATTGATAGCATTTACGTTAAACCTAGGCCCTCAGGCGATTATTTGCCAAATTATCACATTGCCAAATTAACGCAGTAAATTATCACATTAACGGTTTATCACATTAAAAAAACACTTATTTTTGCATTTTCAATAAACAAAACCCAATGTCGCAGAAGTTTGCATTTACCATTTGTTCCATCAACTATTTGGCCCAAGCAAAGGTTCTGGCCGATTCACTGAAGAAAACTAATCCCGATTATGAGTTTGTGATTGGCCTTTGTGATAAAATTGACGGCAGCGGTGTAGATACTAGCAAGTTGGAGGGGTTTAACCTACTAGAAGTTCACAAAATTGGCATCGATGGTTTTGACGAAATGTGTGAAAGATACGACATTACAGAACTCAATACGGCCATAAAGCCTTTCTTTATTAACTATTTTTTTAAAACAAAAAATAATATTGATTCGGTTATTTATTTTGACCCGGACATCGAGATTTTTGACAAACTGACAGGATTAGAGAAGGGTTTAGCTGAAAATAATGTTATTCTTACGCCGCACTTTTATACACCTATATTTGATAAAAAGACTCG
>CAMCYZ010000103.1 GCA_945885545.1 Spirosoma fluviale
AGTCGAGTTGTCGAACCCCACCCAGACTTTGATTGCGGTCAGGCTGATGCGACATTTCGATTTTCTTTTACTCTGCTAAATGTAAGGCACAGTGCTTGTTTATAAGCGTTCTATTTCTTCTTTGGTTAATCCTGTCAACTTAATAATATCTTCAACTTTTAACCCCATTAATTTAGCCGATTTTGCAGTTTCAAGTTTACCTTCGAGTTTACCTTCAAGTTTACCTTCGTCAAAGGCTGAGTCAATAACGCCTTTTAAATCTCTATATATTTTCAAACTATTTTCATAATTCGCAAGTTCAGCTTGTCCAAATTTTGCAAGTTCTGCTTTCTCAAAGGCTTGACTAAAAACTTCGTCAGCAATGATTGTTGGAATGGTCTGAAAGTCTTCTAAATGTTTTATGAAATAAAGCCATTTATCTAAACGAGTTTCAAGTTCAGTTTCAGTTTGTTTGAAATTTGGCATTTCAAGATAAATGAAAGTCAATTTATCGTAAAACGTTTTTCCGTGTTGGTTTTTCAGTTTTATGGTATGAACTACTTCACTTTTTTCAGGTTCGGTTTCATAATCGTCAAAAGTAAAATCTAAAATCCCTATGCAATAAATAGCTTTCAAGTTGTAGTTCCATTCTCCTTTTTCGGCTTGTTCTCTAATTGGAAAAGTTGAATAGTAAATCGTCCTTTCTTTGAAATAATTTTGTTTGGCTTTTTGTAGTTCAACTATAAATTTCTCACCTTTTTCGTTTTCACAGAATATGTCGTAGATTGCTTTTCTGTCTAATTCAGTTTGTCCAAGTTGTTCATTGTTCTTAAAAGACAAATCCACAATTTTGTCAGATTGAGGCAATAAAGCATTCAAGAAGTCAATAAGTAAAGGTTTACTTGCTTCTTCGCCAAAGATTTTTTTAAATCCGAAGTCTGTAAATGGGTTTAAATATTTTGCTTTCATCTTGACGTTCGCCATATAACATTCTGTACTGCAAATTTACAAATAATTTTCGAGTTTTTGTCCAAGTGTTCGTTTTTGCAGTATGTCGTGGCATTGTGTATGCCCAACATGCATATTTGTCCACCTATTTTTCTGAGGTAGACAAATATCTCAATTACATCTTTGTGATTAATTTATTTAAAAAATTGATATTTAGTCTATTGCGGTAAGTTTTAGTGGTAGACATACTTTTTGTGATTAATTTAGGTATCAATATTTTTTAGGCCTTAAAAAAAAAGGTTCTAAAAAGATAATGTCAAATATAAAGCAAGGCGGTATCTAAATTAAAATTTTTTTGGGTTTTAATATATTGAACGGTCTTACTATTTGATTAAATCCTTTGTTGGTTATGTCGGTGTAAAAGTTTCTGTTGTTTTGGAACTGCTGGGTCTAGGTAATGTGAGTGAACCTGGGGGCGATTACCTTAGCGGATTTAGTATATAAGCTAGTGAAATTGGCTAGGTATTTTAGGTGTGGTGGAGTCTTGGCGGAGAGGCTACTTTGCCGACTTTGATGCCGTAGCAGTTTTGCCGAAGAAGCGTTTGAGCTACCATCGTAGCAAAAAGTCGGAATGCCGTACCTTCCAGACTTTGATTGCAGGCAGGGTGATGCGGCATTTCGACTTTCTTTTAATCTGCTGAATGTTAGCCGTTCGGGATTTTTGATTACGTTTTGGATAAATGCACAAAGTTATAAAGGCATTAGCCTTATTGTCTTAAATACATTATTTCCATTCTCCATTTCCGTCATAATATCGGCAACACGCATTTTGCAGATTCCTTCCATTTTTGATATAAGGTCGGGAGAAGTGTCTATATGCCAAGCAAAAAGTCTATTATATTTAAGCCATTTTACATCCCAAGACAATTCACCATACCTAGATACTATTGTAAAGTCATCTGATTCATGTTTGTCATTGTCAAAGCTCAACCCTTTTGATTTTAAACTGTCAATGTCAAATTCGTCAGCGTTCATTTGTCCTAATGAAAATAGTTCATCGTCTTCATGATTGATTTTCGATAATGGAATTCCATAGTCAATTCTAAACTGTTCAACTCCACCAGCATATTTCTCATAAATTGCTGTTTTGTTTATTATCAAATTGAATACGTTTAAATATATTGGCATAATTTATTATTTTTTTAAAGTGAATGATAACGAGCACATTAGCCCACCCATTTTCCAGAGGTAAACAAATATCTCAATTGCATCTTTGTGGTTAATTTATTTAAAGAATTGATAATTAGTCTGTTGGGGTAAGTTTTAGTGGTAGACATATTTTTTGTGATTAATTTAGGTATCAATATTTTTTAGGCTTTAAAGAAAAAAGCTTCCAAAAACATAATGTCAAATATAAAGCAAGGCGGTATCAAAATTTACTTGGGTTTTAATTTATTCAACGGTCTTACTATTTGATTAAATCCTTTGTTGCTTATGTCGGTGTAAAAGTATCTGCTGTTTTGGAGTTGCTGGGTCTAGGTAATGTGTGCGAACCTGGGGTCGATTGCCTGTGCGGATTTAGTATATAAGCTAGTGAAAGTGGCTAGGTGCTTTAGGTGAGGTGCATCCTTGGCGGTGGGGCTACTTTACGGACTTCGATGCAGCACTCGTTTTGCCGAATAAGCGTTGAAGCTTCCAGAGTAGCAAAAAGTCGAGGTGTAGAAACCACCCAGACTTTGATTGCGGTCAGATGATGCGGAATTCCGGCTTTCTTCTACTTTGAAAAAATATTATCTGCTGGAAATCATGTCATTAGACCTTTTTTGTGTTTTGTTGTTCTTTCCATAGTTTTTTATATTTCCGGTATTTTATGTACAAAATTAAAGTGATTGCCGGATGTAATATTACAAATAATAGCACATTTAACTGCTGATAGGTAATGCCAAGAACATTACTCATTACTTGCATAATTTTCACACATATCCAAAATACTGTCTCCATTATTTACTGTTCAATTATTATTTAGATTTCAAAAATTAGTTACACTTGCCACAATTAACGCAATTGTAATTCCCGTATCCGCACATTATCTGAAATAGGGCTTATACTGTTCTCATTTTGTTTATTAAGATTTATTTTTGCGGACTACCCAAAACGATATTTCATTGGAAACTCTGCAATGTTAAAAGAAATACAAAGGGTACTTTTGCTAAGATGTCCAATAGAAAATTTAATTTATAGTTCTTTGTTTTTCAGCATTTTACCAAATACCCAAGGGTAGCTTCTTCCAAAATTCTGATCAGAAATAGAACCAGCACTACAATTTTGCGATATTAAGTTTTCCGTGACCTTTCCCATGGCCTATTTTCCAAAGCTAGTAAAGTTTGAGAATTCTTATTTCGGCTATCCAAAAAGATAATGTCGAGGATTTTATAATTTCAATTTAAAAATCTACAAAAATTGCTCGACGGATTCAATTAAAGCCATTATGTTATTTTAAAATACAAATTTAATATCCTTTTTTGTCTATTCTCAGCTTTAAAATTGTTTTGATAATATTTTTAGAATAAAAATGCTGTTGCTATAATCTAATTGCAATCAATTTCCCAAAACAAATCCCTAATTTTACACAAAAAAACGCATTTTGAAAGACCTTCTGCTCATTACGCCGCCATTTACTCAGCTCAATACGCCTTATCCGGCTACGTCCTATTTGAAGGGTTTTTTGAATACCAAAGGCATCGCGGCGTTTCAGATGGACTTGGGAATTGAGGTTATTTTGGAGCTTTTTTCTAAGGCTGGTTTGGCTTCAATTTTTGAGAAAGCACGGCTGGGTGATGCATCAGAAAATGCCCAAAGGATTTTTGGTCTAAAAAACGATTATATTCAGACCATCGAAGAGGTAATTGCCTTTCTGCAAGGCCATAAGGCCACTTTGGCTCGGCAGATTTGTAGCGGCAATTTCCTGCCGCAGGCCTCCAGGTTTTCTCAGGAAAATGACCTGCAATGGGCCTTTGGCAACATGGGCATGCAAGACAAAGCCAAGCACCTCGCCACGCTGTATCTCGAAGATTTATCAGATTTTATAGTAGAATGTCTCGACGAAAATTTTGGCTTTAGTCGCTACGCCGAACGGCTCGGCAGAAGTGCCAACTCGTTTGATGAATTGTATGAACATCAACAAAAAACACCTACATTTATTGATGAAATCACACTTCGTATCTTAAACCGCAAACTAGAAGAAAGTCAACCCAAATTGGTCTGTTTTTCGGTGCCTTTTCCGGGCAATTTATACAGTGCGTTTCGCTGTGCAGGCTACATAAAAGAGCATTTTCCCGAAATAAAAATAGCCATGGGTGGAGGTTTTGCCAATACCGAACTTCGGAGTGTAAAAGATGCCCGGGTTTTTGAGTATTTTGATTTCATCACCCTAGACGATGGCGAACTGCCGATAGAATTGCTGGCGAATTATGTTTTAGGAAAAAATGAAAGTTCGGAGTTTAAACGCACTTTTTGGCTGCAGAACGGAGAAGTAAAATATGTAAACAACAGCAGTCAGAAAGACTATAAACACAGCGAAGTAGGCACACCAGATTATTCGGATTTGATCCTAGACAAATACATTTCGGTGATAGAACTCACCAACCCGATGCACAGCCTGTGGTCAGACGGCCGCTGGAACAAGCTCACTATGGCCCATGGCTGCTACTGGGGCAAGTGCACTTTTTGTGATATTTCGCTCGATTATATCAAACTTTACGAACCCATTGCCGCCAAAATTTTGGTGGACAGAATGGAGCAGATGATAGCCCAAACCAACGAAAACGGCTTTCATTTTGTAGACGAAGCAGCCCCACCCGCACTCATGCGTGAAGTGGCTCTCGAGATTTTGAGGCGTGGATTGGTCGTAACTTGGTGGACCAACATTCGGTTTGAAAAAAGCTTTACAGCTGACCTGTGTGTTTTGCTCAAATCATCGGGTTGCATAGCGGTTTCGGGAGGATTAGAAGTGGCCTCTGACCGACTTTTGGCATTGATAGACAAGGGCGTAACGGTAGCACAAGTGGCTCAGGTAAACCGCAACTTTGTGGAGTCGGGCATTATGGTGCATGCCTACCTCATGTATGGCTATCCGACGCAAACCATACAAGAAACTGTGGACAGCCTCGAAATGGTGCGGCAGATGTTTGAATTGGGCATATTGCATTCGGCCTTTTGGCATCAGTTTGCACTGACTGCTCATAGTCCGGTTGGTTTAAATCCTGAAAAATTCGGCATAGTACCTGACTATAAAGACATTACCTTTGCCGACAACGATATACAATTCAGGGATTCTACAGGAATCAACCACGACAAATTTAGTTTTGGACTAAAGAAATCGCTATTCAATTACATGCATGGGCTGTGCTTTGAGTATCCGCTACAAGATTGGTTTGATTTCAAAATACCAAAAACCAAAATTCAGCACGATTTCATTGCCGAATGCCTTGAGGAGCAAGACCATAGCCTCATAAAACCCACAGCCAAAATCGTCTGGATAGGAAATCAGCCTATTGTAGAAGAAATTAAAACCAAAAAAGGCCCCGCCTTACAAATGACTTTCCATGAAAAAATGGAGTCTTTCAGCCTAAACATAGAAAAACAGAAAGGTGAGTGGTTTTTAGAAAATCTAAAAATGATAGATGTTCGGAACGCTAAAACCATCACTTTCAGTGAATTAAAAACTTCCTTCGAAAACAAATTTGAGCATTTTGAGCTCTTTTGGTATTCAAAACCGATCAACGAAATGCGAGAACAGGGACTGTTGGTTTTGTAGGTTTTTTGTATTTTTGGAAAGGTTTGGCAGTGAGTTTTGGCAAAATTTGATTACTGGTATTTTTCTAAAACAAGCTTCATGACCACGAAGTGGTCGAATATGAATAGCCCCGAATGAAATTCGGGGTTAATAAGCGTTAAAGGTTTTAATGACCCTGAAGGGGTCAAACTTATATCAAAGAAATGATTTATCAAATTTTGAAAACACAAACAATCGCACGAATACTTTAGTATATCATCTTTAGACTGACAGAATCGACCAAAAATTCATTGATAGCATTAAGGCTTTTTATGGACACAAGAAAATCGAAATTTCTGTAAAAGAAGAAATGAGTTTGGATTCTTTGATAGAAAGAAACTTAAAGTCAGATACTCATTATGAATTTAAAGCAGAAGAGTTTGACGATATCGCAGATAAAATCCTTAACGATGAAGTAGTTGATTATCAGATATACAAGAAAACAAAGGCATGAGGAGTGTTAAATTTCTCGGGGAGTCCTTTGAAGAGTTTAGTAATTGGGAAGTAGAAACTAAGCAACTTCAGCAGCCTATGCTTAGAATAATTCAGGAAATTCGTAGAAGTCCTTTTTAGGGAATTACAAAACCCGAACCACTAAAGGTAACGCTAAAACGTTCACCTTAATTGAATTAAAAACTTCCTTCGAAAACAAATTTGAAATTTTTGAGCTCTTTTGGAATTCAAAACCCATCAACGAAATGCGAGAGCAGAGACTGTTGGTTTTGTAGGTTTTTTGTATATTTGGAAAGGAATTGGTTCGTTAAGAATAAAAAATACGATTATGACGACTTTAGCAGAGAGAGAAGAACTGAAAAAAGTTATTTTGGAACTTATCAAAGAAGATAATTCTGAAATAAAAAATGTAATTAGAGATATAGTAGCAGAGTCTATTCAAGATTCTGACAAGGAATTTAGTTACTTGCTTGAAAAGAACTTTACAAGGTTTGAAAAGACATTTAAGGCTCTTGCATGATAAGGTACCTTTCAAAAAATAGAATAATACAGATTAATAAAGAAACTGTAAGAAGCCATGGTGGCAATTTCATGCCTCCATCAAATTTTTTACATGAAGAAAACCTCGATTATTTGATTGAAGCCGTAAAATCCGAAATGTTTGGACAGGAATTATATCCGTTGATGACAGACAAGGCGGCGGTTTATTGCTACAACATTATCTGCAATCATATATTTTCTGACGGAAACAAAAGAACTGGACTAGGAGCTGCTCTTGTATTTTTAAACTTAAACGGTTTGGATATTAGTCAGACCATTACTGATGAAATTCTGACCGCATTCATCCTAAAAATAGCCTCGGGCCAATCCAATTTAGAAGAATGTAAAACTTGGTTTTTGGAGAACACTAGCTCATTATTTTATTAGATTCAACCTTACAGATTGCTTCACCATTCTTTGAAAACAAAAATTTAGAATAGGAATTCCCCCATGTCGTAGATACTATAAAATTCTGTAGGGATAATATTTCACAAAAATTGAATATCAGAAAAAAGTAAGTAGCGAACCAAATCTAACGTTAAAAATGGCCACAGGCGATGGTTTTCTAGTGAATTTTAGGAAAATTTGAATACTTATATTTTTTTCTAAAACAAGCTTCATGAACACGAAGGGGTCAAATGTGAATAGCACCGAATGAAATTCGGGGTTTATAAGCGTTAAAGGTTTTTATGACCCTGAAGGGGTCAAACTATAATTTAGATTCTCAAAAATCACCTCACCACATTCCTCAAATTCTCAAAAAAAACTTCCAAATCTTTCTCCGAATTTCCCCAACCAAAACTAAATCGTAAACTCGCAAATGCGTCAGCCTCGCTCATGCCCATGGCTGTGAGTACATGCGACGGAAAAGTAGTGGCGGAGTTACAAGCCGAACCATTAGAAATGGCCACTTTATGGAGTTTTCTCATCAAATCTTCGCCGTCGAAGCCTTTGAAACAGATGTTTGAAATATTAGAAACTCTCTGAGCATCAGTGGCATTTACAAAGGCTTTTGGATAAATTCGAAGAACTTCAGCCTCCAGTCTGTCTCTTAGTTTTTCGCAATGAGCATTAAATTCCCCAAGTCTATCGTTTGCCAATTCCACTGATTTCCTAAGCCCCACAATTCCAGGAATATTGAGCGTTCCACTTCTCAGATTTCGCTGCTGACCTCCCCCCAATATTTGCGGATTTACTTTTTGCATATCCTTTATCACCAAAGCACCCATACCTTTCGGACCATAAATTTTATGAGCCGAAAAACTCATGAAATCAATGTCAGAAAAATCTATCGGTATTTTTCCGACTGCTTGTGTGGCATCCAAGTGCAACACAAAATCATACATTTCTTTCAGTTTGATGATTTCCGAAATGGGCTGAATTAGGCCTGTTTCGTTGTTAACCCACATGATTGAAACCAAACTTTTACCTTTTTGGAGTTCGGTTTCGAGTGCTTCCAAAGATATTTCTCCTTGATTATTAACCTCCAAAAGTATAGTTTTAACTGACCTCTTGGCCAAATCTGCCACAACCTCCAGCGTAGCCTTGTGCTCTGCCACACAGCTTATAACTTGATAATCAGGATTTAATTCTATAAAACCCTTCAAAGCCAAATTAATAGACTCGGTGGCACCACTCGTAAAAACGGTCTGGTATTTTTTACACTTAAACACCTTGGCAATTCTCTCTTTTGCTTCGTCCACAGCCTCTTCGGCCAACCAACCATAGGCATGGTGCCTACTGCCAGCGTTCCCAAAGTTGCCTGTGAAATAAGGCATCATTTCATTCAGCACCTCTGTAGCCAAGGGCGTGGTGGCGGCATAATCAAGATAAAAGGGCAGTGCCATAAAGGTTTTTTATCCAAAATTACACCTTTTGTGTAATTTTTTGTATCAAAACAGGCCCAATTTCTACACCATCTTAGAATAATATACAACGATAAGATAGAAAAAGAGAATCAAAAAGCCCCAATCTTTAATGAAGCCAAAAAAGTGCTTGTTTTTGAGATTTTGCATTGCAGAAATTTTTTCACAAAATTCCAATTCACATGTTTTCTAAATATTAACACAAAATCAATTCTTTGTTAAAAATGCAGATGGCGATTTACCCTATTTTTAATGGAAAATTGCTTAATGCTTTACATCTGTTTTCAAAGATTTTATTCAACCTTTTATGCTTAAACATTGATTTGAATTGGCTATATTATGCTTGTTTTTAAATACTTATGCACAGAAAAACGGACTTGTTTTTAATCCAATTCTAACAAAAGGGCCGTAATACATAGAAATCAATTACGGAAAACAATTAGCTAAGAACTTAAAATATCGCAGAAATAACAATATTGTGGTGACTTGGCTAAACTAAAACAAAGCTCTATTGGTTCTTTACAGATATGGTTCAAAGTGAAAGATGAGCGTTTAATTTAAAAAGATTAAGAAATGGAGAAAGCAACATTGGCCGCAGGATGTTTTTGGTGTGTAGAGGCTATATATCAACAACTCGAAGGTGTAGAAAAGGTAGAATCAGGCTATGCAGGTGGCAAAAATGCAAATCCTACTTACAAAGAGGTTTGTTCGGGAGAAACCGGTCATGCTGAGGTTATTCAGGTTACTTATGACCCAGCGAAGATTAGCTTTTTGCAACTTTTAGAAATATTTTTCAAAGTACATGACCCCACCACCCTCAATCGCCAAGGTGCAGACGAAGGTACCCAATATAGGTCTTCTGTTTTTTATCACAACGATGAGCAAAAACAAATAACCGAGGATGTAATAAAAGAATTAAATGCCGCTGGTGCCTACACCAACAAAATAGTTACGCAACTAGAGCCCTTCACGGAGTTCTATGTCGCTGAAGATTACCACCAAAATTATTTCAACGACAACGGCGATAAAAACCCGTATTGCCAAATGGTAGTAAGACCAAAAGTGGAGAAATTCCAGAAGGTTTTTAAGGAAAAACTTAAGCAATAAAGTACTGAAAAAGTTCGCAAAAAGGAGACTTACAATCAGAAGTCTCCTTTTTTGTTGATTATAAATGACTTAGCCTCATTTTGTATCAATACTTTGTAACAAAACAAGGGCAGTTTAGGCAGAATTTTGTAACAAAACAAAGGCAGTTTTGCCAGTTTTTTGTAACAAAACAAGGGCAGTTTTAAGCAAACGTAGATCGATTTTTCAAATCGCTGAGGCATGTAATACAAAATCATTACCAATGCGATTTGAAAAATCGCACCACCTTAAAAAAAAACGCCCCCATTGCTGGAGGCGAAATTCTATCTTTCACACAATCAATCTATTACAAAAGCTCATAAATACCTGCTACGCCTTGGCCTCCACCTACACAGGCTGTTACCATTCCGTATTTTTGGTTACGTCTACGCATTTCGTTGAAAATCTGCACAGAGAGTCTCGCTCCAGTAGAACCCAATGCATGTCCTAGAGCGATTGCACCACCGTTTGGATTTAGCTTACTTGGGTCTATTTGTAGTTCCTTCACCACTGCCAATGCTTGCGATGCAAAAGCCTCGTTGAGTTCTATTTGGTCTATGTCATTAAGCTTTAAACCAGCCTGGGCCAATGCCTTCGGAATAGCAAATACTGGCCCGATTCCCATCAAACTTGGCTCACAACCAGCCACAGCATAAGAAGCCATTCTAGCAATAGGTGTCAAGTTCAATTCTTTCATCAATCGCTCCGACATTACCAGCACAAAGCCTGCTCCGTCAGAGGTTTGTGAAGAGTTTCCCGCCGTCACGCTTCCACCAGCCGCAAAAACCGGCTTAAGTCTTCCCAATGCCTCCACGCTTGTGTCTGCTCTTGGGCCTTCGTCTTTGGTTACGGTGTATTCTCTGGTTTTCTTTTTGCCCGAAGCCGCATCAAAGTAGGTTTCTTTCACTACTATTGGCACAATTCCGCTATCAAAATATCCAGCAGCCTGAGCCGCAAGTGCCTTTTGATGAGACTGATACGAAAACTGATCCTGCTCGTCTCTGGTGATTTTATATTTCTGAGCAACATTTTCGGCCGTTAATCCCATGCCTACATAATAGTCAGGATTTTCACTCGCTATGCCGTAATTTAATGCTGTTTTATAGCCCGTTGTCGGTACCATCGACATAGACTCTGTACCGCCAGCTATGATACAATCGGCCATACCAGCTGCAATCTTACCCACTGCCAGAGCTATAGATTCTACGCCCGAGCCGCAGTAACGGTTTATTGTAACACCCGGAACGGTTTTACCCAAAGCCAAAAGCGAAATGTATCTGGCCATTTGCATGCCTTGCTCAGCTTCTGGCACAGAGTTTCCTACTATTATATCGTCTACTCTCGTAGGATCTAAAGCAGATACTTTGCTCAGCAAATGCTTGATAACATCGGCAGCCAAGTCATCTGGTCTTGTAAATCTGAAAACGCCCTTGGGAGCTTTTCCCACCGGCGATCTATATCCATCAATTATATATGCGTCCATTTTTACTAAATTTTTTAATCCATTTTGTTTATCCTAATTTGTTACTCTAGGCTTATCCGGTGGCTGAGCGGAGCCGAAGCCAGCGGAGTCGAGGCTAGTTTCTCGGCGGTTTACCTCCACTCAATAGCCCTTGCATACGCTCCATGGTTTTGCGTTCTCCGCAAAGCGAAAGAAAAGCTTCTCTTTCTAACTCAAGCAAATATTTCTCACTTACCAACTGCGGATAGCTCAAATCTCCACCGCAAATCACATACGCCAGTTTCTCAGCAATGAACGCATCGTGGTCTGTGATATAGTTCGCCATTCTCATTGATTTTATACCCGCTTTGAAAAGGGCGATTCCGGTTTTCCCTTGAACCTTAATATCGGTTCTGCGTATAGGCTGGGTATAGCCATTTTCCGCAAGTTCAATTGCCGATTGCTTGGCTTCTGCAATCAACCTACTGCGGTTCAATACAATCTGGTCGCGGTTGGTTTTCAGATAATTCATATCAAAAGCCTCTTGTACCGATGTAGAAACTTTGGCTTGAGCAATATTCATAAAAGCAGCTTGAAGAATATTCAACTCGGCATCGCCAGGTTGGTACAAATCTGAGGCCCTCAAAGCCATCTCTTTTGTTCCACCACCTGCAGGTATCAAACCAACGCCCAATTCTACCAATCCCATGTAAGTTTCAGCCGAAGCCACCACTTTGTCGGCATGTAGGTTTATTTCGCAACCACCACCTAAGGCCAAAGAGTGAGCCGCTGTAACCACAGGAATAGACGAATATCTAGCCCGCATCATAGTTTCTTGAAATTGAGCAATCATGAGGTCAATTTCGTCATATTCTTGCTCCACGGCAAACATAAACAACATGGCCAAGTTTGCCCCTGCCGAAAATGCCTCATGGCTATCGTTACCTATTACCAAGCCTCTAAAATCCTTCTCAGCTAAACCATAGGCTTTGTTTAAAGCTTCTACTGGCTCTGCACCCAAAGTGTTCATTTTAGATTGAAACTCTACACCCAAGATACCATCACCCAAATCAAAAATGGAAGCACCCGCATTTTTCCAAACTACGTTGGTTTTACGGATATTATCTAGAATTATGAACGACTCTGTGCCAGGAATTACCTTGTAAGACTTTGTTGGAATATCGTAATACAGCTTTTTGCCGCTTTCTATTTTGTAGAAAGATTCACATCCAGCAGCTAACATATCAAAAACCCACTGAGCAGGTTTTTGATTTTGGCCTTCCATCATTTCTACAAAAGCCTTCACTCCTACTGCATCTGCGGTAGCAAAAAGACCCAACTGCCAGCCGAATCCGGCACAAATGGCGTCGTCAATTTTATACAGTTCATCGGCCACTTCAGGAATTCTGAAAGAGGCATATTTGAAGGCATCGGAAAAAGTTTTTCTGTAGAATTCACCAGCTTTGTCAGTTCCTTTTAGTAATACAGGAATTCTACCGGCCACTGTGTCTATACCTTTAGTGGTTTCTAAGGTCGCAAATTTCACTTTTTCAGATGGACGATATTCCATCGTCGCAAAATCCAACCCAAGTATTACTGTTTTGCCGTTTTCGTCTTTTGTCTTTTTGTAAAAACCTTGTCCTGTTTTATCACCCAACCATTTGTTTTCCATCAACTTGGCCATGATGATTGGCAATTTGAATGCCTCCAGAGATTCATCGTTGGTCAGAATAGCCGAAAGATTGTTGCATACATTAACAGTAGTATCAAGTCCAACCACATCTGAAAGTCTGAACGAACCTGATTTTGGTCTGCCTACAATCGAGCCTGTAAGTTTATCTACTTGCTCAATGCTAAGACCCAACTCTTCTGTAGCTCTGATGGTTTGCACCATGGCATAAATACCCAATCTGTTGGCAATAAATGCAGGGGTATCTTTACACAAAACGGTTTGTTTTCCAAGGAAAAGATCACCGTAATGCATCAAGAAATCTATGATGGCCTCCTCGGTTTTTGGACCAGGAATGATTTCCAAAAGTCTCAAATATCTCGGTGGATTAAAAAAGTGTGTTCCACAGAAATTCTGCTGAAAATCTTCGCTCCTTCCCTCGGCCATCAAATGAATAGGAATGCCGGAGGTGTTAGAAGTTACCAAAGTACCCAGCTTGCGGTGTTGCTCTACTTTGTCATAAATCAACTTCTTGATTTCGAGCTTTTCTACTACCACCTCAATGATCCAATCTACTTCTTTGATTTTGACCATGTCGTCGTCAAAATTCCCCACTTTTACTTTTGCCAGAGATTTTTGGCTATAAATAGGTGACGGACTAGCCTTAACAGCAGCTTGAAACAAATCACTAACGATTCTATTCCTCACTATTGGACTTGATACATCCAATCCCTTAGCCTTCTCGGCGTCGTTAAGTTCTTTCGGAACCATGTCTAGCAATAAAACCTCGCAGCCGATATTGGCAAAATGAAGAGCAATTC
>CAMCYZ010000104.1 GCA_945885545.1 Spirosoma fluviale
AAACAACTGGTGCTACTGGTGGACCAATTACACTAGACCAAACGGGAGCCGAGATTTACGCCACCATATTTACCTTGGCCGAATCAAAACTCGAAAAAGGCAATATTTGGGCAGGCTCGGATGACGGCTATTTGCACGTAACCCGTGACAACGGCAAAAACTGGACAAACATCACTTTACCAACCTCGCAATTGGGTGATTTAGCCTTGATGTCGATGATACATACCTCCGATTTTGAAAAAGGAAAAGCCTATTTGGCAGCCACAAGATATATGTTTGGCGACAGAACGCCCTATTTGTTCAAAACATCCGATTATGGAAAAACTTGGACGAACATCAGTAAAGGAATTCCAGCTGATGAATATACAAGAGTAGTAAGAGAAGACCCGAGTAAGCCAGGATTGCTATATGCCGGCACAGAAAGAGGCATTTATGTATCTTTTGACGATGGCACCTCTTGGAATCCATTGAATTTAAACATGCCCATTTCGCCTATCAGAGATTTGCAAATACACGAAAGAGAGAAAGATTTGGTCGTAGCCACGCATGGTTTATCGTTCTGGATTTTGGATGACATTACGCCTTTGCACCAAATAAAAGATGGCTTGGCTTTAGCAGGTCAACACCTTTTCAAACCACGTCATGCTTACCGAATGGAAGGTGGCGACGGAGGCCGCAGAGGCACGCCACTGGATGAAGGCAAAAATGCCCCAAATGGCGTTTTAGTAAATTATTACTTAAAAGAAACACCAAAAGAGGAATTAAAGCTGCAGTTCCTGACCATGGCTAATGACACCATCATCACGTTTTCGAGCAAAAAAGACCTTAAAGGTGAGCCCTTTAAAGTTTCAAAAGATTTTTATGAAAACCCTGATGCTCCAAAACCTAATAGTGTAAGCACCACTGCAGGTCTCAACAGATTTGTGTGGAACATGCGATACGCAGACGCCACCGAAATACAAGGTGAAAAAGCTCCAATGTGGGCAGGAAATACTACTGGGCCAAAAGTAGTTCCTGGCCAATACAAAGTAAGGATGATTTTGGGCGACAAATTGGTAAAAGAAGAAATTGCTGAAATCAAAAAAGACCCAAGAGTAGATGCCACCGATGCCGACTTTAAGGCACAGTTTGATTTGTTAATGAAAATACACAAAAAACTAGACGAGTCGCACCGCAACATCAACGATATTAGAGAGATACGCAAGGCGGTTACGGAATACATGAAAGCAGTAAAAGATACGGTGATTATCTCTAATTTCCAGAAAATAACCAAGCCAATGTTGAAAAGCTTGGACGATTTGGAGCAGAATCTCTTGCAAAATAAAGCCAAAGCCATGCAAGATTTATTGGCCTACCCTATTCGCCTGAACGACAAAATGGCGGGAATAGCAGGCGTAGTGAGCAGTGCTGATACCAAACCGACAAAAGCCTCTAACGATGTATTCAACGACATCAGTAACAAAATAGACAAGACTTCCGAAAAACTGAAAAAGATAGTAGACGAAGACGTACCGGCCTTCAACAACATGGTAAAACAAAACCAATTACCAGCCATTAATTTGAAGCAAAAGAAGGTGGGGACGGCGTTGTAGGAGGTGTGATTTTTTGAGTTTTATTTCAAAATGACCAAACTTTTGGGTGCTGAGGTATCTAAAGGTTTGGTTGTTTTTTAGGTAATTATTTGCAGAGTTTTTAAAAATTCTATGTGTTACATGTCTTAGACCATCAGGCAGAAGAAGCTACTTGTAAAACCAGATGTCGGATAAATATGATTTATTTAAAATTTTCCATCTATAAACTTATCATGAAATTCTCTAGGGGAAAATATTTGTGTTTTCTTAAAACTTTCTAAAACTAATAAATCTTTGTCACCAGTAATAATACAGTCAGCTTGTATATAATCTGCTAATTGTAAAACATGATTATCATCTACATCTCGGCAAACATCTGGTAATTCATTAAAGGGGTGAACCACAGATGTTCGTTCCTGCAATAAAACTATAAATCTTTCTGCTTGCTCCTCACTTAGTGTAAATTTACCCAGTAGTTTTTCTTCCAATTAATCAAAAAGCCAATCTGAAGAGATAACATTGAAATGAATAACACAAAAATCATGGACTTTAGCAGCAAAACCAGAAAAAAGTAATGATGAAAGTAGTACGTTGGTATCTAAAATAACCTTCATACACTATGAGATGGCATTAAAAATATCTTCCTCCGTTACAAAACCTAGTTCTGTGGCTTTAAATTTCATTTCTTCTCGCAAGGCATTGATTCTGTCGAAATAGAAATAATCTTCCAATGCCTTACTAATAACTGCTTCAGTATCTAAATTTAAAGTCTTTTTCTTTTGCTCTAGTTGAAGCAATAGAGTTGGTTTAAGCCTAATATTTATATTTGTGTTCATTTTCGTAATAATTAAAATCAAACTAAATTATGAAAAACTGAGACATATACCAAGCTTGTTCTCTAAATTTTCGAAAGTCAGAAAAATCCTGACGATCTCTCCAAATTCCGAAACAATTCTTGATGGCATTGCCTATTTCTTCATCAGAAATTTCTCTTTTTTCTTCAACCGACTGACTTTTGAAAGCAATATTCATAGCGGTTAACATATCCTTCAATAATTTCTCTTGGTCGGCACTAACTTCTACCTCTAATATGGTTTTCATTTCAAATATATTTCTTAAAAAATCAATTGTTAAGACTCTATCAACGCCAAAACATTGCACTAAAAGTATAATACTTTACAAAAATAGCATAATTCCTGAAGTTTTATTCTGCTTCGCAAAATTCAGAAAACAAACGGAGTATTTTACCAAAACAAAAGGTATCATCTATTCCAAAAGCAAAGTATTTCTTATTTTCCTCCGAAAAACTTAAAAAGATAGTGGACGAAGACGTACCAGCCTTCAACAACCTGGTAAAACAAAACCAATTGCCAGCCATCAATCTGAAGCAAAAGAAGGTGGGGACGGCGTTGTAAAAATTTAAAATTTATTCCAAAAAAAGAATGACCTTGATTTTCAAAAAAAATCAAGGTCATTTTTTTGAATCTGAATAGAGGTAAGAATTTGGCTAAAGCCAAAAATGCTTTGGAAATTCCAATTTGGGAATGGGCTAAAGCCACATTCCTATTCAAGGAATGGGCTAAAGCCACATTCCTATTCAAAAAACCTCATGAAAATTTTGAACAATTCCAAATATTGAATTGACACCAAGAATAGATTAAAGCCACATTCCTATTTCAAGGAATGGGTTAAAATCACATTCCTATTCAAAAAACCTCATGAAAATTTTGAACAATTCCAAATATTGAATTGACACCAAGAATGGGTTAAAGCCACATTCCTATTGAAGGAATGGGTTAAAACCACATTCCTAATGAAATAAACCTCATGAAAATTTTGAACAATTCCAAATATTGAATTGATACCAAGAATGGGTTAAAGCCACATTCCTATTCAAGGAATGGGTTAAAACCACATTCCTATTCAATTCAAATCCAACATTCAAATTATCAATATTTGAAACAATTCTATGTTTTGAATTGCCTCTGGGAATGGGCTAAAGCCACATTCCTATTCAATTCAACACCCGATGAAAATTTTGAAAAATTCAAACAAATCCAAGTTTTGCATTGCCTCCAGAATTATCTGGAGATAGAAGATGATATAATCTACAATTTTGGCTTTAGCCAAAACTTTAGCCTTCAAATTTTTGAAATCCAAATTTACTTATAAAATCGTCATGTTCTTGTTGAAATGTCTTCTTAGTATGACGTTCTTCTTGATTTTTTATATAATCTCTTACCTTGTCAATAACTGATTCTGAAACAGAAACTGCAAAATACTCATCCTGCCATTCAAATTTTTCTTTTGTAAGGCCTTCCTTATTTATCCAAAATGAAGACTCTCCTTTTATCAGTTGAATTACTTTTTGAATGCTTTGATCAACCCCCAAGGACACCAAACAGTGACAGTGATCTGAATAACCATTCACAAAATCAATAAAAATATCTTTCTTTCTTGAATTTTCAAGAATATGATTCCATACTTTAATTCTCAATTCCTTTGAATAAAGATGCGGAACTCTATTTTTTGTACTCCAAACAAAATGAACGTAAACTTTTACAAATGGCATAATTAAGAGTAATGGATATTTGTTATTAAAAATTATTCTAATTTATAAAATATTTTTTGTTTATATCCATATTTCAAATCCACCAATTAGAAAAACTCTAATTTAGCACCATTTGCTCACCCACACCTTTGCCAAAAACAGAAAATTCTTTACCTTTAGAATTCATTTACAAACCATTCTAAACCTCTCTTATGAAAAAACACTTCGTCCTTTTATTATTTTTTGTTTCCCTTTGCACTTTTGGCCAAAAGAAAAAGGCGGCAGCAGTAACTGAAAAGCCCAAAGAAGCAGTCGTCGCTGAAAAGGGACCTGACCTTTCTGGCTTCAAGTTTCGTTCAGTGGGTCCTTCCTTCATGAGTGGCCGTATCATAGATTTGGCTCATAATCCTCACAAAAGCTCAGAATATTATGTAGCTGTGGCCTCAGGTGGAGTTTTTAAAACTACCAATGGCGGCACCAACTTTCAGCCTATTTTCGAAAACTACGGAGCTTTTTCGGTAGGTTGTGTTACACTTGACCCCCAAAACCACAATGTTGTTTGGGTAGGTACAGGTGAGGCAAACAACCAACGAAGCGTGGGCTATGGCGACGGCATTTATAAGTCTGAGGATGGTGGTAAAAGCTTTGTAAACATGGGCTTAAAGGACTCGCAACACATAGGCGAAATTATTTTAGACCCCAAAAATTCCGACATCATTTATGTAGCTGCTTATGGCCCCTTGTGGAATAGCGGAGGCGAAAGGGGCGTTTACAAATCTACCGATGGTGGTAAAACTTGGGCAAATGTATTGAAAATTAGTGAGCATACGGGTGTAGCCGATATCGTTATGGACCCTAAAAACTCATCTGTTTTGTACGCCTCTGCTCACCAACGTCAACGCAAAGGCTACGGCTATGTATCGGGCGGTCCTGAAAGTGCCCTATATAAAAGCACCGATGCGGGTGCCACTTGGAAAAAAATCAATAATGGCTTCCCTGGTGGAGACATTGGCCGTATTGCGATAGCCATTTCTCCAATAAATACCGATGTACTTTATGCTCATTTAGAGGCTACAACGGGTAACAACGGCTCTTACAAAAGTACCGACCGCGGTGCAAGTTGGGTCAAAATGAGTTCTTACGCTTCGTCTGGTTTATATTATGGCAAAATCTACCCTGACCCCGTGCAGTTTGACAGAATCTTTGTGGGCGATGTGTATTCAAAATACTCCAACGACGGCGGCAAAACTTGGGTGAACCTCAACCACCAAAATATCCATGTGGACAACCACATCATTACTATAGACCAAAAAGACAACCAACATATTTTTATGGGTGGCGATGGCGGTTTGTATGAATCCTTTAACTTAGGTCAAAACTGGCATTTTAAGCAAAATTTATCCATCACACAGTTTTACAGGGTGGCCCTTGACAATGCATTCCCCTTTTACAACATCTATGGAGGCACACAAGATAACAGCAGTTTTGCTGGACCGAGTCGTACGACCAACCAAGCGGGTATCACTAACAATGACTGGTACCTCACTGTAGGAGGCGATGGATTTGAGTCGGCAGTGGACTGGAGCAATCCGGACATCGTTTATGCACAATGGCAGCACGGCGGCTTGATTCGTTTCGACAAAAAAACAGGCGAACAAATAGACATTAAACCCGTGCCACTCGAAGGAGAAGCAGCCCTAAGATGGAATTGGGACTCTCCTTTGGTTGTTTCAAAATATGATGCCAAAAGACTTTATTTTGGTGCAAATAAAATCTACCGGTCTGACGACAGAGGAAACTCTTGGAAGCTGATTTCTGGAGACTTAAGCCGACAAATAGACCGCAACAAATTGCCTTACATGGACAAAGTTTGGAGTATGGATGCCGTACAAAAAAATACCAGTACGTCTATCTACGGTCAATCTACATTTATATCAGAAAGCCCAATTGATGAAAATACGCTTTATGTGGGCACAGACGACGGTTTAATCCAAGTAACCATCGATGGCGGCAAAACTTGGACTAAAATTGACAATATTCCTGGTGTGCCTGCGATGAGTTATGTGCCACAAGTTATTTGCTCTCAGCATGATAAGAATACAGCTTATGTAGTATTTAACCACCACCGTTATGGCGATTTTAAGCCGTATTTGGTAAAAACAAGCGATGGCGGAAAAACTTGGACCAGCATAAGCGGCAATCTACCCGAGCGTGGGTCGGTTTATACGATAGCAGAAGATCATGTGGACAGTAACTTGCTATTCGCTGGAACTGAATTTGGACTTTTTGCTAGTCTGAATGGTGGAAAAACCTGGACACAGATGAAAAACAATTTGCCCGTAATCGCCATCAAAGATTTGGAAATACAAAGAAGGGAAAACGACTTGGTCTTGGCTACATTTGGTAGAGGATTCTATGTATTAGACAATTACTCGTCTATGCGAAATATCTCCAAAACCGAGGGTAAAGAGGCCATGATATTTCCAATAAAATCTGAATGGGCATTTAACCAAAAAGACCCGCTTGGAGGGAGAGGAACTGGCACTCAAGGCGATAGCTATTACACGGCTGAAAATCCAGCAGTTGGAGCTACTATTAGATATTTTGTAAAAGAAACGCCAAAATCTTTGAAAGATAAACGCAAAGAATCTGAAAAAGCTCTTATTGCGAAAGGAGAGTTGAAAGGCTATCCAAGTTTAGACTCTATCGTGGCAGAAGAAAACGAAATTTTAGGTGCCTATTTCATGACCATTTTAGACGAAAAACAAAACGTAGTGCGGAGATGTCAAGTAAAACCCAAAAAAGGGATGAATGAGTTTCTGTGGAATTTCAGTACTTCTAACGGTTTCTCTATCAACACTGAAAATAATTCAGGTGCCAACGACGGCTTACCGGTAATTCCTGGAAAATATGCTGCTCAATTGAGCTATTTTGATGGAAATACTGTAAAAACTTTAACAGATTCCGAGCCTTTTGAAGTGAAAAGTTTGGGCTGGGCAACCTTGCCCGTTCAAGACTATCAAGCCCTACAAAGTTTCGCCAACGAAGTCAAAGATTTTTCAAGAGTGGTAAATGGAACTAGTGATCATCTATCATTTTTGAAAGAAAAACACAAAGCACTGAAAGCTGCAATGCTGGCCAATACGAATTCCAAGCTAGAAAATATGGCCACTTTGACCCAAATGGAAAGAGATTTCCAAAAAATCAACTTGAACCTAAATGGCAACGAAGCCCTAGAAAAGCATCAGTTTGAGGTATTACCAGGAATTTCTGACAGAATTCGTACGATAGTTTTTGGTATGTATGGTCATTCTACCGAGCCAACCACCACCCAAAAACAAGGCTTAGCTTATGCAAAAAAGCTTTTCGGAGAAACCTACAAAAGTGTAATTGAACTCGACAAAAACATGAACGAACTTCAAAAAACTTTAGAAAACAGCAAAATACCTTACATCCAAGGATCTTTGCCGAAGTGGGATTGATTTTTATTAAAATTTAGTGAATAAACGAAGCTCAATTTTGGGCTTCGTTTTTTCTTTAGGACGAAAACCACTTTTCCCGCTACTTGTAGATACGCTGCATAATCTGCTCGCCCACTTTGGGTCTATAATGTGAAAATTCGTAATAATTGGTTTTAGGTTTTGTGAGCTCTTTTATACCTGAAAAATCACAAACAAAGTTCCTTCCGAATATGCTATTCAGAACATTCAGATCTGTTAAATTAAATTTTATCTGATTATATAAAGGACTGATAACCAATCTATAATTTGTATTGTGCTTGTCAAAAATCGATTTTATTTCTTGTAACATTTTCTTTTGTTTTGCTGAAATTTTCGACTGCGTTTCAGTGCGTGGTATCCCATCTCGCACGGGTAATAAGTGAGCCATTTTTTCATAATATTCGCTTTCAGACTCCGCCAACATACTGTCTAATGCTATCCATTTGGTTTCATTACTTACAGGCATAATTTTAGTTTTGTATGGCTCTATAACACCCAACATAAAAGGCGAGTATTTCCCCGAAATCAAATGCCAATAATAGCAAAACAAAAATTTTGGAGTCAAATAACTCTTCAAAAACTCCCAATGAAATTCGTAAAAACTCTCTCCTGATAAGACTGGGTGTTTTATGAAAAGATATCCCTTTGAATTGGTTTCGGTCATGAAAGTCTCATCTTTTTCGATTACTATTAAAACATTATTCAGTTTCAATCCCAAAGAGTCTATTAACTTTATCTTTTTATAAATACCATAAATAGTCTCGCTATAAGCATCATAAGTGAAGATGATTGATGAATCTGGAAGATACTTTCGCCATGCAGAATGTTGAAAAGCCACAGTACGGGAGCTACCAAAAATATACGAATTATACTCCTCCTTGCGGAAATTTCTCAAAAAATTTGTGGTTGAAATGTAATCTTTATTTCCGCTTGTAATTTTGTTCGAAAAATCGTCATAGTCCTTTAGAACATAAAAAGGGTCGAAGATAAGGTATGCAATCAACAAAATGGCCAAAAAGCCACTACCGATAATACCAAAATTATAAATATCCCTGAGAAAGTTTTTCATTATTAAAATTGAAAATAGATGAAGGTTTGTTCATTGCCATTTTCATATACCATTAACAAAATCAAAAAATAATAAAATGACCACCTAAATACCTTTGCACGTCCTTTTAATAAATTCTGCAATGCGAAGTCGCCGTCTCTTCCAAACCATTCAATCATTAAAAAGAATATCACCAATACCCCAACAGTAAATGAATTCTCGATAAATCTAAACTCTGGAATAGTAAAAAATGACAAAGAGAAAATTTGGGAAAATATTAACTTAATTTCCGTAATGGACTCTATTCTAAAGAAAATCCAAATCAGAGACACTAATAAAAAGGTTTTAGCCATTCTAAATCCATCAAAAAGACTTTGCTGGAAGCCATTTTTAACCCACTTATTCATAGCGATATCGAAGTGACCTGCGAAAACTTCGGTCGTAAGCAGAAGCCAATTCGCTAAACTCCAGAGAACAAAATGCCAACTAGCTCCATGCCATAGACCGCTTATACAAAATACAAAAAATACATTAAACATCCTTCTCAGTCTTCCGTGATCACTTCCTCCCATCGGAATATAGAGGTAATCTCTGAACCAAGAGCTTAAAGAAATGTGCCACCTTCTCCAAAACTCTACCAGACTTTTAGAAAAATATGGATAAGCAAAATTCCGGATTAGATTAAAGCCCAATAACTTGGCTGTGCCGCTGGCCATTTCTGAATATCCCGAAAAATCAGCGTAAATTTGGAAAGAGAAAAATATGGCACCTAAAAAATATGTGCTCCCCGAAAGATTATCTACATCATCAAAAATCATATTTGCAAAAAAACCGCAGTTATTAGCAATAACTAACTTTTTAAAAAGGCCCCAGAGAAACTGACGAATTCCTTCCTTCGCTAACAGATAATCAAATTTTCGCGGTTTTTGAATTTGGGGCAAGAGGTGGGTTGCTCTTTCGATAGGCCCAGCAACCAACAAAGGGAAAAAACTCACAAAAACTGCATAAACTACAAAGTCTTCTTCGGGTGAAATTTTACGCGTATAAACATCAAAAATATAGGATATACCGTGAAACGTATAGAATGAAATACCAACAGGAAGTATAAGATTCAATAGTATCGGGTCTACTTTCCAGCCAAAATGACCCAATAATTGAGCAAAGGAGGCAGAAAAGAAATCAAAATATTTGAAGACTCCTAATATACCTAAATTAACGATTAGACTAAGTATAAAGAAATTTTTTCGTTGTGATTCAGAACGACTATTATGAATTAAATGGGAAAAAAGATAATCCAAAAGTGTGGAAAAGAGTAACAAAAGTGTAAATCTCCAGTCCCAAAATCCATAAAAAAAATAGCTTGCCACAAAGAGCAATAGGTTTTGGTTTCGTAAATTTTTCTTAAATACGAACCAATATAATGCAAAAACAATCAGAAAAAACGGAATAAACGCAAATGAAACAAATGACATCTTTTGCCTATTTTTAAGGTAAAAATATCAATAATCTTTTGTCACATAAACTACAAATCCAAAATCTAATAATATTCTAATAAATCTACATTAAGTACATACTATTGAATTATAGATACTTAGACCAGATATAAATTATCTACTAAGATAAAAACCACGAGGAGAAACCCCTTAGAGTGGAAACAGTAATTGGGGGAGAAGAGTTATTCAACTCGAAGATGACTTTAAGTTCAATTCACCAAGAAATAAAAAATCCTACAAGCATTACCTAAGCTTTTCTGATTCTTGTCATTGGCAATTTTAACAGTTAATTTATGCCTTTTATATTTCAGCTGATCATCGAGCATCAGATACCACGGCAAATGTAAAAAATTACTCCATTGTGTGTACAAATCTAAATTTGGATATTTTTTTCCATCAATACTATATTCTAAAACTCCTGCATCTGGCCCGGAGGCTATACAGATTCCTATGGCAGTACCGGTAAAATTCAGCGTAAATTCACTTCCAACCTCAGTAGAAACGAGAGCTGGAATATCGACATATTGTTTTCTTGTAGAAACACCATCGTTTGGCTTCCAAGCTTCATCTATCTTCCAATTTACAAGTGATTTTGCATTTATTACATCAAAATAATCACCTTTAAAATAACTAAAAGAATCTAATGGGTTAGATAAAACCCTTGGGTTAGACTTGGCAGAAAAATCTGTATTTTTATAACAATTATTCAAAAACGTTTTCATTGACCGGAAATAAACCTCTTGTCCAAATACTGAAGGGTGCAAATCCTTAAAATCATCCTTCCAATTGAATTCGCCCGCATCGATTCTTTCCGTCACCTCTTTTGCCAAATTTATGACACCAATACTATAATACTCCGCCACACGATTGTGACTTTGAATTTCTTCAGGTTCTTTGCCAGCATTATAATCCGCCATTTTTTCGGGATCAGCGAAATGCATCACCAAAACATCCATCAACGGATTCTCGATTAAAGCATGACGCACGAGCCCTTCCATGCCACGAATCTGAGCTACTGAACTGAACCCGTTGGTTCGGTCATTCACGGCTGCTTCCTCAACGAGCAAATCAATCTTTCCCTTAGAAAAAACTTCCTTTTTTAGACGAAAAGCACCTGCTGTACTACCCGTGGAGGCAATTCCGGCATTAATAAATTCAAATTTAGTCTCTGGAAATTTTTCTCTCAAATACTGTGTAAACTTATCTCGCCATCCCGGACTTTCGGTTATGGAACCACCCATAAACGCCACTCTACCAAACTTATCATTCTTAAACTTCCTAAAACTGTTGGATAAGCCTGCCCTTCCCTGATGGTAATATCTAGCATCCAAGGATATCCTCGTTGGTGAAGAATTCCTTTCTATAAAATCAGCAATTTGTTCAGGATTATCTATTAAAAAATGGTGTCCTTGTAAACTTTTTTCACCTTTAGTCATAGGCCAAACGGTAGCCTTGCCACCTAGTTTTATATAATTTTCAACCAGTCGAAACGTATTTTCTTCATTCGGCACAATCTTATCTTCGAGACTGATAGCATGCAAAATAGGCACTTTACACGCGGCTAAACCTTTCAAGTTATCAATCGGATTATCAGAGAAACTTAAGGCCTCGGCAGCTGTCAAACCAAAAGAATTTAAAAGTAAATTCCAGTCCTCTTTGGACCCATGTTTCAGTGGCCAAGATTTTATATCACACACAGGAGCTTCGGCATAAATGCAGGAAACTTTGAGAGGATTTCTTTTAGCCCACGCGTAAACATAAAGCCCGCCCCTACTCACGCCTTCAAGAGCAACCTTGGTGGCCAATAGCCTTTCCGACACCAAATAATTATAAAAATCATCCCAAATTTGCATTGCGGCAGGACTTCCAAACATATCGTTGGTATTTATGTATGCCACATGAAAACCTCTTTCAAGCAAAATCGAGTCGGTTTCGGTGTGCCAATCGGGGAAATGAGCCCTCCAAACCCATGGATTACCAATAGCTGATACCTTAGGTTTCATTAACCAGGCCGATCTTCCTTGAAAATCGAAATGTTCCCTTGAAAAACCTCTAATCGTTTCCATTTTTTGACCAAAAACCAAATTATTAAAGATAAACAAAAAGAAAATCGAATAAATGAATTTTGACATTTAGGTAGGTTTGAATAACAATAAAGTTATACAAAAACTGGATAATTAGTAGAAAGTTGGGAGAATATTTCAATAAAAAGGCAGATTTTCAACAAGAACATTAAATTTGAAAGAAATACTTTATTTTTGTATTATCTGAACATCTAAAATGCAAAAAACAGACCTCTCCAAGCAAACACGTTTTTATAGAAAAATACACAAATGGCTTGCTATCCCCATGTTTTTAGTGATGTTTGTGATTGGAGCAACGGGTTTGCTTTTAGGATGGAAAAAACAAACCGCACTTTTGCCCAAAACCCAAAAAGGAGCCACCGAAAACAGTGCAGATTGGCTAAAAATTGACAGCTTGGTTTCGGTTGCAAAGGCATATTCCAGAGATTCTCTAAAAAAAGAAAATGAAATAGACAGAATAGACATCAGACCGCAAAAAGGCATAGCTAAGATTGTTTTCGCAAATCATTTTACAGAACTCCAACTCGACTGCAAAACTGCCGAGGTTCTTTCCGTAAGTACCAGAAAATCAGATTTTATTGAAAAAATTCATGACGGCTCTATTGTGGATTTTTTTGTAAAAACTTCAAGTGACCAGTTTAAACTTTTCTATACAACTGCTGCCGCCTTGAGCCTTATTCTGTTGTCATTCAGTGGCTTTTGGCTTTGGTACAACCCAATAAGGATTAAGAAAAGAAAAAGTAAGCCTTAAAAATATTCCAAAACTGTAAATTAGTTTTGAAATAGAATTATGTATAAATTTTTACACAAAGTTATACTGAGAAGGCACAAAGTTTCAGGAAGAATAAGGTTTTGTAAGAGCATTCTATTGGTGTCATTTGTGGAATAAAAAAAACTATGTTGAACATTATCACAAACATAAGTAATTTATTTTCAAAGAATTAGACTAATTTACTAATATGAAAAAACTTAAATTCCTACTTTTCTTACCTTTTTTGACGTCTTGTAGTTTGCTTTTTCCTCAAAAAGCTCTAAAGCAATGGCCAATTGGGGAATGGAAATTTGAGCAGGCTTTTTTTTGTAGATAAAAGAAAGAAAATACAAATAGATTACCTCAAAGAGAAAACAATAGATTTTAAAGACAACGGCACATTTGAACTTAAAAACTCACAAAATGAGGTAGTTGATGTTGGCAAATGGAGGATATCTGACTTTGGTTTTGATGTGGCTTATGTCGATTCTACAGGACACAAATCTTCCTCTGATTCCAAAAAAATAATTGCCATTTTTTCAGAAAAAGACCTTTCTATTCTCGGCGAAGCGAGTTTCTCAAAAAAGGAAATTAGAATTGAAGATGTAGATGACAAATTTCATAAATTCTACTATTTGAAAAATAAAGATTAAAATCTTCAGAATACTT
>CAMCYZ010000105.1 GCA_945885545.1 Spirosoma fluviale
ACCTGATCGTTTTCAGTCAAATATTGCACATTTGGGTCAGCTGAAAGTCTTTCAGAACGTTTGATTTCTGCTTCCACTTTGGTGATAGCCTCTGCCAAACGGCTACTGTCAATGGGCTTCATGAGGTAGTCGAGGGCGTTATATTCAAAGGCCTTTAAAGCATATTCGTCATAGGCTGTAGTGAAGATGACTTCCGGTACTCTGTCTTCTATGATTTCCAAGAGCTCAAATCCATTCTTTCCGGGCATCTGAATATCCAGAAAAAGCAAGTCGGGCTGATGTTCGTCTATGAGTTCTATTGCTTCTTCGGCATTGGCAGCCTCGGCCACAACATGTATTTTTGGGAATTCTTCTAATAACCTTTTGAGTTCGTTTCTCGCAAGTCTTTCGTCGTCTATAATGATGGTTTTCATATACTTAAAGGTATTTTTATGACAGCCGTAACTGTCTGGTGATCTTCTTGATATATCTCAAAAGAGGCATTTTTTCCGTATAAAAGTTGGAGTCTTTTCTGGGTGTTTTTAAGTCCAAAGCCACCATCATCGTTTAGGTTTTCGGTGTTTTTAAGTACGCCTGTGTTCCTGATTTTGATTACTAAATTATTAACAACTTTGCTGGTATTTATCTCCACATAGCCCCATCTAGCTGCTTTTTGTACACCGTGTTTTATGGCGTTTTCTACCAAGGTTTGGAGCATCATAGGCGGCACTTGAATGTTGAGCGTATCCACGTTCACGTCCCACATGATTTGTAAACGTTCTTCATACCTCACTTTTTCAAGTTCGAGATAATCTTCTATGGTTTTTAATTCCTCCTTGAGCGAAATAGTGGTTTTTCTGTCGGCTACCAAAGCACTTCTTAAAATATTGGACAACTGTGTTATGCCTTTCTGCGACTTGGTGGGGTCTTCTAACACCAAAGCCCTGATGCTATTTAAGGCATTAAACATAAAATGTGGGTTGATTTGGGCTCTAAGAATTTTGGCCTCTGTGGCCTCTACGGAGGTTTGGAGTTTAATTCGCTCAATGGCATCAATACGGCGTTCGTTGGTGTAGGCGTAAAAAATATATACCAAAACCCAGATCAAAATTGGTTTACTGAGACTGCTGAAATATATAATATCTCTGAGTAACCAATTGGATTTTGAGGTATCTATTATGTCTTCATCAAGACTCACATTTACGGCATAAAACAAGAATGTAATGATGAATATGGCAACAAAACTTCTTATCAACAGCTGAGGAATGGAAAGTTTTATCCAATTATACTTTTTAAAAACAACTCTAAATAAATGTGTTAAAGATATACCAACTAAAATATAGATTATTGAATTAAAAATTAAGCTCTCAAGTTCTTCAAAGTTGAAATTCCACAGCAAGAAATAGCTGATGAATTCGGAAATGGCGTAAAGTGTCCATCCCGAAATTTGAAAAAGCCAATACGACTGCTTAAAATTCATTCATCAAAAAATTTATCAAAACTACAAATAATGCGTATTTATATCCAATCTTCTTGATTGTCGGGGATATTTATTGGCGAAAGGTGGATTTATGGTTTATTGTATTTTGAAATAAAACACCTAGACTTCCAAATGGCTCACATCGTTTCTTGAAAGTATCTCAAATTCATCTTTGGTGTAGCAATATTCTAGTTTGTATAAACAGGTGTTTTGATGTGGAAATGTGTCCATTTCTTTGAGGTGAAGGTTAGAAATTTCAGCCAATAAAACCCGCATTGCTCGCCCATGCATAGCTATTAGTATAAGTTTTTCATCAGAGTTTTCTATAATCTTTTTTAATCCAAGGCTCAGTCTATCAGCTACTTCTACTGGACTTTCGCCTCCAGTGGGTCTTTGGTTCACATCGCCTTCTGCCCAGCTTTTTGTGAGATTGGCGTAGTAAACGTTGTCTTCTGTGTTTGGTTCTTTACCTTCCTTTTCGCCCCAGCTGATTTCATTAAGTTCGGGTAATATTTCGTGCGGAATTCCTTTTGCGATGAATTTTTCAACCGTTTGATGCGTACGAACCAAAGCCGAAGTGTATACTTTTTGAAAGGCAACATCACCATATTTTCTATGAAAAGCCTCTGCTTGGTTTCTACCGGTTTCGTTGAGGTCGGCGTCTATTCCGCTTCCTTGCACTATGCCTTTTTTGTTATATTCTGTTTCTCCGTGTCTGATCAAATAGATTTCTTTTTTTGACATAAGTATATTTCCCCTCTTTTTAGATATTTTTGACAAATTTACGTAGAATACCATGTTTAATAAAAATTTTGATTTAGAATCCCTCAATGCTTTCGGCAAAAACACACTTCCGGGGCATATTGGAATTGAATTCACAGAGCTTGGCAATGATTTTTTAATTGCCCGGATGCCAGTTGATAGCCGCACACATCAGCCTTTCGGCATTTTGCATGGCGGGGCTTCGGTTGTTTTGGCCGAAACGCTCGGTAGTGTGGCCTCTATGCTGTGTTTGGAAAATCCCGAAAAACAAAAGGCCGTAGGTCTTGAAATAAATGCTAATCACTTGCGTGGAGTGAAGTCGGGCTGGGTTATGGCAAAGTTACGGCCATTCACCTAGGTTCCAAAACACATGTTTGGGATATAAAAATCACGAATGAAGAACAAAAAATGGTTTGTATATGTAGGTTAACTACTATGATTATCTCTTAAACTTAAACTCGGACTCATTTTTTTGCATAAAGGAAAGTACTACATAAACGATAATTCCGTGGATTTCACTTGAGTTTTGGTTTAATTCGAAAATAAATTCTACTTATTATCGATTCTAGGCTATTTTTGGAGAATATAAATTTCTTATATGAAAGCATTGGTATTGGGAGGGGGGTCTTTGAAAGGAGCTTGGCAAGTAGGTGCCATACAAGCGGTTTTAGAAACTGGATTCAAGCCTGACATGATTTATGGTATTTCGGCGGGAGCTCTCAATGCCGCCTTTATGGTAAACGAGGCTGGACACCAACACAAAGCCAATGGTACAATTAACTGGGACTTAGTAAACAAGAAATTGCTTCAGTTTTGGATCGAAAACATCACCAAACCTTCCGACATTGGTATTTTAAAGTCGAAATGGACGCTCGGGATAGAAACCCTGATGAGTCGTTTTGATGGCCTCTTGGATACCAATCCTCTTCATGAAAAGCTTAAGAAGTATATTGATTTGACTACGCTCAGACGAAGCCCTGTGGCTATTAAAGTAGGTGCAGTAAACGTTCATACGGGCGAAATGCACTATGCAGATCCGCTTGAGCAACATTTCCTGGATTTTCTAAGAGCCAGCAGTTCCTTGCCTATTATTATGCCGGGTATTCAGATTGGCAATGACAACAAAGAAGTTTATCTAGACGGAGGTATAAGAGAGGTAGTTCCCCTAAAAAAGGCCATTGAAGACGGTGCCACAGAGATTTATGCGATAGCTACACACCCGAAAAAACGTGAAATGGAACCCATCAATTACCGTAGCTTGCTGACTTTGATTGAACGAATCAAGGATATCTCGGTAAATCAGCTTGAAAATAATGACTTGGAATGGGCCGAAAATTATAACCACAATTTGGTTTCGGTAGCAGGTTTTAGCTTAAATAAAAAAATAAAACTTACGGTCATCAGGCCTGATGTTTCTATAAATATTAAACTAACTGATTTCGATATGGATGTTATAAAAGAAATCATAAAAAAAGGTTATGAGAAGGCTTATACGGTGGTGAATACCTAAAAAAGCTTAACTCTTTTGCTTTGAATTACCCAAATCAATCCCAACGAAGCAATAAAAGCAAAGGCAATAGACAATGTAGTAGCTTTTGAAATAAAACCAATCAAAACAGGCCCAAATAGAAATCCACCCATCGCAAAGGTGTTCATGATGGCCAATCCAGAGCCTTTTGCCATATTGGGTACTCTGGCAGCACTGGCGTAAAGTATGGGGGCTCCACAAGAAACACCCGCTCCAACCATTGCAAATCCTACAATTGCCGAAAAAGTGTAGGGGAAGATAATCACAACCAAAATACCCAAAATACTTAATATTCCACCATAAAAAAGAATCCTATTTGCTCCGAATCTCGGTATTATTTTGTCGCCAATAAGCCTTCCCAAAGCCATAAAAAGTGAGTAACCGGCCATTCCCCAACCTTCGAAGTAAGTGGAGGTTTTTACCACATCTCTCATAAATACTGCTGACCAATCGGCCATAGTTCCTTCAGTGATATTGACACACAAACCAATGATTATCATCAATAAAAAACTGCCACTAGGAAATGAGAATTTTGATTTTGGGTTGTTTTCCTCGTGGGTTTCGTCTTTAATCAAGAAAATATTTTTCTGGGCCAATAGCAATACTAAGAACAACAATGCTCCAATTACGCTCATGTAAATGCCTGGTAATAAGCCCATCCCACCAAAAAAGCTTGAGCAGATAGAACCAAACATGAGTCCTAGGCTGAACATGCCGTGGCAGGTGCTCATAATTTTAATTTCAAAATGATGCTCAATGGCTCCAACGCAAGTGTTCATTGCCACATTGGTGATAGATATTCCGCAGCCACAAAGTATTAAGAAAAACGACTGAAAATAAACCGATGGGGCATTTAGTAAAATGCTGAATGCCAGCAACATAAATCCAATGCCATAAACAGAGGTTTTTTGCATGCCAAATTTTCTAACTAAAGTGGCCGCAACGGGATTCATTGCTAAAGCTCCAATTGGAAGGCTGAGTAAAAGTAGTCCCAATTGGGCATCGTCTAAGTCAAATTTGGCTTTTACGAAGGGTATAAAAGTTGCCCAATTGCCAAAAAGAAGGCCGACAGAAACAAATATGAGACCTATAGAAAAACTCTGCTTGTTGCCAAAGAAATCCTTGGAGATATGAGAAAACATAAACGGATATGAGGGTTTAGCTCACAATTTAGCAATTTTAAAAGGTACTTTCGCCTAAAAATTACAAGGAGATAAAGGAAAACTAGAAATTCTACGAAAAGGTCAATTTACTTTTCAAAAAGCACAATTAGTTGTTTCGCTCATACTTCTTAGGAGCATACAAAAAACCAAAAGCCTCAGCCCCTTCTTTGGTGTGCGTTTTGTGATGCACGTAGTGAGCGTGCATAATGCGTTTCATGTACTTACTTTTGGTCGCAAATTTAAATTTCAACCTGCGATGTACTATCAAATCATGGAAAATAAAATAGAAAAGTCCGTAAAGTGTGATGCCCAAGCCGATGTGGAAAAGATACCAATATTCGTCGTTTAAATCTCCAAAAACTATACAAAAAATAGCTATCGGGGTGAAAACCAAAGCGTAATAATCATTTTTTTCGAAAAAACCCTTGTGCATATTGTGGTGGTCTTCGTGCCACGTCCAACCAAAACCATGCATAATATATTTGTGGGCAAACCAAGCCACACCTTCCATCAAAAGAAAAACTCCAAGTACTAATCCTATTTTAATCGCTATTTCCATTGTCTATTTTTATCTACTTTAAAACACACTTAATCTTAAATTGTTTTTGGGTCTAAAATAAAAACCTATTTTTGTCGAAAATTAATACAAATGAAATTAAAATTATTAAGTTTTTTGCTTTTGTTTTCAGTTTCGGCCATTTCTCAAAAGCCGAAATCGGAAAAACCCAAATTGGTGGTAGGAATAGTTGTTGATCAAATGCGTTACGATTATCTCTATCGTTTTTACTCAAAATACTCAGCAGGAGGCTTTAAAAGAATGATGAATGAAGGCTATAACTGCCGAAACAACCACTATCATTACGCTTCTACCGTAACTGGTCCTGGTCATGCACATATTTTCAACGGTTCATCGCCAGCCATCAGTGGAATCGTAGGCAATGAATGGTTTGAGAAAAATATCTCCAAAAGTATGTATGTGGTTTCTGATTCTACAGTTAACGTAGTCGGAACGGGAAGTGCATCTGCAGGGAAAATGTCACCACGGAATATGAAAGTAACTACAATTACCGATCAACTCCGAATAGCCACACAGTTTAGGTCTAAAGTAATTGGTATAGCTTTTAAAGACAGAGGAGCCATTTTGCCCGCTGGACATACTGGTTTGGCTTATTGGTACGACTCAGGTAGCGGAAATTGGATCACAAGTGACTATTATCAAAAAACTTTGCCTGATTGGGTGAAGACCTTCAACGATAAAAAACTACCTCAGCAGTATATCACAAAAATATGGGAGCCACTACAGCCCTTGACAAATTATACAGAAACAGAAGACGATGACCAACCTTACGAAGCTTCTATGTCTGGTGAAACCAAAGCGGTTTTTCCACATAAGGTTACCATGGGGAGCTTAGCACAGTCATACTTTGGCAATGAGCTCACTAAAAATTTTGCGTTGGCGGCCATTGATTCTGAAAAAATGGGCATGGGCCAGGAAACAGATTTTTTGGCCGTTAGTTTTTCGACGCCTGATTACACAGGACACGCTTTTGGTGCTCAATCAAAAGAAATAGAGGATGTGTACCTCAGATTGGATAAAAATATGGAGGAGATATTGCTTCATTTGGACAAAAAATTGGGAGTGGGTAATTACACCGTTTTCGTTTCTGCAGACCATGGTGTGGCCGAAATTCCTGCTTTTTTGAAAAAACACAATGTGCCAGCAGGGCTCTTTCTTGGCGGTGAATTGGAGAAAAAAGCGGAAGCAGCTTTGGTGGCAAAGTTTGGAGAAGGTAAATATGTAATTAATTCCGACAACTACCAATTCTATCTCAACAAGGTTTTGTTGGCTCAAAAAAACATCAGCATTGACCAAGTGACTGCAGTTTTAAAAAATGAATTTGCGACGATTGAGGGCATTTATAATGTTATCAACCTTTCAGAGGGAGGTGTGAATGAGATTCCGTCTTATTACCGTGACAAACTGACCAATATTTATAACCCAAAACGCAGTGGAGAAGTGATGATTCTGGTAGAGCCAGCTTGGTTTCAGGGTTATACAAAAGGTACGACGCATGGTTCGATGTACGCCTATGACACCCATGTGCCATTGGTTTTTTATGGTTGGGGAATAAACAAAGGTGAAAAATTGGATAAAACATATATTTCGGATATCGCACCAACCCTTGCAATGCTTTTGAAAATTTTAGAACCAAATGGTAATATCGGACAGCCTGTTACTAGTGCTTTGAAGTAGGGAGCTTACTCATGAAATAACAAAAAAGGCTGCCCAGTATCTCTGAGCAGCCTTTTTAATGAAAAAGTGTTTACTTTTCTTATTTATCTTCTGGCAAAAGAACGATTCTTATGAAATCCTCACCACTGAGATATTTCTTGGCTGTTGCTTTTGTGCTTTCTACAGTCAACAAATCAAGAAGTTTGTCCTCGGTAAGAATAGAAGTTACTTTATCTCCATTTTGATATTTGTTAGTCAAAGTACTCAACCAATAATCGTTGTTTTTAAGATTGGTCTGTAAATCAAGCTTTTGCTTCGAAACAAATTTTTCAATATCTCCAGCTTCTGCACCGTTGGCTTTTATTTTTTCTATTTCTTTCAAAGTGATGTCTATCAGTTTCTCTACATTGGCTGGTGAGCAACCATAACCGATTCTGAACATATAACGTGGCATAGGCACTCTATTGGTGCTGCCCCCTACATAAGGCGAGTAAACGCCACTTTCTTCTTCTCGGAGTTTTTCGGTAAGTTTTATGTTCAGAATGTCTCCTAAGGCTTTTATTTGCAGTTCTTCTGCATCGTTAGGAGCATATTTGCCTGAGTAAGTCAATAAAACTCTGGCTTTGTCCTCAGTTCCTTTTTTAACGACTTTACTCACTTTGCCCGATGGTGGCACTATTTTCAGGTCACGGAACGTTTCTTTTTTCAGAGTACCTGGTAATCCGCCCAAATAGGTGGCTAGCAATGGTTTAATTTTTTCAACCTCAAAATTTCCTACAAACGTAAACTCGAAATCTGAGGCATTGTTGAATCTCTCATTGAAAATTTTCATTGCTTTTTCAGGATTTACTTGGTTCATTCTGTCCGAAGTCATCGGTTGAGCACGGTAGGCCCCATTGCCCATTATCACTTGTACCGAGTCGTTGAAGACTTTCTCTGGAGTAGGTGTTTTTTCCATGTTTACCAAAAAGTCTTTTTGGTTGGCCAAGGCTCCTTGTACTGCTTCGGGGTCTAACTTATTGTTGGTAAATCTGTTGTAAACCATCTGCAACGCAGTTTCAAAATCTTTTACCGAAGACGAACCCGAAATGGCCTCGGTAGTACCTCCCACCATGGCATTTACTTGAGCCACTTTACCTGACATAAACTTGTTCAATTGCGAGGCCTTCAAGTTGCCGTTTCCACTTGTGGAGGCCACCATTGAACTTAAGGCGGCGTTCATAAAGTCAGCGTCGTTATATAGCGAACTTCCACCCCAGCTTGTTCCTCGGAACTTAATCTCATCGTTCTTGAAATCAGTGGGTTTTAGGTTTACTTTCAATCCATTCTCAAAAACGATTTCGGTTACACCAACCTCATCGATTTTCTTTTCACTAACTATTTTACCTAAGTTTGGCTTTTTGTCAACCAAAGTTGTTGCCACTGCTTCGTCTACATAAGCCGTAATTGTTGAGCCTGTATTGTCTAGCCAGCCTTTTAGTTGAGCCTCTGTTGGTAAACTTTCTTTGTCCTTTTCGGAGCCTATCAATGCCAAAACTCTGTTTTCTTTGGTAATAAGTTTTTTCACTAAGGCATTTACTTCTGCTAGTTTTATGCCTTCCAGGTTCTGTGATACAAACTTGTTGTCATACTCGATGTCTGTCATTACAACGTCATTTAAGAAACAACCCACCAGTTCTTCCACAAAGTTTTCTGAGTCCGTTTTGTCTTTTTCTTTGTATTGTTTTTCAACGCCAGTTTTGTACTGCAACTTGGCCCTTTGTAATTCGCTTTCTGTGAAACCAAATTTTGAAACACGCTCGTTTTCATCCAAAACCGTCTTTAGTGCTTTTTCTACATCTGCTCCTTTGGCTACCGCAAAAACGGTGAGTGCATCCAAATTTCCCAAAAATGAGGAATAATTGCTAGACCCAAACTGGTAGGGAGGGTCAGCCTTTTGCATCAATTCTTGCAAACGTTGACTGATCATGCTGTTAAATAGCGTGGCCATAATATTCTCTCTTCTATTTTCAGCGGTAATTTGTTTTTTCTCGGGTTGTAAATAATAAAGCTGCACCATGTTGTAAGGCTGCTCTTTATCTGTGATAACAATGGCCTCAGTGCCACCTTTTAGCGGTACTTCATATTTAACTCTTTCTTTTGGTTTTGCAGGATTTTGAATACCCCCAAAATACTTGGTTATCATGGCTTCAATCTGAGCAGGGTCAAAATCTCCCACAGCTACAACGGCCTGTAAGTTAGGCCTGTACCAGTCCTTGTGGAATCTCTTTACGGCTTCATAAGGAGCATTTTGGATAATGTCATCTAAGCCAATCGGCAATCTTTGAGCATATCTTGAGCCTCTGAAAATTACAGGCAAAAGTTTTTCCTGTATTCTAGATTGGGCACCTTTTCTGAGTCTAGATTCTTCCAAAACCACTCCACGCTCTTTATCTATTTCGGCGTGGTCTAAGGTGGCATAAGCGGCCCATTCAGACAACACCATCATGAATTTTTCGAGTTTGGCCAAGGTGTCTGTTGGAACAGGAAGCATGTACACGGTCTCGTCGAAACTCGTGTAAGCGTTGAGGTCAGCACCAAACTGAATTCCATTTTTCTCCAAGAAATTCACCATTTCGTTCTTCGGAAAATTCTTTGTGCCGTTGAAATCCATGTGTTCCATAAAGTGAGCCAGACCTCTTTGGTCATCGTCTTCCAAGATCGAGCCGGCCTTAATGACCAATCGCAATTGTGCTCGATTTTTCGGCTCTACGTTTTTTCGGATATAATAAGTAAGCCCGTTTTTGAGTTTACCTACCTTTACGGCGGGATCCATCGGAAGTTTTTCTTTGAGATTGATTTGTTGGGCAAAAGCAACTTGGCATACCAAAAGCAGAAGGCCAAGGTTGTAGGCTAGTTTTTTCATAAAGGATTTGAGATTAAATTTTTATAAATTGTTTTAAAATGGAAAATACTTTGCAATTAAACAGAATTTCTTTGAATCAGGAGCAAAAATATTTTTAAGTTTGTGTTTAACCTGATAAAAAACTATTTTCAAACTAAAACGTTAGTGATTAGAGGAAATTCAATGCCGAGCCAGAAATTTATTAGTTTTAACATTTTTTGTTTAAATTTGTCCTTGTAAAGCCTTTTCTACAGTTTAAAATTTAAGATTCTTCTTGTTTTAGTTTAATTTAAGAAAATTCCAAATCCCCTTAGTGGGATATTTATATGAAAGAATACGGAAGTAATGTTCAGAAATTGGTCGAACAGATCGTTTCTATTCCTGAAAAAGAAAAAAGAACCAAGCATGCTCATATTTTGGTCGAACTGATGCGTCAGATTCATCCACAAATGCGTGATGGAGCTGATTACAGCAAAAAACTTTGGGACGACCTCTATATAATGGCCAATTTTGACCTTGATGTAGATAGCCCATATCCACCTCCACCAAAGGAAATATTGGGTAAAAAACCCATGCAGATACCTTACAGTCAGTCAAAACTTAAGCATAAGTTTTATGGCCGTAATTTAGAACTTTTGATTATGAAGGCCATTGTAGCCGAAACTTTTGATGAAAGAAAAGCATTTGTATCCTATTTGGTGCGTTTGATGAAGTCGTTTTTCTTGAATTGGAACAAAGACACAGTTGAAACAAATGTATGCTTAAATCAAATCATGGAGCTTTCTGGCGGAAAACTCAAACCCGAAATTGACTTTTTGGTTGAAAATGGAATGATAGACAACGCTAACCCGAAAGATGGAAGCGGCAATAGACCAAGGCCTGCTTATCAGAACTTTCCAAACCGTCCAGAAAGGGGCAATGAGCGTAGAGATCCTAGGGCAACAAGCGATGGAAACAAGATGGGTGGTTTTAATCGAAATCCAAACCAAAGGCCGAGCAACCCAAACGCTGGAAATAACAATGGAAACAGTAAAAATCGTTTTAGTAGCAACAATAACCGAAGAAGACCTCAATAACCCGTATGGCGTCATTTAAAATAACTGGAGGAAGGAAATTAAAAGGAGAACTTATACCGCAAGGTGCAAAAAACGAAGCATTACAAATACTGTGTGCTGTTTTGTTGACAAAAGAACCTGTCGTAATTCATAATATTCCCAATATCAGGGACGTAAACAAACTCATGGAACTTCTGGAAGACATGGGCGTGAAACGTAGCCAAATGGGCGAAGGTACATACAAGTTTGAAGCTGATGATGTGAAGTTTGAGTATTTTGAAACCCAGGAATACAAAGATAAAGCTGCTGAGCTGAGAGGGTCAGTAATGTTACTAGGGCCCATGTTGGGCAGGTTTGGGAGGGGAAAGGCACCAAAACCGGGTGGTGACAAAATCGGCAGAAGGCCTTTGGATACGCATTTTATCGGTTTTCAGAAACTTGGAGCAGAGTTTTCGTACGATTCTGAAGACTCGTTTTATTCGATAGATGGCACAAAAATGAAAGGTTCGTACATCTGGATGGAAGAAATATCGGTGACCGGAACTGCAAACGTCTTGATGGCAGCCGTTTTAACCGAAGGTACCACTACCATTTATAACGCAGCCTGTGAGCCATATCTACAACAATTGTGCAAAATGCTCAACAGCATGGGGGCCAAGATTTCTGGAGTTGGTTCCAATTTGCTCGTCATTAATGGTGTTAAAGAATTGCATGGATGTGACCATACCATGTTGCCGGATATGATAGAAATCGGCAGTTTTATTGGCTTAGCGGCCATGACGGGTTCGGAAATTACCATCAAGAACTGTAAAATTCCTGAATTGGGTATCATTTCTGATACATTCAAAAAACTGGGCATAGAAATGGAGTTTAGAGGAGATGATATTCATATTCCTGCTCAGTCTAATTACAAAATCAGTACACTTATAGATGGCTCTATATTAACCGTTTACGACGCTCCTTGGCCAGGTTTTACACCTGACTTGATTTCAATTATTCTAGTAACGGCCATTCAAGCAAAAGGCACGGTTTTGATTCACCAGAAAATGTTTGAATCTCGATTATTCTTTACAGATAAATTAATCGACATGGGAGCTCAAATCATCCTATGTGATCCACACCGAGCAACGGTGATTGGCCTCAATAGAGAATATAATTTGAGAGGAATCAGGATGACCTCTCCTGATATTCGTGCCGGAGTGGCCTTGTTGATAGCGGCACTTTCTGCTGATGGGATAAGTATCATTGACAACATAGAACAAATAGACAGAGGATATCAAAATATCGATACCCGTCTCAATGCCATTGGTGCTGAGATAGTTAGGGTTTAATTTTTGAGATTTAAAATTATTTAAACAGCCATCTTTTGATGGCTGTTTTGATGGAACAAGGTTTCGTGATTTCCCAAAAAAACTGCACATAACCACAATCTGAATAATTAACCGTACCTTTGCGTTTTAATAGAAGTACCGAAACTGGTATTTCAAAATACCATTTTATGTCATTCGAAAATTTAGGACTCTCCAGTCCGATACTGCGAGCAGTAAAAGAAAAAGGTTATATCACTCCTTCACCAATTCAAGAAAAAGCCATCCCACTTGTTTTAGATAGAAAAGATATTTTGGCTTCGGCCCAAACAGGTACCGGTAAAACTGCAGGTTTTACATTGCCGATTTTGCAGATATTATCTGCCACTCCTAACCAAGGCCGTAGAAAAATCAGGTCGCTGATTCTTACGCCAACACGTGAATTAGCTGCCCAAATCTATGATAACATAAGAGAATACAGTGTTTATTTAGATATAAAATCTACTGTAGTTTTTGGTGGTGTAAACATCAATCCGCAAATTTCTACATTAAAAAATGGAGTAGATATTTTGGTGGCAACTCCCGGCCGTTTGTTGGATTTGCACAGCCAAAGAGCACTTTCATTGGCCAATGTCGAGATTTTGGTTTTGGACGAGGCTGACAGAATGCTCGACATGGGTTTTGCAAAAGATATCAAGCGAGTGTTAGCTTTAGTGCCTGAGCGTCGTCAAAATCTATTGTTTTCAGCTACATTTTCTCTAGAAATTAAGCAGTTGGCAGCCGGAATATTGCATGACCCAGAAATGGTGGAGGCTTCACCAGAAAATACTACTGTTGAAAAAATTGAACAAAGAGTTATCTTAGCTGACAAAGGCAGAAAGCCTTCCATGTTGGTAAAAATGATAAAAGAGGGCGATTGGGAGCAGGTTTTGGTATTTACAAGAACCAAACACGGAGCCAATAAACTTACCGAAAAACTCCAAAAGTCGGACATTACTTCGGCTGCTATACACGGTAATAAGTCGCAAGGTGCCAGAACAAAGGCATTGGACGATTTCAAGAAAGGAGAAATTCAGGTTTTGGTAGCGACAGACATTGCTGCCAGAGGTTTGGATATTCCACTTTTACCGCATGTGGTAAACTACGAACTGCCAAATGTCCCTGAAGATTATGTACACCGCATTGGCCGTACGGGTAGGGCAGGAGCATCAGGTGAAGCCGTTTCTTTAGTTTGCAACGAAGAATA
>CAMCYZ010000106.1 GCA_945885545.1 Spirosoma fluviale
CCGATGAAGGGAACATTAAACGCCCGTTTGGAAAACGCCGAAGAAGAGATTTTGAATGATCCAAAAGAGAAATATGAACATACGACTATCGTAGATTTGATTCGAAACGATTTAAGTAAAATTTGTGAAAAAGTTTGGGTGGAGCGGTTTAGATATATTGACAAAATACGCAGGACTAGCGGCGAGGAACTCTTACAGATGAGTTCAGAGGTTTGCGGACAACTGCCCAAAGACTGGAAAAACAATATTGGTGATTGGTTTTTTGAACTTTTGCCAGCTGGTTCTATCTCGGGAGCTCCAAAAGAAAAAACCTTGGAAATTATTAAGGAAGCGGAAAAGAATCTGCACCAAGACGGTCAGCGGAAGTATTATACGGGAGTTTTTGGATTATTTGATGGTGAAATACTGACATCGGCGGTGATGATACGTTTTATAGAAAAAACCGAAGAGGGCTTGATGTATAAAAGCGGTGGAGGAATAACCAATAGGAGCGAGGCCAAAAAAGAGTTTGACGAACTAAATCAAAAAATATATGTACCAATTTTTTGAAAGCATAAAATTGTTGGATGGCAAGTTGCATTTGCTTGATTTACATTCTGCGAGGTTGAATGCCACTCGAAATGCGTTTTTTGAAAACATAAAGGATATAGATTTGGAGAAGGAATTGATGATTCCTTGTGAGAAAAAGGAGGGTTTGTACAAAGTAAAAGTGGTTTATGCTAAATATCTAGAAAGTGTCACGATTGATAATTACATAGTCAAAGATCATTATAAAATTAAACTTCTTGAAAAGCCGGAAATCTTCTATGATTTTAAGTTTTTAGATAGAGGAACTCTCGAGGAAGATATAAATGCTGATTTTGATGATGTCATATTTTTGAAAAATGGGGAGCTGACAGATGCAAGTTACAGCAATTTGGCTTTTTTTGATGGAAAATCTTGGTTCACTCCTAAAAACTGTTTGTTGCATGGCATAAAGCGGAAGTTTTTGTTGGATTCGGGAATTATTACAGAGAAACAGATAAAAAAAGAAGATATTCAAGGCTTTCAAAAAATTGCCTTCATAAATGCCATGCGAGATTTCGAGAAAATGTATACATTTGTTCAGAAGGACGATGTTCTTCTTTTAAATCCTAGCGAATGAAAAACGTAATTTATGCACTCTTTTTCTTGTTTTTTTTGATTTCCTGTCAAAAGAAAAATCACCCGGTGATAACGATGCCAACCGAAATATACAGACTTTTGGATACAAGTTCGGAAGATTTGGCAGAACTCAAGAAACAATGGGGGAAGTCAAAAATTGAAATCGAAATGGATTTTAAGACTGGAGAATTCAAAGGTTTTTACAAAAAAAACGCTTTTTCCGGGAAGTACGACATTCAGAAAGTAACTTCGGGATTGGTGAAAGGTTTTAATTATAAGGTAGAACTGGCCTATTTGACCAAAGACTGCTTAGAAAATGCCAAACTCGACGAATTCGTTGAGAAACTTGCTAAATGTGAGCGAATTTTTGTGACACCCGATAAGTTAATTGATAGTCAATTTGTTACGGCTGAATTTAAATCTACTGAGGAGTCAGATAAATTAATGTTTGTTTTGATGAAAAAATGATTATTTCCCTTTGGTGTATTTCTCCAAACTCCCCATAGCGTTTTTCTGCACTTTGGACTTGAAAAAGGTTGTCCAGCCTAATAAAAGCCCAGTTAGCCCAAAAGCCTGCCTTGCCCATTTGTAAAAATCAAAACTGTCGGTGTGTTGGCTTATTTTGCCGTCTTCTATTTTGAAAAACGCTTGTATGTCGTTTATAACCAATCGGTCAGTTTTTGTAAAGGTGTATTTGGCTATCCATCTGGCGTTTACATAGTCATCGTCGCTGCTGATAATTTCGAATTTTAATTCCAAATCCTTTCCGTTTTTGATGAGCATTTCCCACATTTGGCCGGCTTCTGTGCCATTTAGATTAGTGAACACCTCATCGTTGAAAATAGCATCAGCCAAATAACTTTCTTGCATGATTTTGTAATCTTTGGCCTTCAAAGCATTGTAGAAATTGGTAATTAGCTGGCTATTTTCTATCATTAGTTTGAGATTTTTCATAAAAATATGGGAAGTAGGCCGATAAAAAAAGTGTTAATGATTTATTAATTTACGTTCAAGAGATAAGTGAGTTTTTATATTGCAATAAGTTTTATCAAAAAACTACAATGCGAAACATCTTTATCATACTTTTTGTATTTATTTCCATTGCATTATCTGCTCAACAAGATTTTCGCAAAACCTACTTTCCATTGGTCAATAAGGCCGAACTTCATCTGGTAAATGGAGAATACATGGAGGCCAGTCAAGCTTATTTTACGGCGTTTGGCACCACAAAAATTCCGCTAGTTCGTGATTTATACAATGCCACGGTTTGTAAATTATATCAAAATGACTTCGAGAGTGCTAAATTGTATCTATTTAAAATGGCCCAGCGAGGAGTCAAAGCCGAAACATTAGAGCAGAGGGAGATTTTTGAGGTAGGATATAATAACGAAGCATGGCGAAACTTCAAACTCAGTTATGAACAGTTTTTTGAACCCAAAGAGTTAAATGATTTCTTGAAATATCATTTGGGTAATCTGGCAATTTTAGAAAAAAAGTATTTTGAAAACTCCTCGACAGATTTTGTGTACATGCCGTTTGGTGTTGAAAATCCAACTCATGCCATAAGGATGAAGGATTATATAAGGATTACCTACAATGATTCATCACAACTTGAGCGTGATAAAATCGTGAAATATACCTTGAAGGAAGCCGAACTGGAAATGAAAAAATCAAAGGCTACAGTAGAAGAAATTTTAGAAGAAGCCAAGGGTATTTTACTTTTGGTATTTGAAAATTCGATTGCACTCAACGAAGGGAATAGCCAATTGGAAAGGTTTCATAGGAATGATCCTGATTTGTTTTCGTTTTTGAGATTTTTTAAATTTAATCATGACCGACGAACTCTTAAAGAAGGAACAGTAAATGATTTCCTGAATCCTTCTGAGAAGGACTATATAGATGAAAAACTTCAGGAGGCAGTTTATCAGGGTTTTTTGAGTCCGCAAGTGGCTGTGTATCAATCCTCCGAAAGAGATATTCCTGAAAAAATCAAGGTTACTTCGTTTACACTAACCATAGAAAATAGTGCCGAATGCGGAAAAGAATTTGATGATTTAGAGAATATTAGGTTTTTGAAAAAGAACGTTCTGAGCTCAGAAGAACAAAAGGAATATAAGAAAATTAAAGAAAAATACGGTTTAGAAAGTTTGGATGATAGATTCAAAAAGGAGGTTTTTGGAACCGATAAAAATAAATATTTTATACTCAATACGCGTTCTTTTGTAGAATCTTCGGTAGTGCCCAATTGCGAAGTAGCACAAAAAATGTTAGCCGGTGCCACTATTATCCAAGACTAATCCCTATGAAATATCTCTTTATTTTTCTAACTATAGTTTTAAGCTCTCCACTTTTCGCCCAAGCAGATTTTAGAAAAGAATATTATCCGGCCATTAATCGGGCAGAAATGGCGATTACGAAGGGCGATTATCAAACGGCTTTTTCAGAATATCAATCTGCATTTTCGGCGGTTAAAACGCCTTTGGCCCGAGATATTTTTAATGCAGTGGCCTGTAAATTCCTGCTTAATGATTATGAGGGTGCGAAACCTTTTCTTTTGAAGTTGGCTAAGAAGGGGGATTAAAGCTGAAGATTTGGAGAAGCAAGAGATTTTTATGTTTGATAATATTAAAGGCCAATGGAATACTTAAAAGTTTCTTTATGAACAAATTCTAAGTCTTCAATATGAAGAGGTATCAGCTAATCTCCTAGAGAAGATTCAGAATTTTGATATTACTTACGATTCTTTAAAAGCAAATTCTTTGATTTTTTATGTAGATAAAAGTGGTAAACACAGAATTCAAACCTACAAGGATTTGAAAAATAAAAAAGTTGATAATACGCTTACGCTAGAGGAAGCGAATATCATGAATGCGAATAATGCCAAAATCAAGAATGAGTTATTTAATAAAGCACAAATTGTATTTGTAGATTTTGTAATTGACAATGGATTTGAAAGTGAGGAAAGCATGTTTGTGAATGATTCTGATTTATTGAGAAATGACTATTCATGGAGTTTTGATAAGCAAAAGTTTCAATTGAATTTTCGGTTTGATGGTGGCTATTATGTTGAACATAAGCCATTCTCTGAAGTTTCTGATGAAAAGAAAAAAGAATTTGATCGCAAAATTTTAGAGTCAGTAGGTCAAGGTAAAATACATCGTGATTTGGCCTTGAAACTTCTTTTTGGTTACAAGGCAAACAACAATTTGCTTTTTACAAAAATCAACATCGAGAATATTGAAAACTGTTCACTAGAGCTCGAAGAAAAAACATATTCCTTGTTTTATTACAAAAAGACCGGGCAAAAATTGGATGACGAAAGTCAAAGAACTTTAGAAGAATTACAGTATAGAGATAGCAATCTTATGTTTGAAAAAGCTAAATATAAAATAATGAAAAATAGTTATTTTTCGATGACTTCAGACGCTCAAATGGAAGAAACTACCGTTCCAAATTGTGATATTGCCAAACAAATTATCGAAAAGGCAAATAAAATTGAATACTAAAATTACACTTCCACACCAGCCGCAAACGGACTCCGTGTTTGCCATTCAGACTCTATATTTCTGTACATTTTTTTCAAGAATAGCTGAAAACTCCAACTATAAATGTGTTTTTTGAAGTAAACGTAGTTATAATTTGGCGTAGGTTTTGCACCCAAACTCGCCTTGGCTATGTGTGCCGTTCTGCCCAATTCTAAAGATTTTTGTCTATCCATAATGGCCTTTTCTAAGCCAAATTGAAGAATATTGAAATACAAATTATATTTCTTGTTCGATGCATAGTTTAGGCCAATATAATGAATTTCCATTTGCTGATTTTCATTATAAATGTGTGTGGTAAAAGCGAAGAGTTCATCATTTTTAAAGAACCCGTAAATCTTAAGTTTTTCACCTAAAAGATCTTTAAGATTTATAAAGTAGTCTTTTTTGATGTCTGTAAGTTTGAAGTCTTGCGTGCTATATACTTGACTATAAAGTTCTAGTATTTCCTTTTGTAGTATCAAGAGTTCATGGGTGCTTAACTCTCTTTTCTCTAGTTCAGCTCCTGATTCTTTTATCTTCTGGAAACGTTTTCTGTATTTTTTGTCTAAATCCTCCACATAATCATCAATCGTCCACCAATCCGTGTTGATGCTCATCTCCATGGATACGTCCTGTTTTATAGGCCTAAATTTGCCCTCAGTCAATAGCGGACTAGCACATTCTTTTATCAGTATTCCGGCAAAGCCAATTTTCTTTTCTACACTTTCAATATAGGCAATAAATGCCTCAAAAACTTCTTCTTTCGTAAGGCCATTTTCAAAAAAATAACCTTCTTGCTTGGGTCTGTAGACATTTCCGCAAACTAAAAAATTCAAGCCACAGCTCACATTTTTTATGGAATTGAAAAAGCACTCGAGTTTCTGAAAATTCTTTAGCGATTGACTAATGTTATTCATCGGGACTTTTACTTTTTGTAAGTATAAATTTCCCAAAAACTCCCCGTTTTTTAAAACTTGTATATAGTGCCCTTGAATCCTGGTACTTTGTTCAAGAAAATGAAGATTGTGACTTAATAGGTGGTGATTTTCAGGTAAAAGGACGTCCCAACTTTCCTGGATTTCAGAAAGTGAGGTATGGTGTGAAAAGGTAAATGCTGTGCTTTGTGATTTTCTTTTAAATTTTGAGAACATCAAGAAAATGTTTGGTTACGGTTAAATACGAAAACAGCTCTGAAAAAGTTCCAAGCTAACTTTAGACAAACAACACGTAAAAAAGTTTTTTGTTATTTGAAAAACTTTCATAGTTTTGCATCATCAATTCATTCTTCACTGATACAGTAGCTGAGCGATTGATTTATAAAGACGAGCGGAGAGAATAGGCTCTACGAAACTCGGGCAACCTACCGATACCCATCGAAAAGGTGCCAATACCTACCTAAGCGGCTCAAAGTGGCCATTAGGACTTATAGACCAATCAAGCGATTTTTCAAATTCCTGTTGGTTTTATGCTATCTCCGAAAATCGGAGCTGGAATTGCTTACGAGCAATGCTTTGTTTAATTTATTTAATTTTTTTACAAACATGTCTGATTTAAGATTTGAAACACTGCAGCTACATGCAGGACAAGAAATTGACCCAGTAACTCAATCAAGAGCGGTGCCTATTTATCAAACCACTGCTTATCAATTTAAAAACTCCGAACACGGAGCCAACCTTTTTGCTTTGAAAGAATTCGGCAATATTTATACCCGAATCATGAACCCAACAAACGATGTTTTCGAGAAGCGTTTGGCGGCTTTGGAAGGTGGAGTGGCGGCCTTGGCTATTAGTTCGGGCCATGCGGCACAGTTTATTGCGATCAATAATGTTACTACGGTGGGCGATAACTTTGTGACGAGTTCGTTTTTGTATGGCGGCACTTTCAATCAGTTTAAGAATTCGTTCAAGAATATCGGTGTAGAGGCAAGGTTTGCTAAAGGAAATGATTTGGCGAGTTTTGAAGCATTAATTGATGAAAAAACCAAATTGCTTTATGTAGAAACGATTGGAAATCCTGGTCTGAATATACCTGATTTTGATGGTTTTGTGGCTTTGGCTAAGAAATACGATTTGCCGCTTTTTGTAGATAATACCTTTGGAGCTGGCGGAGCTATTTGCCAACCACTTAAGCTCGGTGCACATGTAATTGTAGAATCTGCCACCAAATGGATTGGCGGACACGGCACTACCATGGGCGGCGTAATAGTTGACGGTGGCACTTTTAACTGGGGAAATGGTAAATATCCACAATTTACGTCTCCGTCGCCAAGCTACGGTGGTTTGGTAATGAATGACGTTTTTGGCATTGGCGGGCCGTTTGGCAATATTCAGTTCATTATACGTTGTAGAGTAGAAGGCCTAAGAGATTGGGGTCCTTCACAGTCGCCTTTCAATTCGTTTTTGCTTCTTCAAGGTTTGGAGACCCTCACTCTGAGAGTGGAGAGAACTTGTGAAAACGCACTAGCTTTGGCAAAATGGCTAGATGCACACGAAGAAGTAGAGTCTGTAACTTATCCAGGTTTGGAAAGCCACTCGTCGCATGACTTGGCCAAAAAGTATCTCACAAGAGGTTTTGGTGGTGTGTTGTCATTCAAACTTAAAGGAGGAAGGGACAGAGCAGAGAAGTTTGTGAATAGCTTGAAGCTTATTTCACACTTGGCCAATGTGGGTGATTCCAAGACTTTAATCATTCATCCGGCTTCAACCACGCACTCACAGTTGTCTGAAGCTGAACAATTGACAGCAGGTGTTGATCCAAATTTATTAAGAATATCTCTCGGAATTGAGCATATTGAGGATATCAAGGGCGACATTACTGCTGCTCTAAGTTGTTGATTTAAAGTAGAATCCCCAGTTTTGGGGGTTCATTTTATAATATTTGTATTGAATTTTTGCTAAAAATGGTCAAAAATCATTTGTTTAAGTTTGAGGCACCTTTTCATCTAGAAAACGGGGAATGGTTGCCGGAGTTAGAACTTGCCTACACCACTTATGGAGAGTTAAATGCCGATAAGTCAAATGTGGTTTGGGTATGTCATGCCTTTACAGGCAATGCCAATCCGTCGGATTGGTGGAGTGGACTGATAGGAGAGAAACGACTTTTTAATCCGAAAGACTATTTTGTGATTTGTGTTAATGTCCTTGGGTCGCATTATGGCTCTACAAATGCTTTGAGCACCAACCCACTTACTGGACAACAATATTTTCATGACTTTCCTTTTGTGAGTATTCGTGACGTAGTGAATTCGCTGATATTACTCCGTAAGTACCTCGAAATTGACAAAATTGCCTACCTGCTTGGTGGTTCGCTTGGAGGGCAGCAGGTTTTAGAATGGTCGGTTTTAGAACCTGAGGTTATTCAAAAACAAATACTTTTTTCTACAAATGCCATTCATTCTCCATGGGGTATTGCCTTCAATGAAAGCCAGAGGATGGCGATATCCAACGATCCCACTTGGGAATCGAGCACGCCTGAGGCGGGTATGGAAGGGATGAAAGTAGCAAGAGCGATTGCTTTACTTTCATACCGAAATTACGAAACTTACAACAGAACGCAATCAAGAGATGCTGGTCAGGTAGATTTTTTTAGAGCCAATACTTACCAAAATTATCAGGGAGAGAAGCTTTTGAAACGTTTTAACGCTTATTCTTATTGGACACTGTCTAAAATGTTTGACTCGCACGATGTGGGTAGGGGAAGAGGAGGGGTTCAAAAAGCACTCGAATATGTTTTGGCCAAAACATTGGTGATTGGTATAACTTCTGATATTTTATTCCCACCTGTTGAGCAGGAAAAAATCGCTCAGTTTATTCCAAAAGCTAAATATGTCGAGATTTATTCCACCTATGGACACGATGGTTTTTTGATAGAATTTGAAGCCATGACCAATGCGATTGTGGAATGGGAGAAGGAGCTTTAATGGAACACGGATTTTATAGATTAGACAACACCGGCGAGCCGGATGGATTTAACTCTTATAAAACTTTACATAAAATCCGTGTACCATCTCTGTTAATCCGTGCCCCACAACACCAATAGCTTAAATTGATCTCTCAGCTCTTTTCTTAGCATTTTTGGTTTTCCAAGCAAACCATTTTACTCCTAAAAACTTATTCAGGAAATCGTCCAAGTGTGTGTTGATTCCAATCTGCCAAAATCCTAATAATCTGTCACTTATGTGAGGGCTTAGGGAGCGAACAGCGAAGCCCAATCCTGCTGTATTGTACTCAATATGATGCCACCAACCTGCTGGCATAAAAATGGTATCTCCCGGACCTATAGTGCAGTCTATGCCTTTGACGTCCTGCAATGCTGGATACTTTATAAAATCAGGGTCGTTGACATCTATGGAAGTATGCGTTGAGAAGGGATACTGATATAGTTTATGGGAATATTTCGGGTCAAAAAGGACAACTCTTTTGTAACCAGCAAGTTCGGTGAGGAAAACGCAGCTATTGTCCATGTCTCTGTGTATTCGCGTAGTGGCACCTTGACCTCCGAAAAAAGCTAAAGGTAAAAAATTTAATACCTTATCGGCAATATTCGGAAACTTGAAATGCTCATGAAGTTCTTTCTTGTGCTTAAATACATTGAATAGAAATAACCTTTTGGTTGTTGGTTTCTCTTGAATGAGAGATAAATAATCGCCGAACTTCATGGTCTTAGGTGCTTTTTTGTAAGACCTGTCATCTTTTCTTTCCTCTGATTCATCATCAAAAACACCCACATCAATATGACCTAATTCTTTAGAGAAATAATCAAAAGTCCAATCATAAACTTTGGCGTTTTTTCCATAAAGATGTCTGATGATGACTGGTCGCTGAGGAATCATGTAGTTGTTCTGAAAATCCTCTCTGGAGATGTTTTCAACCACGTCAATGTGGTTATCTAAATTTAAGTAAATGGATACTTTGCTTAACATTTGATTGAAATTTTTGATGAATTTATAATAAAGAGTCAACGTCAAAGTGTTCTCAAAATTGCCAATCGTGTTAAAATTTCTTTCTAAAAATTCCTCTTATGATTTTAGCCTCACCTGCGTGATAAAGTCCTTCAGATAAATGAACAGTTTTTTCTTCTAACTCTTCAATGTCGCATGTTGCGAAGTCGCTTCGTAATAATTCTTTGTCAAAAAGCATTTCTAGAGATTTCGGTCCACCTGAAGATTTCCCCAATTGTTTTTTGTTGAAGCCTTCTAAAATTATCATACCGCCGGGTCTTAGTAGTTTGAGTAGTTTTTGATGAGTTTTTTGTCTGATGTTTTCTGGGAAATGAGCAAAGATCAGAGCTATTGCATCAAAACTTTCTTCAGGTGCTTGATATTCTAATACATCACAAATTTCATATATATAATGTACCCCGTTTTTTTTTGCCAAGGCTTCGGCTTTGGATTTTCCAGACTCACTATAATCGCACGCAAATGTTTCCCATTTGTTTATGGCAGCAAAATTGGCATTTCTGCCTTCTCCTTCGCACGGAAAAAGGATTTTTCCGACAGGAAGTTTTAATAGTTGATCTTTTAGATATTCGTTTGGTTTTTCACCGTAAACATATTCCTTTTCGGAGTAACGTTCGTTCCAGAATTCTTTCATGGGATTAAATTAAAACAAGATGCCCTGCAATTAGGGCATCTTGTAATTAAAAGCTATTTATTGAAATTTTAACACACCGTTTGAGCTTGGTAAAAATTCACATCCAGCCATGACCCACCATTATGACAGTCTATTCCTTGGGCTTTTAGAAAGGCAGTGGCTTGTCCGCTTCTATTCCCAGAGGCACAGCAAAGAATCAATGGCATTTTAAGTGCTTTTATTTCAGTCAATTTTGAAGTTACTTCATTTAATGGAATATTGATAGAACCTGCCACTTTTCCGCCCATAAATTCGCCCGGAGTTCTTACGTCTATAATTGTTCCTTTGTTGTTTTTGATTAATTCTTCTATGCTCATATTTTTATTTGTTTTAATTTCTGATACAAAGTTCAGCTTAAACAAATAATGAAAAGGTGATGTATGTTACATTCTAGGTTAATTCTTCCTTTCAATCTCTCTGAGGTTCTCCAGTTTTTTGTTTTTCAAGAAGCCATTGATGTCCTCAAAGTGCTCTCTGACACGTTTATTTCCAAATTCGAATACCTTTTCTGCCAAGCCGTCAAGAAAATCTCTGTCGTGAGAAATGAGGATAATTGTTCCTTCAAAAGCCTTTAGGGCGTCTTTAAGGATATCTTTTGTTCGTAAATCCAAGTGGTTGGTGGGCTCATCGAGAATCAAAAGATTGACAGGTTGAAGCAAAAGTTTGATCATCGCCAATCTGGTTTTTTCACCGCCAGAAAGCATTTTTACTTTTTTGTTCAAATCATCCCCACGGAACAAAAACGCACCCAACAAGTCTTTGATTTTGTTACGGATATCTCCAACTGCAATTTGCTCAACAGTGTCAAAAATCGACAATTCCTCATCCAAAAGGGATGCTTGATTTTGTGCAAAATAACCAATAAAGCCATTGTGGCCTACTTTCAGGTCGCCTTCAAAGTCTATTTCGCCCATAATGGCTTTCACCATAGTAGATTTTCCCTCACCGTTTTTCCCAACAAAAGCTACTTTCTGTCCACGTTCTATAGTAATGCTGGCATCTTTAAAAACTTGGTGGTGGCCATAACTTTTACTTACTTGGTCAGCTATAACAGGATAGTTACCCGATCTTGGTGCGGCCGGAAATTTTATGCTTATGGCTGAGTTGTCTACCTCATCTACTTCCACTATTTCTACTTTTTCCAACATTTTAACGCGAGACTGCACCTGCAGCGTCTTCGAGTAAGTTCCCTTAAACCTATCAATAAATTCCTGTGTTTCGGCAATCATCTTGGCTTGGTCGTTGAACTGCTTTTGCTGTTGTTCCATCCGCTCTTTTCGCAGCTGCAAATAGTGTGTATAGTTTACTTTGTAGTCATAAATACGGCCCATTGTTACCTCTATGGTGCGGTTGGTGATGTTATCGACGAATGCCCTATCATGCGAAATCACGATTACGGCTTTTGAACTATTGATCAGAAATTCCTCTAACCACTGTACCGACTCTATGTCGAGGTGGTTGGTTGGCTCATCTAAAAGTATCAGATCAGGGTTTTTGAGCAGTATTTTGGCGAGTTCTATTCGCATTCTCCAGCCACCGCTAAACTCGCTCGTTGGTCTAGTGAAGTCTTCTCTTTCGAAACCCAATCCTTTCAGTATTTTTTCTATTTCGGCATCGTAGTTTATTTCCTCTATCGAATAGTATTTTTCGCTGAGGTCAGATACTTGCGTGATGATGTCCATGTAAGCATCGGATTCATAATCTGTTCTGGTTTCGAGCTGGTGGTTGAGCTCTTCTATCTCTGCTTTCATTTTTAATATGGTATCAAAAGCTTTGGCAGTTTCTTCAAAAACCGTAGCTTTATCTTCGGTTAGCAAATGCTGTGGCAAGTAGGCAATTACTGCATCGCCAGGGGCAGAAATCTTGCCTCGGGTGGGCTTGTCGACGCCAGCAATAATCTTCAAAAGTGTGGATTTTCCTGCACCGTTTTTACCCATGAGGGCTATCCTGTCTTTTTCGTTTATGTTAAATGTGATATCAGAAAAGAGAGTCGTTCCACTAAATTCTACCGCTACGCTATCTACAGAAATCATGCTTTTTGATTAGTTAAAAATAAAGCCGCAAAGGTAGCTAAAATTACGAATTGGGTGAAGAATTGGACCGTATAAAACTTTTCTAGCTGATTGTATTCTAAACAACTGTTTATTGAGATTAGTGGTGCAACTAGAATTTGGTTTCTAACGTATTACGTTTTTAGAGCTAGTAAAGTTTTGTTTCTGAAAGTGTGCATTAACCTAAACTTTGAATATAATGATTGGTTTGGGACTTGTACCCCCGTTTTTTTGAAGTAAAAATTAGCGTTTTGAGATTTTATTGTGCGTTATACTTCTTTGAAGCGTACATTTGAATCTAGTCATCTCGGTTTCTCGTAGTTTTAAGTGTTTGGTAGTGCGGCCTTTCATGCGTTTACGCCACATTTCGAAGCTTTTACGCTTCATATGTGTTCGCATAAATACGATCACCTCTTTTTCTTTCAAACCAAACTGAGTTTCGATGGCTTCGAAAGGTGTGCGATCTTCCCACGCCATTTGTATAATTCTGTCTTGTATTTCTTGATCCATACAATTTTAACTAAAGTAGATAAGTATTGTTTTCAATTTTGATTTCATGCCCTAAAAATCTGAAATTCTAGCAAAGTATGTATTTGTTAAGCTTGAAAAAATTAAATGTCACCCCTCTGGGATTTGCAATAAAGCTATATTTTTTGAATTACCAGAATATCGCCTTTATGAGGCTAGGGATTCGCGTTAAAAAATGAAACGATATAATTTAGCACCATCGGTCGAGAGTCCTAATCGGGTACATTTTGATAGGCCAAAATAAAAGCTAAAAACCAATTGTGTTGAAACTTTCCTTTTCAATCCGTTAAATGGAAAAAAGATTACAAAATATAATCATAAATGGGAATTCGTTATCTATGGGGCTGAAAGTTGCTCAAAATAGGGAAGGCTAATCGCTTTGATTTTTCCGAATTAAAAGTCCAGAGGGGTGTCATTTTGGTAACATTAAAAATCGATGATTTAATAAAAGCCCAGTGTGGGCGACATTATATTAAGGTAGCTTTTTTTGAACTTTTGTGGGATTTAATTCTTCCGAAAAATGGGAGAAATTCAAAAGCAAATCTATTGTATTTCAGATTTTTTTGGCAAAATGGCTCA
>CAMCYZ010000107.1 GCA_945885545.1 Spirosoma fluviale
CATAAAGGTTGTTATCGGAATATTTAATCGGCGTGCTTGAGCTGCAATGTTTAATGTTTTGTTTACGATTTTTCTATCAAGGCCAAAGCTGTTTTTGTAATATCTGATTCCCTCCTTTAAGCAAGTTGGCTTGCCGTCGGTTATCATAAATATCTGCTTATTTTTTGTTTTTCTTCTTCTCAGCAAATCCATGGCGAGTTCAAGACCTGCCACGGTGTTGGTGTGATAAGGGCCAACTTCCAGATAAGGAATGTCTTTGAGTGAAATTTGCCATGCGTCGTTTCCAAAAACAATAATATCTAATGTGTCTTTCGGATATCGAGTTCGGATAATCTCGGCCATAGCCAAGGCAACCTTCTTGGCAGGAGTTATGCGGTCTTCGCCATACAAAATCATGGAATGGCTGATGTCAATCATCAAAACCGTGGAGGTTTGAATGTTCGACTCTCTGTCGGTTACTTCCAAATCCTTCTCGTAAATGACCAAATCGTCGCTCATGCCGTTGTTGATTTGGGCATTTCGAATTGACTCCGTCATGGCTATTTGGTCGAGGCTGTCGCCAAATTGAAACGATCTAATGTCGCTGCTGTTTTCGTCAGAGCTTCCTGTATAGGCCGTTCTGTGATTCCCTGTAGATTTGGCTCTTTTGAGTTTCCCAAAAATCTCCTCCAAACTGCGTTTTCTAATACTTTGCTCTGACTTGGGCGTCATAATCATCTCACCGTCGCCATCTACTTCGGCCAAATAACCTTTCTCTTTCAGGTCATCGATAAAATCTGCAATGCCATATTTGTCGTCAGTGAGCTTATATTGCCTATCCAAATCGTTCATATATGCCAAAGCTTCTGATACATTACCCGAAAATATCAAAAGCAGTTGTTGGAAAATATCCAAGAGTTTTTCAAAACCGGTATTTTTCTTTTCGTCGGGCTTAAAGTCTGAAAACTGAAATCCTAGCATTATTATTTTTCTGTTTTTTGATATTTTACTTCTGGCTCAGCTAGAAATGGGTCTAAATGCACGATTTTGCCATCACGCATTTCTACGATTTCGCTTTTTTTGTACTTTTTGAATTCCACCATTTTTTTGTATGAATCCTCAAGTCCTTTCAATATTTTAGTGTTTTCATTACTCATAATTCCCCGATTTTAAATAATTCCAAAACTCCACATTGTAAATAGTAATTTTATCTTTTTCACTTTCCGCTATATGGGTGATTGGATTTTGAGAGTTATCGAATAAATTCCAATCTTCAATTATTTTAGAATAAATGTAAAAGAAATTGGAGAGACCTCTTACAAACCTCCTCTTAATAACATCACTTTCAATATTATGTCCTCCCTCTAAAACTCTAGATTTTACTCTTGAAATAGCCAAATCTGAATTTCTTAGACTAAAGAATATGAGGCGAACTCTATATCCCTCCGCCTTTGCTCTTAACAACAAGTTTTTATAGCTTTTTGTTGCTAGGGTGGTTTCAAAAGCGAAAGTTTCTCCAGCAGCCATCAAATGGTTAATTCTTGAAAGCATTATTCTGCCTGCTTCCAAAGCCACACTTTCGGGTTTATAGGGAGAAAGTGCTTTTGCAATTTCGTCAGCATTTACAAATTCTTGACAATCCAACAACTCTGGCAACAGCGATTGCGATGCAGTGGTTTTTCCCGCCCCATTTGGGCCTGCCAATATATAGATTCGTTTCATGTGTTTCTAATTTACCGTAAAACTCAAAGTCATTGAAAAAAACACTATAAATCAGTCCAATCCGCGTTCCAAAAAATATGGATATTCAAAAAAAACTAAAATCCATGAAACTCAAAGTCATTCTAAAAAACATTACAAATCAGTCAAATCCGTGTCATCTGTTTTCCAAAATAACTCAAATTTTCTCCTTAAAACTTTCAAAACCGAAGCTTTTCACCAATTCAAAAGTGTCGTCTTCGTGCCAAATGCCTATAGACGGCAATCCAACACCATTAAAAGTGGTGGTTTTCACCATAGTATAGTGTATCATATCATCAAAAATGACCGTATTACCAATTTCTAAAGGCTTCTCGAAGGAGTATTCCGACATATAATCGCCTGCTAAACAGGTCATACCACCCAGCCTGTATGTTGGTTTTCCTTGAACGGCATCTGTTGCTCCCCAAACTTTGGGTTTGTAGGGCATTTCTAAAGTATCCGGCATGTGAGCGGCAAAAGAAATATCCAAAATGGCTACATCAACGCCTTGGGCATCCACAATATCCAACACTCGGCTTCTCAAATACCCCGTTTGCCAAGCAATAGCAGAACCTGGTTCTAGAATAATGTCAATGTTATAAGTAGCTTTCACACGTTTTATGGTAGCTATGAGGTGAGCGTGGTCGTAACCTTCTTTGGTAATTAGGTGTCCACCACCCAGATTAAGCCATTTGATTTGATGTAACAAATCGCCGAATTTTTCCTCAATATGTACCAATGTACGCTCCAAAACATAAGAGTCGTTTTCGCACATGGTGTGGGAGTGAAGGCCTTCTATTCCTTCTGGTAAAGTGCCTCCAAGGGCGTCTCTGGTGATTCCCAACCGCGAACCTACCACGCACGGATTATACATATCGGTGCTTACTTCGGCATATTGCGGGTTGATTCGCAAGCCCATTGATATTTTTCTTTCAAAACCATCTACTTGGTTTTTAAACTGCTGAAACTGATTCAGGGAGTTGAAAGTAATATGTGAACTATAGCCCATCAATTCTTCAAATTCCTCTGGTTTATAGGCAGGTGCGTAGCTATGAGCAAGGCAGTCCATTTCTTCAAAAATGAGTCGGGCTTCGTTCAGTGAGCTGGCAGTGGCACCCGAAAGATATTTTTTCACCATCGGAAACATCTTGTACATCGAAAAACCCTTTAAGGCCAAGATGATTTCAGCTCCTGATTGGGTCTGAACTCGGTTGATCAATTCAAGGTTTTTGCGAAGAAGTTTTTCCTCTAAAACGTAGCATGGAGAAGGTATTTGTGAGAAGTCGATTGCCATTTGTTTGGTTTTTTATGCGAAATTACTCAATCAAAAAAATACCGCCAAAGAAATTGATTCTTTGGCGTTAATTATATCGGTTTTTAAGGAATTATTTTGCGAAGCTCAATCCTACTAATGCTGTAAATGGCCTAGAAGAATATCCATAAACCTCTGTAAACGATTTATTTACAAGATTTTGGATGTTAAGGAATACGCCAACGGCCTCACTTATTTTATAATTCCAGTTGGTATGTATTTGTGTAAAACCATCAAGAATAACCGCCTCGTTTGCAAATGTGTCGCTGTTGTAATACAAATCGTTCCTTTTGCTTAAATGCTGAGCAGTTACCGAGCCTTTGAGTTTTGAATTGAAGTTATAAGATGCCGTAAGATTCAAATTGTGATTTGGTCTTCTCAAGAATGCATTTATTTCCTTAGAATTTAGTTTTAAATCATCTGAAATTTTACCATTTAAAAAGGTGTAATTGGTTGAAAATGAGAGTTTTTTGTAATTTACACTTCCATCTACTTCTAAGCCATTATTGCTTTGTTCAGCGAGGTTGATGTATTGCCCATAGGGTGGTTTGTTGGTAGAAAGGAACGAAATGAGGTCAGTATATTGTCTATTGAAATATACCATTCTGAAGTAATTAGATTTCGACTTTCCGAAAAACTGCCATCCCAAATCTATAGTTTTGGCGTTTTCAGGCTTCAGTTCAAGATTTCCGTAAGGAGAATATAATTGGTATAGAGCAGGGTTTTTAAAACTACTCGAAGCAGTTGCAAAAAGCTTCAAGTATTCGTTTATTAAATAAAATGGATTTACTGAATATGTAAAATTATTGCCGTAAACAGAATGATTGTTAAATCTGCCACCCAATTCCAATCCAAGGCCGTTTTGAAGATTTACATTTATCGCACTGTATAGACTTTTGTTGGTTATATTGGCCAAGTCTGCCAAAATCGGGGCATCAGTAAAAGGTCCAAAAGAGCTCATTGAAAAATAATCATAGGCCATATTTTGGGCTATGTAATCTGCTCCAATTAAACATTCAGTAGTTTTGTGTAGTTTGACATTTGTAAAAATCTCTGCAAAAGAAGCTTTTGAGGTATAATCGGTATTTGAAAAACGCGAAAAAGCACTCGCCGCAACATCAGAGCTATCGTTCTTGAAATTGCGGTAGGTTTGGTTGTATAAATAATTAAAAACCAATTTTCCTTTTGGTAATTGTAGCTGCAGTCCACCTCCAATTTGATTGTTTTTGCTCAAATAAGCATAGTCTTTGTCATCCACAAATGCACCTTCATCTAAATCTGTTTTGTAGGCGTTGAATCTATATAAACCGTTAATTGTTAAATTTTTAGCTAATTCATGGGTAATAGAAAGCTGAGAATTTGAGGTATTGAATCCATCGTTTTCAAACTTATCGGTGTGTGTTTTTGGAGCGGCTGCTGAAAAACCGCCGGTAGTAGATAAAGACTGCGAAAAATTATAATTGGTTCTGTTTAATGTGCCAAAAACACCAAAGTTAGCCTGAAGTGTTTGCTGACTTCCTGCGGCTAAACTGGCCGAAAGGCTTTGTTTTTCTTTACTTTTTCTGTTGGTAATGATGTTTATTACACCGCCAATTGCATCAGACCCATAAAGACTCGACTGTCCGTTTTTCATGATTTCTACTCGCTCAATCTGTTGTAGCGGCAGCAGATTGATATCGAATGTACTTCCAATTCCTGACGCTTCATTCACGGGCACACCATCAATCAGTATTAGCGTATGGCCAAAATTTACACCTCTCAGAGACACATTTTGAGTACTCCCGGTGGTTTGTCCACTGCCGATAACCATTACGCCTACTTGCTGACTTAAAAGTTGCCCGAGACTTAGACCTATGTTGGCTTTGATTACAGAATCACCAATTACTGTTAAAACCTTACCTGTTTGATTCAATTTTTGCGGATATTTGTTGGCCGTAACGACCACATCTTGAAGTTGGTTATCGGATTGTGAAAACGCGAGATTTGCTTGCAGGCAGAAACCTACAAAAAGGAGTTTTTTGAATGTTTGAAACATTTGTTTTTTGTAAAAAAATAAAAAAAGGGCGACCGCTCGTTGCTACACATCCACCGTATGACAGCAAAAAGGATAATTCTGGGGCAGGTCTCCTGGCTTGGTTTTTCATTTTTGCCTTCCCAATAAGTGTATGCTTATCAGTGGCTTAGAGGTAAAATGAAGCAAATAAACCGCACAGTTGCGGGGACAGCTCACGACTTTAACGTGATTCCCTATTATTCATTCGATGCAAGAAATGCACCTTTGAACCCTAAAACTGAAGCAAAGGTAAGATGAAAATTTGGTTCTAATTTCGTTGAAACAGAATATTTTGTAAGTTTGGTCTTCGACTAAATCAAAATAAGTATGAGTCATGAAAGGTTGGAGGTATATTCTTGAATGCTCAGATGGGTCATTTTATGTAGGAAGTACAATTGATTTACTTAAAAGATTTGATGAACATCAGGCTGGTTTGGGTGCAAATCATACGAGCAAGAGGCTAGCTGTTAAATTGATTTACTTTGAGGAATTTGACAGGATTGGCGAAGCTTTTTACAGAGAAAAACAAATTCAAGGTTGGTCAAGGGCTAAAAAAATGGCCTTAATGGAGAGGAATTTTGATGAGCTACATAAGTTAGCCGCCTGTGCAAACAATTCTCACTCATCCAGATATGAGTTTGAAAAGGCAATAAAAGCGAAAATTGAAGCATCGCAGTAATTGTGTTCGGCTCCGCTCAGACAACGGCGTGGTCACTGAGCGTAGCCGAAGTTCGGTCACTGAGCGTAGCCGAAGTGTGGTCACTGAGCGTAGCCGAAGTGCGGTCACTGAGCGTAGCCGAAGTGCGGTCACTGAGCGGAGTCGAAGTGGTACTCATGCGGCAAAACCCCATCCACTTGCTCGTTCCATGGCAGACCGTGTATATTGAGCAATTCCATGAACGGGTCTGGATTGAGTTCTTCTACATTATAAACCCCTGATTTCATCCATTCTTCGTTGGTAAGCATCAACATGGCTCCAATCATTGCTGGAACGCCCGTAGTGTATGAAACAGCCTGAGACCTTACTTCTTTGTAGGCTTCGGCGTGATGACAGTTGTTCCAGACATAATAAGTCCGGTCTTTGCCGTCTTTTATACCTTTTATCTGGCAGCCTATGGAGGTTTGACCGGTGTAATTTTCTCCTAAAGATTCTGGTGCTGGAAGTACAGCTTTCAAGAATTCAAGTGGTACGATATCCATGCCTTGGAACTTGATAGGGGCGATGCTCGTCATACCTACGTTTTCCAAAACTTGCAAATGTGTAATATAGGCCTGACCAAAAGTCATCCAAAATCTCGCTCTTTTTAGTGTTGGGAAATTCTTTACCAAAGACTCCAATTCTTCGTGATAGAGAACATAAGATTCTTTCGGGCCGATGTTTGGATAATCTATTGGTTTGTGAATCGACATAGCCGGTATTTCTACCCATTCGCCATTTTCCCAATAACGACCTGGCTGAGTAATCTCTCTGATATTGATTTCTGGATTGAAATTCGTCGCAAAAGCTTTTCCATGATCACCTGCATTGCAGTCGATGATGTCAAGGTAGTGCATTTCGTCGAAATAGTGCTTGTTGGCATAGGCAGTGTAAACTTGCGTAACTCCCGGGTCAAAACCACAACCCAAAAGTGCCATCAATCCAGCAGACTTAAAACGCTCTTGGTAAGCCCATTGCCAGCTGTATTCAAACTTTGCTACGTCTTTTGGTTCGTAATTGGCGGTGTCCAAATAATGCACGCCAGTTTCCAAACATGCATCCATGATGGTCAAATCTTGGTAAGGAAGAGCCACATTGATGACCATTTTTGGCTGAAATGTTCTAATTAATGCAACCAACTCAGGCACATTGTCGGCATCAACAGCCGCAGTTTTAAGGCTTATACCATGCATTTCCTTTATTTCAGAAGCAATTCTCTCACATTTACTAACTGTACGGCTAGCCAACATGATTTCGGTAAAAACGTTTGAGTTTAAGGCACATTTGTGAGCTACAACTGTTCCAACTCCACCGGCACCTATTATAAGAACTTTAGACATTTATTTGTAAATAGTTTTGATTCGGGTGCAAAAATACTAAATGCTCGAAATATGTAACACATATTTTTGGTTAATGAAGTATTAATTAGTCAAATTGACTTTGGGGCTTCAGATTTCCAGTATTTGCCAACAATTCCGATTGGCTTTTGAAAGATTTTTATAGGGCAGTTTTTGCAAAAAATAAATAATGTCTTTGCTTTTAACTTTGTTCAATCATTATCAAAAGGATCTTATGCTTCGAAGATTTTATTTGTGCTAAATTTCTCTATGAGGTACCCCCTTTTAAAATAGTTCTTATTGCTTAATTACTATAAAGAAAACAAAGTAAATGTCCTTCCTTTTTGTTATTAAGTGGTATGGAAATTGTTTTGATATTATTATTAAAAAATAGAAGCTACCGAAGGAAAAGTTTTTTTCTGTTGATTGGGAATTTTGAATTAGCAGTTGTGACTTTACTTTTTAGTGTTTTAATTTAAAAAGTATTTTTTTGATTTTTATTTGACTGACATCGTATTTCTGATATTTGTCGAATTGTAATCGTACCCATAAGACTATATCTGAAATTTATAAAAAAATCATTTATATCATTGAAATCTTCATCTATCTTATAATTCTTTTGGTGGTTATTTACAAGATTTTATCCTAATTTAATGCGGTATTTCTTTTAGTTTGTTCAACATAAAAATGTGTTAGCTGATAAATACATCAAAGATGAGGGATAAACAGAAGAGTTATCCTGTTTTCAAGCCACAGTTTTGTTAACGCCCATGTCTCAAATCAAATTGGTTTGCGTTCATTGTCATGAAAAACAGTATGAGATTTTCCTAAATTCGGGTTTATCACTTTAAATTATTAAATTTCCGATATTTCTAAATTTGGTTTTCTAAAACCGTTGTGAAATTTCCTTTGTATTGTATTAAATATCTAATAATGAATAAATTAAATATTGTTTTGTTGTTTGTGGCCTTGACCTATTTCGGCTGTACCGAAAAAAAAGTAGGCAACAATGAACTATCAGAATCTGAAGCAGGAAATGGTTGGAAACTCCTCTTTGATGGAAAAAGTACCAAAGGTTGGCATTTGTACAACAAAGCCGACGCTCCTTCAGCTTGGGCGGTAAAGGATGGGGAATTGTTTTGCAATCCGGACACTTTTGAAGTAGAACACGGAGATTTAGTTTCTGATGCCGAATATGCCAATTTTGAACTCAATTTTGACTGGAAAATTACCACAGCAGGCAATAGTGGGGTTTTTATAAATGTTATTGAAAATGATACCATTCCCAGAGCTTGGGCATCTGGTCCTGAATACCAATTGCTTGACCATGTGGGTATTGGGAATGATTACCTCAAGGATTCTACCAAATGGGCCGCGTGTTTATATGGCTTCATGCCACAGAAAAATATCTCGAAACCAAGACCAGCAGGGGAGTGGAACGAGTCTAAGATTGTTCAGAATTCCGGGAAAATCCAGTTTTATTTGAATGGTATTTTAACTGCCGAACAAGATTTAAACTCGGAAGCGTGGAAAACAATGGTTGCCAAAAGTGGCTTCAAATATTTTCCAGTTTTTGGTAAAAATATCAAAGGAAGAATTTCCCTCCAAGATTGGTCAAAAGGTGTTTCTTTTAGGAATATAAAGATAAAGGAGTCATAAAAAAACCTACCCAGGTTGCTGGATAGGTTTCTTCAAAATTCTGAAAGAATTATTTCGGCAATACTACAGAGTCAATTACGTGTACTACACCATTTGAACCCTTCAAATCGGCAGCGACAACCGTGGCCGTTCCACCGTTTTCGTCTGTGATAACTACCTTACCACCAGATAATTTTACACTTAGCTTACCACCACTTACGGTAGTTACGCTAGCTGTTCCATTTCCAGCTTTTATGGCAGCTATCACTGCATTTGCATCAAGACTTCCGCTTACCACGTGGTAAGTTAAAATTTTTGCCAATTGGGCTTTATTTTCAGGTTTCAGCAAAGTTGCCACTGTACCGGCAGGTAGTTTGGCAAATGCAGCATTGGTTGGAGCAAAAACAGTAAATGGACCAGCACTTTTAAGTGTGCCCACTAAATCCGCGGCTTTAACAGCGGCAACTAAAGTAGTATGATCGGGCGAACCAATAGCGATGTCAACAACATCTTTAGTTTGCGAGTAGGCGAACATTGGTGCAAACACCAAGAACAGAGCAGTCAATAAATTTTTCATACTATTATTTAGTTTAATGAAGATGTAACTCACACAGCTCAACATTGTTTAATAATAGCATTTGATTGCCTGAAAATTAAGCTGCTTTTAATATTGGCTTGTTAATTCTCAAAATTTCGAAGGTTTTTTAATTAGTCTTCAAAATAGAGTAGCTTTCAAAAATAGTGCAATGCGACATATTGCTGCTTTGTCTTGATAATTACCACCCCACTTTTACCATCCTTTCCACCTTCTCCATTCTTCCCATTTTCACCCTTTCCACCATCACCGCCTTTTCCGCCAAGGAAGTTAACTTTCTTGGGCTTTTCAAAATTTGACTTGTTTACGGTACACGATGAAATTGTCAGAGTTAAGCAAACAACTAGTAATTGTTTCATTCTAAGGTTATTTCTGTAAAAAACAAATCCAAAAACCTACAGCACCAACGGCAATGTCCTTTCTCTCTTACCAGTCAAATTAAAAATGGCATTGCCTAAGGCTGGGGCGATAGGAGGTAGGCCCGGTTCTCCTACACCGCCTGGGCGTTCGTAGTTTTCTACGATATGTATTTCCATTTTTGGTGTTTCGGAGTTACGCGATATTTGGTAGTCATTGTAGTTAGACTGCACACATTGGTTGTTTTCGAAGGTTATACCGCCTTTGGTGGCTGCCTGTATACCCATAATGATGTTTCCCTCAGTTTGGGCTTTAACGTTGTCGGGGTTTACAAACATACCGCAGTCTATGACCGACACCACTTTGTCTATTTTTATGCCGCTGTCGGTTTTCGATACAAACACACAAGCCGCCGAGATAGAGTCAAATGAGCGAAATACGGCTATTCCCTTGGCTTTTCCGGCCGGAAGAGGTGTTTTGTAGTCAGCTTTCTCGGCCAAAAGATTCAAAACATTTATAAATCTCGGAGCATTTTTCAATAAGCCTAGTCTAAATTCCAATGGATCTTTTTTGGCTTCGTGGGCCATTTCGTCTATAAAACATTCCTGACCCCAACCAAAGTTAGAGGCATAAACGCTTCTCCACCAAACTATCGGAATACTCGTTTTTACCCTAGAGTATGAAACCTTGTTGACTTCAAAATTATACTGATGATTTTCTTGGCTCAATTCTCCGCTCAACCAATCGTCGGCAGTGTTTGGCCTTAAACCATTAAACACCTGACCGGCAATAGACTCACCGATGGCTTGGTGATGAAAAGCTTTGGCACTGCCATTTTCAAGAACACCTTGCAGGCGGCTTAGCATGGCCGGGCGGTACGGCCCTTGGGTGATGTCGTCTTCTTTGGTCCAAAGCAATTTCACGGGTTTCTTGATTTTGCGTGAAATATCACACGCTTCGTTTAAGAAGTCCATGTAAGCTTTTCTACCAAATGAACCACCTAAAAGTGTTACATTTATTTTTACTTTTTCTTCAGCAACTCCCAAATATTGAGCTACTTGGCTCAATGCCCCGTCGGGTCCTTGTATTGGAGCCCACACTTCTACTGATCCATCGTCTTTGACATGTACGGTGGCATTTTCTGACTCTATGGCTGCATGGGCAAGAAATGGCGTTTCGTAAACGGCCTCTAATTTCGTGTTGGCTGACTCAAAATGAGCATCAAAATCTCCTTTTTCCTCTGCTCTTATACCTGGCTTTTTGGCCGCTACGTAGGCCGCTTCAAAATATTCTGAGGTATTTTGGTTCAAATACTTTCCACTTTCCGACTTCCAGTTCACCGTAAGGGCTTTTGCTCCTTTCAAGGCTGCCCATTGGTTTTGAGCAATTACAGCCACGGCATCCACCTTGGTATGCGGCATGGCTCTTTCTATTTTTATGATGTCAAGCACACCCGCAACTTTACGTGCCGCAGCATCCTCAATTGAAGCTATGCTATCATGAATTCTTGGCGAATGAACCACTTTGGCGTAAACCATTCCGGGTATTTCGGCATCTATTCCATAGATTGCCTTACCCGACACTCTGTCAGGAACATCGAGTCGCTTGTTGTATTTGCCTATGATCTTAAAATCTTTCGGGTCTTTAAGTTTCGGATTTTTCGGCACTTCGTAGGTGGAGGCCAAATCTGCCACTTCACCATAAGTCACGCTTTTTTGAGAGCCTCTCAACAATACTTTACCGGCTTCAGCATAACAATCGGCCACATTTACACCCCATTTTTCGGCTGCGGCTTTTATCAACATTTCTTTTGCGGCAGCTCCTGCCTTTCTCAAGGGCATCCAAAGGCCACGTACAGAGCTACTTCCGCCAGATTGTTGGCTTCCATATTTGCTTCGGCCATCAGATTGTATGATGCTCACTTGGTCGAGTCTTACTTCTAATTCTTCCGCCAAAAGTGATGGAACAGCCTGAGTAGAGCCTTGTCCCATGTCGGGGCGGCTGTTCACAAGCGTAATTTTTCCCGTGTTTTCAATTATGATAAACGGATTTATCTCCAAAATCAAAGAGGCAGGTGTTAGTTTTTTTATGGCTATATTTTTGGAAAAACCATCTACGCCGATGCTCAAGCCAATACCCGTCAAACTTAGGTTTTTTATAAATTCTCTTCTGTTATTTTTCATCTTTATTGTATTTTGACCTCATCCCTAAATCTCTTCTCCACAGGAGATGGACTTTGAATTTGAGGAATTAAAGCATTTTTGAGGCGTTTTTGATGGCTTGATTTATTCTTTGGTAGGTTCCACAACGGCACAGATTGCCTTCCATGGCGGCTAGTATTTCCTCGTCGTTGGGGTTTTTGTTGGTATTCAACAGTGCCACTGCAGACATTATTTGACCCGACTGACAATAGCCACACTGCGGCACTTGTTCCTCTATCCAAGCTTTCTGAACCGCATGAAGGGTGGGTTCTGCTATGCCTTCAATAGTTGTAATTTTGGCTTTTTTAGAAATGGCCGAAAGTGGCATTTGGCAAGAACGAATCGGCTGACCGTCAAGATGAACCGTACAGACACCGCATTGAGCAATACCACAGCCAAATTTTGTCCCTTTCAGATTGGCGAGATCTCTGATAGCCCACACCAAAGGCATATCGGCCTCAGCGGTGATTTTAAAGACTTTATTGTTGATGTTGAGGTTGAATACCGGCATATAGATTGATTTTTTTAGTAAAAATAAGGAAAAGTTGGAAATGATAGTAATTTGTTAATGTGTTAATTTGTCAATTAGCTAGTTTTAACTATCACAATTGCAATTTCTAAGCAGTCCGGCTATTTTTCTTCAAAAAAAACATTAACCAATTAACAAATTATCGAATTAACCAATTAAGCCCCTAACTTTGTATTTCTAGATTTAAAAATAACAAATGAACATAGATTTAAGAAGTGATACGGTTACGAAACCATCAAAAGCGATGTTGGAAGCCATGTTTTCGGCCAAAGTGGGAGACGATGTTTTTGGAGATGACCCAACAGTAAAGGCTCTTGAAACCAAAGCCGCAGAGATGTTTGGTATGGAGGCCGCTCTTTTCTGTACTTCTGGCACAATGACCAATCAGATTGCTTTAAAAGCACATTTATCCCCTGGTTCTGAGGTTATTTGTGATAAATATTCGCACATATACCTCTACGAAGGTGGTGGTATAGCCTCGAATTCACAGGCTTCGGTCAAGCTTTTGGATGGCAACAAGGGCCGACTAACGGCAAGTCAAGTAAAATCTGGAATAAATAATCCCGAAGATATTCATTTGCCACTCACTACCTTGGTTTCACTTGAAAACACCATGAACAAAGGCGGTGGAAGCATTTATGATTTTTCTGAAATATTAAAAATCAAAGAAGTTTGTGTGGAGAATAATCTAGGATTTCATTTGGACGGAGCGAGGCTTTTCAACGCCTTGGTAGAAACCCCCGAAACGCCTTTAGACTTTGGAAAAGCTTTCGACTCCATCTCTATTTGTCTTTCAAAAGGATTAGGAGCACCGGTTGGTTCGCTGCTTTTGGGTAGCACTGATTTTATAAAAAAATCTAGAAGAATCCGTAAATCTTTTGGTGGAGGCTGGCGTCAGGCTGGATATTTGGCTGCTGCTGGAATTTATGCTTTGGATAATAATGTAGAAAGA
>CAMCYZ010000108.1 GCA_945885545.1 Spirosoma fluviale
ATCCCCGACGTGGTAGATTATAACTTTCATGTTAGGCCGATTTTGTCTGACAGGTGTTTTGCTTGTCATGGGCCGGACGAGAAAAAGCGAGAGGCCAATCTCAGACTCGATACCGAAGAAGGTGCATACGCAGCACTTGAAGACAATCCCAAAGCTCATGCCATCGTAAAGGGCAATCCTGAAGCTTCTGAAGTGTACAAAAGAATTACAAGTACAGACACCTCTTTGAAGATGCCGCCACCAAGCTCCAACTTGACTATCACAGAAGATGAAATAAAAATTATTAAAAAGTGGATATCGCAAGGAGCAAAAATAAAAAAGCACTGGGCTTTTCTTCCTCCTTTAAAATCTCCCCTACCGAAAGCCGATGAGGTTTGGGTTAAAAATGAGATTGATTATTTTACTTACGACAAAATGAAATCTGTAGGGCTAACACCTTCAGAACAGGCCTCAAAAGAAACTTTGCTTAAAAGGGTTAGTTTTGACTTGACGGGTTTACCTCCAACCGTAGAAATGCAGGAGGCATTCCTCAAAGACCAAAGCTCAAATGCTTATGAAAAAGTGGTCAATCAGCTCCTAAAGAGCAAACATTTTGGAGAAAAAATGGCACTAAATTGGTTGGACGTGGCAAGATATGCCGATTCGCACGGTTATCAAGACGACGGACTCCGTACCATGTGGCCTTGGAGAGATTGGGTGATACATGCTTTTAATTCCAATTATTCCTACAAAAAATTTATAACCTGGCAATTGGCCGGAGATATTTTGGCGGATAAAATGAAATGGCACCCAAAGGCTAAAGAGATGCTTTTGGCTACGGGCTTTAACCGAAACCACAAAATAACCCAAGAAGGTGGTGTGATAGACGAAGAATACCGCGTAGAATATGTAACTGACCGAACAAATACTTTCGGCAAATCGGTATTGGCTCTCACATTAGAATGTGCCAAATGCCATACGCACAAATATGACCCCATCAGTCACGAAGAGTACTACGGAACATTCGCTTTTTTCAATCAAGTGCCCGAAAAAGGACTTTTTGGCACCATTGACGCCTCTTTTGCAGACCCTCCGAACATGAGAATTAAAGATGAGGATGTAAAAAGTATTTTTAACTTCATAAATAAAAAAGATTCGGCCAAACTAGAGGTAATGGTCATGAAAGATTCTTCTGTTTTGCGTCCAACTTATATTCTGGAAAGAGGAAGTTATGATGCTCATGGAAAATTAGTGGATTTTACAACTCCCAAAGCCATTTTGAATTTCAAGGGCTATGAAAAAAATCGCTACGGATTAACGAAATGGCTCTTCGATGATAAAAACCCTTTGACTTCCCGCGTGTATGTCAACCGTATCTGGGAACAGTTTTTTGGTAGAGGAATAGTAAAAACTACGGGCGATTTTGGTATGCAAGGTGAACTTCCTACACATCCTGAACTTCTCGATTGGCTCTCTAACGATTTTAAACAAAATGGTTGGAATATAAAACGCTTGGTCAAACAAATAGTTACGTCTGCCACCTATATGCAATCATCAACAGTGAAAGACGAGCACAAAAAAATTGACCCAGAAAACAAATATTTGGCAAGAAGTACCCGTATGCGGATTCCGGCTGAGAATGTCAGAGACCATGTATTGGCAACATCCGGCTTACTGAATAACGAAGTGGGTGGCCCAAGTATAAAACCTTATCAGCCTAAAGGCTTGTGGGAAGTTGCAACCTCAGGCAGAGGCAGCTTGGCTACTTATGTACAGGACCATGGCAAAGATTTGTACCGGAGAGGCATGTATGTTTTCATTAAGCGTACTGTACCACCCCCTGCAATGTTGATTTTTGATGCCAGCAACCGCGACCAATGCGAGGTGCAACGCACAAGAACAAACACGCCTTTGCAGGCTTTGGCCATGCTCAACGACCCGCATGTACTCGAAAGCTCTAGGGTAATGGCACAAGAACAATTGACTAGAAATATCAGCATAGACGAGGCCATAAAAAATGGATTCAGAAAGATCGTATGCCGGATGCCTTCCACAAAAGAATTGGAGATTTTGAAAAATTATTATGAAGAAGAAAAAGTGTTTTTCAAGAAACAGCCTCAGAAAATAAAATCGCTCCAGAAAATTGGAGAATACGAGCACAAAACTGTTAAAGACCCAGTTTCGTTGGCAGCACTTTTACAGACTTTTCAGATGATGTTTAATATGGAAGAAACCCTTATCAGAATATAGAAAATGGAGAATGAGTTTTTAAAAAATAGACTTAATGTCAATAGAAGACATTTTTTAGGAAAAGCCGCTGTAGGGCTTGGAAGCCTTGGTTTGGGTTCACTTCTAATTCCAAATTTGTTTAAGGGAGACGCGTCAGAAGCGGGCTTACCTCTTGGATTGCCGCATTTTGCCCCAAAAGCCAAAAGGGTAATTTACCTATTCCAAAATGGTGCTCCTTCGCAATTGGAAAGCTTTGACTACAAACCCATGCTCAATAAATTGGCAGGTCAAGACCTTCCCGCATCCATAAGAAACGGACAAAGACTTACAGGTATGACGGCCAGTCAAACCAATTTCCCGATGGTGGGGTCTTATTTCAAATTCAACCAACATGGCAAATCTGGAGCGTGGATATCTGAGCTTTTTCCGAATATTGCTAAAATAGCCGATGATATTTGTATCGTAAAAACGATGAATACGGAGGCTATCAACCATGATCCTGCTTTAACTTTTCTCCAAACCGGTGCTCAAGTAGGCAACAGGCCAAGTATGGGGGCATGGCTCAGCTATGGCTTGGGAAGTGAAAACCAAAACCTTCCTGCGTTCTGTGTATTACTGTCCAGAGGGAGAGGTAACGGCCAAGGTGTTTATTCTAAACTTTGGACCAATGGTTTTCTTGACTCTACCCACCAAGGCGTGGTGTTTTCGAGCGGAGAAGATCCAATCTTATACCTAAACAACCCCGAAGGAACCGACAAAACCTCTAGAAGAAGGATGTTGGATAAACTTGCAGAACTGAATCATTTGGGTTTTGAAGAAAATCGCGACCCAGAAGTTGAGGCCAAAATAAAGCAATACGAAATGGCCTACAGAATGCAAACGGCTGTTCCTGAGCTTACTGACCTCTCAAAAGAGCCTGACCATATCATAAAAATGTATGGCCCTGACTGTTTGGTGCCTGGAACATACGCCGCTAATGCCCTTTTGGCCAGAAAACTCTCAGAATCAGGGGTAAGATTTGTACAACTTTATCACCAAGGCTGGGATCAACACGGCAACCTTACAGGCGAAATGCCCTTACAAGCTCAAGATGTAGACAGGGCCTCAGCAGCACTCGTAACTGACTTAAAACAAAGAGGCTTATTGGACGAAACCTTGGTGATTTGGGGTGGAGAGTTTGGCAGAACCAACTACTCTCAAGGTAAATTTGGTGTAGACAATTATGGCCGAGACCACCACCCAAGAGCATACAGCATTTGGATGGCAGGCGGCGGCATAAAAGGCGGTACTGTTTATGGCGAAACCGATGAACTGGGCTACAATATCATCAAAGACCCAGTGCATATTCATGATTTCCACGCCACGGTGATGCACACCATGGGTCTAAATCATGAGCAACTCAACTACAAACATCTGGGTAGAAGATATAGGCTCACCGATATTGCAGGAAAAGTAATTCCAGGACTGTTGGCTTAAACTATTTATGAAAAAAATTCTTTCGTATTCTTGTCTTGGACTAAATGTACTATTACTTTTTGTGGCTGTTTTCGAAAATCAGGTTCAAATACCGAGCTGGTTTTCTTTCTTTGGCCGAGTGCATCCATTGGTTTTACACTTACCTATTGGGCTTACTTTGGCTTTGTTATTATTCAATAGCATAAAACCCAAACTTGAACAAGGGTCATACGACTTGATATTAGAATCCCTCCTACTTGTTTTGGCCTTCACCAGTGTTCTAAGTGCGTTTGCGGGTATTATCTTATCTTTTGAAAATGGTTATGATGCCGAAACCCTTAAAAATCACAAGTACACGGGCATTGGTTTGAGTTTGCTAGTTTACCTAATTTATGAATTCCGAAATAAAATATTTTCTTCAAAAATAACTACAAATATTACGCTTATTTTAACAATAGTAGCGGTAGGAGTTGTTGGGCATTTGGGTGGTAATATTACACACGGGGAGGATTTTTTATTCGGCGAAAAAGAAGTTAAAGCACCTGAAACAACTTTTGATAAATTCGTTTATCCTATTCTCGACCAAAAATGCAAAAGCTGTCACAACGACCAAAAAACCAAAGGTCAGCTGAACATGAGTACCATCGAAAAAATCAAAAATGGTGGCAAAAATGGCCAAATTTGGGTCGGAAATGATACGTTGAATAGCCATATCTTGAAAAGAGCCTACTTGGATTTGGAAGATAAAAAACACATGCCTCCAAAAGGAAAACCCCAACTGACAAATCAAGAATTATTGATTCTAAAAAGATGGATACAGGAAGGTGCAAAATATGACCAAAAACTTAGTGATTTAAAACCAAGTTCTTTTTTTTACAGCTTAAATACTACTTCAGAAGTAAAAACAGCAGCAAAAAACTATACTTTCTCGGCTGCCTCTGAAAGCACTTTAACAGAACTCAGTACGCCATTTTGCACCATTAAGCCCATTGCCAACGGTTCGCCTGCCGTAAAAGTTAACTTTTACGTAAGCTCAAAATTTGACCCAAAAACATTGAGTTCACTTTCGAAAATTGGGAAGCAAATAGTAAGTTTGAATTTATCAAAAATGCCTGTGACGGACGAAAGTTTTGGGGAAATTTCGAAATTTCAAAACCTCGAATATCTAAATCTTAACCAAACCGAAATTACAGGAAAAGGCATAGAAAAACTCAAAAACTGCAAAAAACTTGAAATCCTGGCCGTAGCAAATACAAAAATAAGCTTTGAAGATTTGCAAAAAATCATGAATATGCCTTCATTGAAGGAAGTGTTTCTATGGGAAACAAAGTTTACAAAAGAGCAATATGAGCAACTCAAAAAATCGAAAAAAAGTATTAACCTAGGTTACCTTCCTGACGAATCTGAGACGTTAAAACTCAATCCTGCAATACTGGTAAACGAAAATCAGATTTTGGAAGGAAACTCAACTATCACATTGAAACATACGCTTCAAAATGTTGATATTCGATATACATTAGACGGTACAATGCCCGATTCTACAAAATCTCCTATCTATAAATCTCCCATTACACTCAAAAACTATGGAGCCATAAAAACCATAGCCACTAAAATTGGTTGGCTGGCATCTGACATCAAAGATTTTTATTTCTTCAAGTCTAATGTCAAGGCTAAAAGTATGAAATTGCTCACAAAACCCAATCCACAATATCCTGGAAATGGTGAAACTACACTGATAGACAGAAAACAAGGAGATGCTGTTAATTTTAAAGACAAAAACTGGTTAGGTTTTCGAGAAAACCCAATGGAAGCTTTGTTTGACTTTGAAAAACCGAGCAGTTTAAACGGTTTAACTATTAGTTATGCCGAAAATACCGGTCAGTACATTATGCCGCCAGTTTTTGTGGATATTTATATAAAAGAAGCGGGCAAGCCCTTGACCCACCTTAAAAAAGTAAATGTGGCTCAACTGACCAAAATGACTCTAAAGGGGACGAAGGGAATAGATATTCCTCTAAATAAAACCAATATTGAACAAATAAAAATTATTGTACAGCCTATTTCAAGATTACCAGCATGGCATCCTGGAAAAGGTGATAAAGGTTGGTTTTTTGTAGATGAAGTTTTTTTCTATTGAAAAAAAAACAGAAACCCTTACCTTTGAATAAAAAACTTCGATTTGGAACACATATTAAAACTATTTGGACTCGAACCTGATAATTACACTTACAAACCTTTCGGTTCTGGACACATTAATACTACTTTTTCATTAGATTCAATTTCTGATAGCAAGCAGTTTGTTTTACAAAAAATAAACATTAATGTCTTCAAAGAACCTCAGATTATCGCCAAAAATATTGGAAATACTTCTGATTATCTGGCCAAGAACCACCCAGAGTATCTATTTATCCACCAAATTAAAACCACAAGCGAAGAAGACTTAGCCGTAGTTGATGGCGAGTATTGGCGATTGAGTCCGTTTATTTCAAATTCCTATTCTATCAACAGTGTTTCAGAACCGCAAATGGCCTACGAGGCTGGAAAAGCTTTTGGATTATTGACTAAAAATCTTCATTTCATGCCTTTGGATGGTTTACAAGCAAGCATCCCTGGTTTTCATGATTTGGCTTGGCGTTATCAACAATTTGAGGAATCGCTGTTAAACGGAAATCAAAATCGAATTCAAGAAGTCGCAGAGGAAATTGAATTCATAAAAAGTCAAAGACATTTGGTAGATGTATATCAAAATATCATTCAAAACCATGACTATCCAACCCGAATGATTCACCACGATACCAAAATCAACAATGTCTTGTTTGATAAAACGACAAACAAAAACCTTTGTGTGTGTGATTTGGACACCTTGATGCCCGGTAAAATAATATCCGATATTGGCGACATGGTGAGAACATATACCTGCAAAGAATCAGAAGAAAGTACTGATTTTGATAAAATTAAAGTCCGCACTGAGTATTTTGAAGCACTCATGACTGGTTATTTGAGTCAAATGAAATCTTTAATAACACCAGCCGAAAAAGAAAATTTATTCTTTGCTGGGCCGTTTATGATTTATATGCAAGGTCTACGTTTTCTGACAGATTACATCAACAATGACATCTATTATCCAATAAAATACCCTGAACACAACCTCAATAGGGCCAAAAATCAGAGGATTTTGTTAGAGGATTTATTGTCTAAAGAGTCTGAATTGAACACCATTATCAAAAAAAATATCGACTGACTTAGTTGAAATCATGAGGCCTCACAATTGCTTTAATGTATATCCAGAACTAAATTTGTGTAAACTTTTGATACAAAACTCAGTTTCTTTTGAAACGGAATGATAATATGCTTAAGAATCTTATAATTTCCTTTAGTTGCTTGTTAACCTTTGCCTGTCAAAAAGGCAAAGAAACATCTTTTGACCGTTTTCCAGAAGGAAAAACCAAAGAAAACATAACTTTAGAAGGAATAGAACTTAAAGATAATGACCTGCAACTGACCCTTTTTGCATCCGAACCAGACCTTTTCAATCCTACCAACATGGATATTGACCATAAAGGTAGAATTTGGATTTGTGAAGCATACAATTACCGAAACGATGTAAACAATATTCCTTACAACAAAAAAGGTGATAAAATTCTGATTTTAGAAGATACCAATGGAGATGGAAAGTCGGATAAAACCAAGGTTTTCTATCAAGGCGAAGACATCAATTCTGCCCTCGGAATTACCGTTTTAGGCAATAAAACAATTGTGTCCTGTAGCCCGAATGTCTTCGTTTTTACAGACGAAAACGGTGACGATATTCCTGACAAAAAAGAAGTGCTTTTTAAAACCTCAGCTGGTTTACAAAGCGACCATGGTGTGCATTCCTGCGTTTTTGGGCCAGATGGAAAGCTATATTTTAACTTTGGCAACTTCGGCGAAGGCCTTTTGGATAAAAACAACCAACCCATTAAAGATATTTACGGAAGGGTCATTGGTCAAACCAAAGCCCCTTTTCAAGACGGAATGGCTCTGAGATGTGATGTGGATGGTAAAAACTTTGAAGTTTTAGCTTGGAATTTCAGAAACAACTATGAACTCTGCATTGATTCCTACGGCAGAATCTGGCAGTCTGACAACGACGACGATGGCAAAAAAGCCAACCGAATAAACTATGTGATGCCAGGTGGCAACTATGGCTATAAAGACGAAATCACTGGAGCAGACTGGCGTGTAAATCGCACGAACCTTGAAGATTCTGTTTATAACCAACATTGGCACCAAAACGATCCAGGGGTAATTCCTAATCTTAAAGTTACGGGCTCTGGCTCCCCAACCGGCATTTTTGTTTATGAAGGCTCTTTACTATCAGAAAAATACAGAAATACGCTTTTTCTAGCCGACGCGGGCACCAACAATGTGTCTACTTACGAAAGAACCAATTCAGGAGCGGGTTACACCATAAATCAAAATGTGATTCTTGACGGCACCCAAAAAGACATGTGGTTTCGACCATCTGACATTTGTGCTGCACCCGACGGCTCGGTTTTCGTGGCAGACTGGTACGACTCAGGCGTAGGCGGTCACTTCATCGGCGACTTAGAAAAAGGCAGAATATATAGATTATCAAGTAATAATACTGATTACAAAATACCAACCTACGATTTCAAGTCTGTCAGTTCTTGTGTAGAAGCATTACAGAATGCTTCTAATTCTGTAAGATATTTGGCTTATTCGGCTTTGTCAAAATTTGGTAAAAGAGCAGAAAATGAATTAGTAAAACTTTCAAAATCGACTAATCCCGTTTTTAAAGTAAGAGCCTATTGGTTACTTTCTAAATTGGATGAAAAGTATGTTTTGGAAGCCAGTAAAAATACAAATGAGCAAATCAGGGCAGCTGCAGTAAGAATGGCAAAAAGGGGAAACAATAGCCCCTTTCTTGCTAAAATGGCCTCTGACAATTCTTTCCAAGTAAAACAAGCCGTAGGCTCAGCAATCTACAAAACAGATAATCGACAGGCTTGGCTTAACCTAGCAAATAGCTACAAAACAGGAGACAAATGGTTTTTAGAAGCCATTGGAATTGGTGCAGACGGACAGTGGGATCAATATTTGGAGGCATTCTTAAAAGATAAAAACTGGATGAACAATGAAGCTGCCAAAGATGTTATTTGGAGAAGTCGGTCCAACAAAACACCGGAATATTTGGCCAAAATCATCAGTTCTTCCACAATTGATGATAGCTACCGATATTTTAGAGCATTTGATTTTCAGGAAAATAATGCCAAAAATAAAGCACTTTTAGGACTCTTGAAAAACTCAAAATCAGAAGAAATAAATTTGCTCACATTTAAACATTTTAATGCCGAAACCATCGTTAATGACTCAGAATTTAATAAAATCCTACCGCAAGTTCTTGAAATTATCAAAAACGATGAAGATTTTATAGATATCGTGGCAAAATATAATCTCAAAAATCAAAGAACTCGACTCGAAAAAATTGTTTTAGAAAGTGAAAAACCAGAGGTTTATGAAAAGGCGGCATCGGTTCTGTCACAGCTGTTTGGTGTAATGCCGCTCAAAGAAGCCATTGCGGCCAAACCACTCGTTGAGGCAAAAGCTATCAAAGCCATACAAAGAATCGGTTTAGTGGACAGTGAGGTGATTACGAAACAGTTGATTTTGATTTTTTCGAATAAAAAGTTTTCATTCAAAATAAGAGAGGCAGCTGTACTGGCGATGGTAGGATATCAAAGTGACGTAAAGCTTTGGAATTTAGTAAAAATAAACAAAGTGCCCAAAGAACTCATTCCAGCTGCTAAAGTGGTGTTTAGTAAAACCTTCCACAGTGACCTGAAAGTACAATTTGAGCAGAAATATGGTAAACCTCAGGAACCACAAATAACTTTAAGTGCAAATTTCTTGGATAAAAAAGGGAATGCGGCTAATGGCAAAGAATTATTTGGAATGTACTGTGCCGCCTGCCATGTAGTCAATGGCAACGGTATGGATTTTGGCCCAGCGTTGAGCCAAATTGGTAAAAAACTAACCAAAGAAAGTATTTACAATGCCATCGTCAATCCAAGTCAAGGTATAAGTTTTGGCTACGAAGGCTACAATATTACACTTACAGACGGTTCTGTATTCCAAGGAATTATCACCAGCAAAACCAATGACCAATATCTGGTTAAACTTCCTGGGCAATCACAAATATTAGCCTATAAAAAGAACCAAGTAAAGTCGGCCGACAAAATGGAAACCTCGCTTATGCCTGCTTTTCCACTAAAAGAAACACAATATTTGGACTTAATTGGGTATTTGGAGGGCTTGAAGTGATGGTTTAAGCAAAATACTTCTTCCTAAACCAAAAAGCCAAATTCACCAAGGCAATCAGGGCAGGAACTTCTACCAGCGGACCGATGACTCCCGCAAAGGCTTGACCACTGTTGATGCCAAAAACGCCAATGGCTACTGCAATGGCCAATTCAAAATTGTTTCCAGTGGCGGTAAAAGCAATAGAGGTACTTTTGGAATAATCTGCACCGAAGTATTTTCCGATAAAAAAACTTATGACAAACATTACCGAAAAGTATATCACCAAGGGAATCGCTATTCGAACCACATCCATCGGAATCTTTACGATGAGTTCGCCTTTAAGGCTAAACATTACCAAGATCGTGAATAGCAAAGCAATCAAAGTAATGGGAGAAATCATAGGCACGTATTTCTCATAAAACCACGCCTCTCCATTGAGTTTAATAAGGGAATATCTACTAAGGATGCCCAACAAAAAAGGAATACCAAGATATATAACCACGCTTTCGGCGATTTGGCCTATACTGATATTGACATCTAAGCCTTTAAAACCAAAATAGGTCGGCAAAACTGTGATGAAAACATACGCATATACACTATACAAAAGCACCTGAAAAATACTGTTTAGGGCGATTAAACCGGCTGCATATTCCCTATTCCCATCTGCCAAATCGTTCCAAACTACCACCATAGCTATGCAACGGGCTATGCCAATAAGTATCAAACCCACCATGTATTCGGGATAATCTTGCAAGAAAATGATGGCCAAAAAAAACATAAAAAATGGCCCTACAATCCAGTTCAAAAACAGCGAGGCCCCCAAAACCCTTGCATTCTTAAAAACCTCGCCCATTTTTTCATATTTCACCTTGGCCAGTGGCGGATACATCATCAATATCAAACCAATGGCCAAGGGAATATTCGTAGTTCCCGAAGAAAAGGAATTGATAAAATCTTTCGAAGACGGGAAAAAATTCCCAATCCCAACCCCTACAGCCATGGCCAAAAATATCCAAAGGGTTAGAAATCTATCTAAAAAACCTAGTTTTTTTCTCTCCACCACAGGAGCACAATTATTAGAAGACATACTACAAGTATTTTATTAACAACAACCGCCACCCGGAGTACAGCTAGCCTGTGCCACAGTTTGCAAATCAGCGATTTTAACTTTGATCTTTTCTGTTGGAATTCCACAAGCGTCTGATGCCAGACAAGCCGTAACTTTAGAAGTTAAAATAAATCTATTACCATCGAAATCCAAACCGTATTTCCCGATTGTATCTGACTGATATTCAACTTCTACCTCCAAATCGCCCATGCCCAGTTTACGCTCCGAAAGTTCGATTATATTCAATAATTTTTGCGGCTTCAGACGGTGGTCAAAGTCGTTGGCATTCCAAAGTTGGAAATTCGCAACCTTTTCAATTCTTTCGGTTCCGCCACAATCTATAAAATGTTTAGTAATGAGGCCCACCTCTGTAACATGAAAATGTTCAGGTACCATGCCGCCATTTTGTAATTTAAAATCGACCGCATCTACGGTTGTAAGCAGTTTTTTCACCTCTGAAAGTTTCATATCTCTATCATTTATTTTTTAACAACACATTTTTTTCTTTTTCTCTAAATTGTCAGATATTCCTCCAAAATACCCTCGAAGGGTAGCTATGGCCGTTTCGTCTATACAATAACAAATGGCATTTCCCGAAATGTTGCCTTTTATGATGCCAGCATTTTTCAATTCCTTTAGATGCTGAGAAACAGTGGGTTGAGCCAATGCAAGTTCATTAACAATATCGCCACAAATACAAGCATTCACAGACAAAAGATACTCCACAATGGCAATACGTGCAGGATGCCCAAGAGCCTTCATCAATAAAGCCGTTTCGTTTTGTTGTCTCGTAAATATTTCGGTTTTGGTAATTCCCATTATTTTTTTACTTTAGAAAACACATAAAAGGTCTCTGTGGCTATTTGCTTGCATCTTTCGTCATACATTTTGGCTTCATCAGCGGTTCCGTCAAAAGCCTTCGGGTCTTCGTAAGGAGTCGCAACTCTTTTGGCAGCTCCGATTACAACTGGACATGCCTCTTCTGCACTTGTGCAAGTCATTATTGCACAGAATTCTTTTTTCGGATTTGACTCATCGTTATACTTTTTCGAGAAAGCGATTTGTTTCGGACCACCAGCACTGTACTGAATATGATAAACTGGGTTGCTGGTTTCCGTAGTTTTTTCTATTTTAAAACCCACTCTTTTTAGTGCGGCCACCGAACGCTCATTACAAGCTGTTGCTTCTGTACCACCTGAATAAGTATTTATATTTGATATTCCATAATAAGCGGCTGCTGTGGCACCCCAAATCTGCCCAAAATGACTTCTTCGCGAATTGTGCGTACAGATATACACCAATTCCGCTGTTTCGTTTGCCTTAATTTTCATCGAAACATAATCCGCTATTTTATCCAAATCTCCCTTTCTTTCATCACTTATTCCACTAAAGTCTAGTGTATTATGTTCAATATAAGAAAGTATTTTTTCATCTATTACATTTTCATTTGGTGCTGGGTTATTCATAAAAAAAGAGCATTAAAAAGTTAAAGATAATAGACATAACTATATTTTCATATTGCAATATTACGATATAGATTTAGTAAATTCACTGAAGAACACGTTTTTTTTCATAATTTTTATATGTAGCAACAAAAAATACCACAATTTAGAAATAAAATTCCAAGTCATATTTTAAAAATAAAATCCGATTAAAGTAATTTTACTCAATTATGATAACCGTCATAACGTAATTCTGTAACATTCGTAACTTTAGAAATTAAAAAAAAAGATAAATTTTAAATTTATGAAAACTCAAACACAGATTTTAATCCAACTTTGGAAAGAAGCTCGAACAAGATTCACCAATCAAATAGAATGTATGATGGAAACTGATTTGCCAAAAAAACTAGAGCCATCCGTCAACTCAGTAGGCTTTTTGATTCGACATATAGGCGATGTAGAATTACTTTTTGCTAAAAATGTATTTGGGGCGACAGATGTAAAAGTTACCGCCAAAACCGTCATAGATAAATATGACACTGGTGAGTGGACAAATTTCGGGCAACTGAAGGACTACGTGAAATATTCATTTGAAACCCTCCAAGGTATTGTCGAAGAACAAACCGATCAGGATTGGATTACAGAAATAAGCACCAAAGAATTTGGGACAAAAACTAAAGCTGAGGCTTTCGGAAGAATAGTTTCGCATACTGTTTACCATGCTGGACAACTGGCAATGATCAATAAGTATGGAAAAATATAAAATCATG
>CAMCYZ010000109.1 GCA_945885545.1 Spirosoma fluviale
GTGTAAATAACCATTGGGCTCGGGTGGAAAACGAGTGAGCAATCTGCCGTTGTGTTTTCCTGACTTCAAATCTGCCTCTACGATTTCCTCTACGAAATTCAAACTTCGTTCTTTTATTGTTTCTGACATACGCGGTGTTTGTTGTACCAAAAGCTAATTTATTAAAAGCACTCCTTACATTGTATTTTGGGAAGAAGGTTTTATGGCTTGAACTTGAATTAATCCTAAAAAATATTTTGATTTTATAATTAGTCTTGTCTTTTCTGTTTATAATATTGATTGCAAGAAATATACATTCATATTATTTGCCTTGGAAATCAGGTTCTCTTTTTTGTAAAAAAGCCATAACTCCCTCTATAAAATCATTACTAAATCCACATTGGGTTTGCCCTTCCGCTTCAAGATTAAGGACACCTTCAAGGTTGTTTTCGAATGATTTGTTTAGAATATTTTTCATTAAACCGATGCTTTTAGTTGCTGCTTTTGCATAAAAATCAGCCATTTTTTCGACTTCTTCCTCTAAAAACGCCGAATCGACAGTTTTGTTTACTAAGCCGAGTTGAAGAGCTTCGTCCATAAATACCTTGCGGCCTGTACTGCAAAGTTCGAACGTTTTCAAAGTGCCAATCATTCTCGGTAAAAAATACATAGAACCAGCATCGGGCAACAGTCCTATTCCTACAAAAAGCTCACTCAAATAGGTGTTTTTGTCGGCTATAATCATGTCACAAGCCAAAGCAAGTGACATTCCAGCACCCGCTGCCATACCGTTGAGCATACATATAATGGGTTTATCGAGCGTCCTCATGTTTGTAATGAGCGGATTGTAGGTGGCCTTTAGCACTTTGCCAAGATTCGGGTCGGTTATTCCGGACTTCAAGTCGGCACCTGAACAGAAGGCTTTGCCGTCTCCTCCCGAAAGAACTACCACTCTTACCGATTGGTCGTTTCGGCATAAATTAAATGCTTCGTTGAGCTCTGTTAATAACTTGTTGTTCAGGGCATTAAATACCTCTGGTCGGTTGAGGGTAATATGACATTTATTTCCCTTTATATCGTAAATGAGCGTTTCAAACATTTGATTTTTAGTTTTACTGATGAAAATCAAATTTCGCTATTTTATTCTGAAATTAAAAAATAAAAAGATTTACCGGAAAAAATAGGTCTAATTGCGTGAAAAGATAAGGCAATTATAAGGAGGTAATAGGGTTCTACCTGATAAAAAATATTTTTTAACATCTTGAAATACAAATAAGCTTGAATATCTGATATTCAATCATTTGTATAAGTATGGCTTTGGGTTATTAGAAGATTTTTCTTTTTTGCCCAAAGTTAAAACTACCACCCCAACAGCCAAAGCTGCCAATCCGAATAATACTCCCTTTTTCATGATATTTTGTGTTTTTTGGTTTAAATAACGTAAATAATTCAAAAAATATTTTAACCAAAACTTAAAATTTCCTTAAAATCTTATTTTGCGGTCAATTCTTTTTAAATTGTATACAAGACAAGGTTATTTCTCCAAAAATTAAACCAATCTTTGTAAAAAGTATATTTTTTTTATTAGGAGGTATAAGTTTTAAATTCAGAAAAAATTAAGCTAGTTTTGTTTGTATTTAAACCCAAGCATTTGGAAAATAAAAAAGGTACTGTTTTTAGGTCTACAGGTAGCTGGTATGAGGTCAGAGATGAGCAAAATACGATCTTCTCATGTCGATTGAAAGGCAAGTTTAAAATCAAAGATTTGAAAGTTACTAACCCGCTTTCGGTTGGTGACAAGGTGGTTTTTGATTTGGAAGACGAAAACATTGGAATCATAAAAGAGATTCTTCCGCGTAAAAACTATATTATCAGGAAGTCAGTACACAAAACTGCACATGGGCATCTTTTAGCCTCTAATATTGATCAATTGGTATTGATTGTGACGTTAGCCAGCCCCAAAACTTCGTTGGGTTTCATAGATAGATTTTTAGTTACGGCCGAAACCTTCAGAATTCCTGTTTTGATTGTTTTCAATAAGTTTGATTTGCTGAATAAAAAAGGTGTAATTTTTCAAGATGCTTTGATGGATTTGTACTCACATTTGGGCTACGACTGTATGTCAACCTCTACCTTGACAAAAAAAGGTATTGAAGAATTCCTTGCGAAACTCGCCAATAAAATATCCTTGATTTCGGGCCATTCTGGAGTAGGTAAATCAACACTTATCAATATTTTAGATCCAGATTTGGATTTGGCCACCTCAGAAATTTCGGATTTTTCGAGCAAAGGTGTGCATACTACTACTTTTGCTGAGATGTTTGAGTTGCCTAATAAAACGTTTATCATAGACTCCCCAGGCATAAAAGAGCTAGGTTTGGTGGATATTGCAAATGAAGAATTGGCCCATTATTTTCCTGAATTTAGAGATCTACTGGGTCAGTGCAAATTTCATAATTGCCTGCATATCAACGAGCCCAAGTGTGCGGTAAAGGATGCCGTAGAGGCTGGAGAAATATCAGAAAGTCGTTATATGAGCTATTTGAGCATGTTTGAGAACGATGACAATAGGCGTTAGTAATGTTAATTCCTTGAATTGACTGATAATCTTAACAATTTATTCATGAAAAAATAAGTTTAATAATTATTGTAAGATTGGAATTCATTCTATATTTGCACCGACTAAAACAAAGAATGATAAAAATAAATCTTCCCATATCACCCTTCCGACGAATGCGGTCCGCAAGGACCCAAGCATGAGGTATTTTGCTTATAAGCGAATCGCCATTATTCTTTATTTAATTTTTTTCATCTTTAACAACCGCGGATACACCGTCTCCTATTAAGGGCAAAGCCCTGTCAAATGACGATGAGTACAATAGAAAAAAGTATTATTGGCAATTATATAGTTCAGGTAGCCGACGAAAAACATCTGAATTACGCAGAACAGATATGTTCTGAGATGGAACTTAGTGCAAAAGCCCGTGGTACGGGTATAGCCAAACGTTCGCCTGAGTATCTCCGTCTGAAAATGATGGAAGACAAAGCAGTTATAGCCACCACTTTGGATGGGGAATGGGTGGGTTTCTGTTATGTAGAGACTTGGGAACACGGTAAGTTTGTTGCCAACTCAGGTTTGATAGTGCATCCGAATCATCGAAAAAGTGGCATTGCCACGTCTATAAAGGCAAAGGCATTCAATCTTTCTAGGAAAAAATATCCCGAAGCAAAAATTATCGGCCTCACCACCAGTTTGGCAGTTATGAAAATTAACTCGGAGCTTGGTTACTTGCCAGTTCCTTTTTCTGAATTGCCAAAAGACGATGAATTTTGGAAAGGGTGTTCTAGTTGTGTTAATTTTGATATCCTGAATCGTACAAACAGAGCACATTGCTTGTGTACGGGAATGAAATACGATGCAGATGAAGTAAGGACAGTAATAACTGAAGGGAAAAAGCCCGAGTTTTGGGACTTTATCAAAGAATCAAGCTTATATGAAAAATGGATGAGCCTGAAACAAAGGATTTTACTTAGAAGAGAGGAAAAAAGTAAAAAAAAAGCTCAGCCCAGTCGAGTGAAACCAGCGGAACTCATAGAGCAGTAAAAAATATTAAAGGTAGAATAGAATAAAACCCGGCAATTGTTGGGTTTTTCATTTTTAGGAATTATGAGAGATTATCTAAAATTACATTTTTTGGTTTTGCTTTTAAGTTTTACCGGTATTCTCGGTAAACTTATAGAAGCCAGTACTTTAGCAGTGGTTTTTTATAGGACACTGATAGCAGCCTTGGCTTTGTTTCTAATTTTATATTTACGAAAAGTCAAACTAAAGATTAGTCTTAGAGATTTGGGCTTGATGCTTTTTGTAGGGTTTCTATTGGGCTTGCATTGGTTATGTTTTTTTGGTTCGGCCAAAGTATCTACGGTGGCTATCAGTTTGGTTACTTTTTCTACTACCTCCTTTTTTACAAGTTTATTAGAGCCAGTTTTGGGTAAAAAGAAATTGGATTTCAAAGAAATATTGCTGGGTTTGTTGGCGGTGGTTGGGGTGGCCATAATGTTTAGTTTTGAGACCCAATACTTGGCCGGAATCCTCATCGGTCTTTTGGGAGCATTATTGTGTGCTGCTTTCACGATTTTTAATTCAAAACTTACGCATAGGTTTGATAGTCAGTTGATTAGTTTTTATGAGCTGAGTGCCGCTTTTGTGGTTTGTTTGGTGGTATATTTTTTGTTCTTCGAAAAAAGTGATTTGGCTATGAGCCAGCGAGATTGGGTTTGGTTGTTGGTGTTGGCATTGGTATGTACAGTCATTCCGCATGCACAAATGATAAAAATAATGCAGAAGATTTCAGTTTTTACGGTAAATCTGAGTCTAAACCTCGAACCTGTTTATGGCGTGGTGTTGGCTTATTTTATTTTTGGAGAAAGCGAACGTATGTCCACTCAGTTTTATTTAGGGGGTGTTTTGGTTTTGTCATCTGTATTTCTTCAACCATTTTTGTTGAAAAGAAAGGAGAATTAACTATTTGATTTTTAGCTCTTCAAATTCTGCTTTTGTGCCATTAAAGACATTAAAATCTACTTTCCCTTTTATACCGTTTACAGATGCTTTTTCGCTTAATTGCCAAAAGGTCCATTTTTTTTCAAGATTTGGCTCACGAAGTTTGGTGTAATGTGCAATCCAGACTGGATAGTTATCAAAATAACCTTCTAAGTGATTTTTGTAAAAATCTACATTGGTGTAGATAATCGGTTTTACTTCGTATCTCCGTTCCACTAATCTGAGCCAGGTTTTTAGGTTCTTTCTGATTTTTTCGCTCGACTGATGATACTCTTTTTCGATATCTACCACAGGTGGTAAATCTCCTTTTTCGATTTGAACCACTTTGCTAAAGAGATTGGCTTGTTGGATAGGGTCTTTGCTAGCTACAAAAAAGTGGTAGGCACCAATTGGAATATCTGCTTTCTTAGCTCTGATTTTATTTTGAAAATACTGTAAATCAATGGTTTGTGTTCCTTGTGTGGCTTTAAGAAATGCGAAATCTATACTGACACCTTCTATATTCATATCTTTTACAGACTTCCAATTGATAATCTGTTGGTAGCGAGAAACATCAATGCCATGCACTTTGTAATGATTCGGAATGTAAATACCAAATGCTTTGTATTTTATCAAGCCAGCTTTGAATTCTTTGTAGGCATAATAACAGATGTATAGCAGTATTGGACTCATCAGGATGAGCAATAACCTAAGCCCACGTATGATTTGTGGCTTAAGGGTATATTTGGCTTTTTTTATTCGTTTTGCCAAGGGTTTAAGTCTTATCTCAATAAAAAAGCCCTTTCGAGTTTTCGAAAAGGCTTTTTAAAAAGTTTTTGTACGAATTATTTCTTACCGTAACGCTTATTGAATTTATCAACACGTCCTGTAGTATCCAATAATACGTTTTTACCTGTATAGAATGGGTGCGACTTCGAGCTAACCTCGACTTTGCAAACTGGGTACTCTTTGCCGTCTTCGAAAACGATTGTTTCCTTAGTGTCAACACATGAGCGGCTTAAGAATTTTTCGTCTGAAGTCAAGTCCCAGAATACTACTGCTCTATAATTTGGATGAATATCTTTTTTCATTTCTCTATTGATTAAATCTAATTATTCCTCGATTGGGCTGCAAAATTAGGAGTTTTTATTTTGAAAACCAATATTTTCTAAAACTTTTCAACTTCTTTTAATAAATTGTCTATTTGTTCGGAGCTATTGGCGATGAAATTTGAGATTCTAATCTGAGAATCTTTGCCTGGGCCATAGCCTGAGCCAATTATCATATTTTTACTTTTTAAGTAATTAATAATTTCTGAAGAGGGTTTTTCGGTGTTTATTACCGCCACCGTTCTTGATCTTAATTCGCTTTCAGAGACTGATAAAGCATATCCAGCTTTGTTTTCAAAATATTTATAAAGTTTCTTGGCTTTTTCGTCTGTTTCTTTTCTGATTTTCTCTATGCCTATTTTGTTCATATCCTCGGCTATTTTCCCAAGGATAAAAATTCCCATCACGTTTGGTGTGGCTGGGTTTTGGTATTCTTTGGCGAATTTCCAAAGAGTGGGTAAATCATGATGAGCTCCGATGTTTACTCCTTTGGATTTGAGATGTTTAGATTTTTCTAGGCATCTTTCGTTTGCTATCCAAACGCCCAACCCAGCGGGCATTCCAAAGCTTTTTTGAACCGAGAAAAAGGCAGTATCTACTACTGAAAAATCCAAATTCGGAATTGGGGCAGACGAAACCATGTCTACTGCTATCAATTTGTCGTTGTTGCTTCGCTTAAGTTTATGTATGTCAGCTTCACGCATTTGTACACCTGTGGAAGTCTCATTTTGGGTGGTACAAATCAACTCCGCAAACTCAGGAACTACAATTTCGCCGTAAGAAAATCCTTGACCCAACGGTTTTTCAAAACTTATGGCATGTTTTTGTGATAATTGAGCATATTGGTGAAACTTGGCTGAGAATGAGCCATTTACCAAATGAAAAGACTCGTGTTCTACCGTGCTAAGCAATAGTTTTTCCCAAATTTCAGAAGCTGAACCTGTAAACATGATGGCGTTTTCGGCAGGAATATTCATCAATACTCTCAGCTGCTCGTCGGTATGTTGATAGATTTTTTTGAATTGACCACTTCTATGCGAAATCGACCCAATTTGCTGATCCACAAATTCTTGTAAATATTCTTCAAATTTGGGGTATAATTCGGCCGGGCCAGCTGTAAAGTAAACTTGAGGTCTAGACATACGTTTTTTTATTGAATTGCAAATTTAAGTAGAAAACTGGTTTTTAGGATTATTGTTATTTCATTATTATGGTTGTATTTTTGCATAAAAAAACAGATTGGATGTTAGTTAACATATTCAAGTCGAAAATACACAGGGTAAAAGTTACACAAGCGGAACTTAATTACGTAGGAAGTATAACCATAGACGAGGCACTTTTAGAAGCCGCAGGAATTATGGAAAACGAAAAAGTACAAATTGTTAACAATAACAATGGTGAAAGAATAGAGACTTATGCCATTAAAGGCAAAAGGGATACTGGTATTATTTGTTTGAATGGTGCCGCAGCCAGGAAAGCACAGCCAGGAGATATCATTATTATTATATCTTATGCTTGGATGACCCAAGAAGAAGCTGCAGCTCACAAACCTACCGTAGTTTTTCCTGACGAAAACAATCGTGTAGTTTCATAATATCAAGAAGTTTGAAAAAAGCACTAAAATACATACTTCCCATCGGTTTGGGCTTTGCACTGCTTAATTGGGTTTTTAAGGATATCGATTTGTTGGTTACACTCCAAAGTTTTAAGGATGCCAACTATTTTCTGGTGTTTTTAGCTGCCGTTTTGGCATTATTGGCCCATCTAAGCCGTGCCGCCAGGTGGAATATCATGCTGGAGCCAATGGGTTACAAACCTTCTTTAAAAAATACTTCCATTGCGGTTTTAATTGGTTATCTAACCAATTTGGTTTTTCCAAGAGCTGGAGAGTTAGCTCGCTCAGCAAGTTTACAAAAAAGCGAAAATGTGCCATTTGACAAGTCCTTTGGTGCTGTAATTGCCGAAAGAATCATAGACGTTTTGATTTTGGGTGTTTTGGTTTTGGTAAATCTATTGCTAGAATTTGGAAGAATTAAGTTACTTTTTGTTGATTTATTTGGAAATCAAAGTCCCATCAATTTCTTGCTAATTGGTGGAGTTTTTTTGCTTTTGGGTGTTTTAGTTTTGGTTATTTTTCAAAAATATAAAGAAAGGTTTTTGAAAATAGGACTTTTAAAAAAGATATTTGACTTCTCAGCAGGGCTTCGAAGCGGTTTACTGAGCGTGTTGAAAATTGAAAAATCTGCCAAGTTTTTTATGCATACTTTTTTCATTTGGGCTATGTACTACGTTTCTACCTATTTTCTTTGTAAAGCCGTTTCGTTAGGGGATTCACTAAGTTTTCTGGCAGTATTGACCATTTTGGTGATGGGCTCAATAGGTATGGCGGTTCCAACTATTGGCGGCATCGGAAGTTACCATCTTTTGGTTGGTAAAATCGTGGCTTTGTATGGGCTTTCGAATCAGGACGGGATTACTCTCGCTACATTTTTACATACCATGACAGGCATACTTTTTATTCTCGTTTTCGGACTCATAGCCTTTGTAATGAGCTTTTTGTCTACAAAAAAAGCCAATGTTTCTTAATTTAAAACCTTAATTGCGTTTTTTGGTTAATATTTTGTAATTTAGATGTACAAAATCAAGCATTAAATGTCAGAATATTCACTTAGCATTAACGGAAAAAAACTAAAGGTAGACGTATCTGAGGATACCCCTCTGCTTTGGGTTCTTCGAGATACACTCGATCTTACGGGTACCAAATATGGCTGTGGAATGGCCCAATGCGGAGCTTGCACCATTCATATTGATGGTATGCCTACTCGCTCTTGCGTTACGCCAGTCACTTTGGCAATCGGAAAAGAAATTACGACCATTGAAGGCTTGTCAGAAAATGGAGACCATCCTGTGCAACAAGCTTGGGACACTTTAGATGTACCACAATGTGGCTTCTGCCAGTCAGGCCAAATGATGACTGCTGCTGCTCTTTTGAAGGAGAATCCCAATCCCGATGAGGAAGAAATCTCTATGGCTATGTCTGCTCATATTTGCAGATGTGGCACTTATCACCGTATCAATGAGGCCGTTAAACTTGCAGCTAAACTTCAGAAAAGATGAAAAATAATAGAAGAGACTTTTTGAAAAACATGCTTCTGACCTCAGGAGGTTTGGTGATTGGGTTTAACAGTTTGGGTAATTCGAATGCTGAAATTATCAGTTTAGAAAACTTGAAAGACGAATTGTTGAGTAACGCCTTTTTGACTATCAATAGTAACAACATTATCACGATTTTTTCTCCAAATCCAGAAATTGGTCAGGGTATAAAAACGGCTTTTGCAGTGATAGTGGCTGAAGAATTGGACGTGGATTGGGAAAAAGTGGTAGTAGAACAGGCCGACTTAGATATCAAACGATTTGAAAGACAACTCACTGGCGGTAGTGGAGCTATAAAGCATTCTTGGGAAAGGCTCAGAAAAGCTGGAGCAACTGGCAGATACGCATTGATGGCGTCCGCCGCAAAAAAATGGAATGTGTCTGCCGCTTCCTTGAAGACAGATAAAGGGTTTGTTATCAATGCGAAAGGTGAAAAAATCAGCTATGGAGATTTGGTAAAGGAGGCTGTTTCGGTAGAAATACCAAAAGAAATTCCTTTAAAGTCAAATAAGGAGTTTAAGCTTATAGGGCAAACTATAAAAAGTGTAGATAATAAAACTGTACTTACCGGAAAAGCTAAGTATGGCATGGATTATAAGCAAGCTGGAATGCTTTACGCACAGATAGTTAGACCTCAAGGATTTGGTCAAACGCTCAAGGATTTTGATGCAATCGAAGCCAAAAAGATTGATGGAGTCATTGATGTGATTTCTTTTAAAGATAAAGTGGCCATTATTGGTAAGTCGAATTGGCCAATTATGAAAGCCCGTAAAGTGCTGACCATCAATTGGACAAATACGAAAGAGTTGGAAAGTGATACAAAACACAACCAAATCTTTACAGACATGATGAAAAACGGACCTTTTGAGGTGAGAAGAAAAGATGGTGATATAGAGAAAGCCTTTGCCGAAGCTCATAAAATCATTGAGGCAGAGTATCAATGTCCGTTTTTGTCGCACAGTCCGATGGAGCCGATGAACTTTTTTGCAGATGTGAAAACGGATTCCGCAAAATTGGTAGGGCCAACGCAAACGCCGCAATCTGCTCAAAACCAGGTGGCTAAGTTGCTTAATATTCCTGTTGAAAATATTACAGTGGAGCTCACCAAAATGGGTGGCGGATTTGGTAGAAGACTAAACAACGACTATGCTCTTGAAGCTGCCGAGGTTTCGTCTCTTATAAAAGCTCCAGTAAAATTGATGTGGACACGTGAGGATGACATGAGTGGAGGAATTTATCGTCCAGCTGTAAGATATAAATTCAAAGCTTCTATAGACAAAGCAGGAAATGTGACTGGATTTGCATTGAAGGGTGTTGGCTTGAATGCTGGAAACTCTACTAGACAAGACAATTTTCCTGTCGGTGCGATAGACAATGTGTTGATAGAATCGGCTGATTATAAGTCGGATATTACTACAGGTCCATGGAGAGCTCCAATTACGAACTTCTTGGCTTATGCCGAGCAGGCATTTATTGATGAGATAGCCTTTGCAGCTGGAAAAGATCCAGTGAAATTGCGTTTGGAATTGCTCAAAAAGGCAATAGAGAAACCTGTGGGCAAAATAACTTATGAGCCAGCAAGGTTCGAAAAAGTAATAACTACAGTAGCTGAAAGAGCGAAGTGGGGGAGTGCCAAGAAAGGATTGCATCAAGGCTTTAGTGTTTATTTTTCTCATAATTCTTACGTGGCCCAAATAGCCGAAGTAGAAATGAAAAAAGGAAAACCTACACTCAAGAAAGTTTTTGCGGTAACCGACTGTGGAATAGTAATCAACCAAAGTGGAGCGAGAAATCAGATTTATGGAGCTATAGTTGATGGACTTGGTCATGCGATGTACGGTAATCTGAACTTTGAGAACGGAGCTCCAAAGCAAACGAATTTTGACCAATACAGATTGATAAGATTCAATGAAGTGCCTGAAATCGATGCGTATTTCGTGGATAATGGCATCGACCCAACAGGTTTAGGAGAGCCAGCTCTACCACCAACAGGCGGGGCTTTGGCGAATGCGATTTTCAAAGCAACAGGCAAGCGGATTTATAAGCAGCCATTTGCGATGGAGGACGAGAAAGTGGCGGATATATTGTAGAGAAAGAATAATTTTATACCGAAAGGAGGCGAAAGCCTCCTTTTGCTTTGGTGTGAAATACAATGGTCAAATCAAAAAAAACCAGAGCTAGTCTGGGTTTAAATTACTTTTTTAGCGGGCAGCATCATTGCAAATGAATGGTTGGGCACTTTTACGATGTAGAATTAGGAAAATAATACGAAATGAAATAGTAGACTTTTACAAATAAGCTGAATCTTCTTCTATTTTTACAATGTCTTCCCTTTTACCTTGAATTTCGTCATTTGAATTGTAGACCGCTATTCTATTGATTTTTTGCAATGATTTGGTATCTATTCTGTCCTTAAGAATATTATAAATCGTATCTTGCTCATCAAAGCAAGATTCAATTCTATGCTCAGCCTTTACATTAATTACCTATCTCTCTCTGCAATAAAATCATTATTATGTAAGCCTACCCCCATTTTTAAACCAGCGGAGTTGAATATTTGAGAGATGGTTTATTAATCTCAAAAAGTTTAGCTCTTATTTCTTCTGCCATTTTTTTGCATCCACCTTAAAAAACTATTTTTGGGGTTCTCAATTGCATTTATTAAAGAAACCCCATCAAATGCCTTAACATTTTAATTTTACCAATAATTTTCTCTTCACGAATCTATCTTATTCCAGTTTTTATTCAGTACTTTTTTGTTTCCAATAGCAGGATTTGTTTTGACATTAATTTATTTCTTAAGCCAGGTATGATTTGATTTCTCCTAAATTATGTGCAAAATATGCTTTTTTAAGAAGCTCTGTTGTATCTGAAAAAAATGTTCAATTTTTAAATGTTTATAAATTCGCACTCATAGCCTTGACGCTATCGAATACCTAGGTAAATAAAAAGTATTTTCAAAAAAACATTTATCAAGCAAAACTTCCGCTTCTTTTAAACGCTTTTTAGCTAAATTTCTATGTCAACAATTGTCTTTAGTAAATCATAAATTTGATAGAATTTTTTAGTACTCAGACAGAAATAGTTTTCCTTGTCTATTTCAGGTAGATTTGAATAATAGTATAAATTGCATTTCTTTGTTTCATGAACAGTTTTAAGCCAACAAACTTTCTATTGAACAGAATTATTTTAATTCTTTTGAAGTTAATTGGTTAGGCGAAGGTCAAAGATGTCCTTTTAAATGTAATGCTTAGTTCTGTATTTAGATATTTATGAACAAAATAGACCCTTATTCTGCCCTGCGATACCCCGAGTTTCGGTATTTTATAAGTGCTCAGTTGTTTTTTACCATTGCTATTTTGATTCAGGAGTTGGTGTTGTCGTATTATTTATATGAGCTTACGCACGACCCTCTTGCTTTAGGATTGATAGGATTAGCAGAGGCTGTTCCTTTTATTTCTTTGGCACTTTTTGGCGGGTATATGGCCGACAGGTTTAATCGTAAAAAGATATATTTATGGAGTTTTGTGGTGGTCTGCATAGTCACATTAATCTTGATATTTGGGCTTTCGGATGCTTTTTTCTTTAAAATTGATGAAAAAAACCAGCCTTGGGTTATTTATTTAAGTGTATTTATATTTGGGATAGCCAGAGGGTTTTATAATCCTTCTTGGTCTTCGTTGAAACCTTTTTTAGTCAAAGCCGAACATTATTCAAACTCTGCTTCTTGGAGTGCTCAGTTTTGGCAAGTGGGGAGAATCGCAGGTCCAGTTTTAGGTGGATTTTTATATGCATTTATTGGATTTATAAATTCACTTTGGGTAGTTTTTGGCTTATTTATTCTCACTATTATTTTGGCATCTTTCATATCTAAAAAGGAAATAAAAAATCAAACGAAAGGGAAACTTTTGGAGAGCTTAAAAGAAGGTTTTGTTTTTGTAAGGCAAAATAAAATTCTTTGGTATAGCATAGTTTTAGATATGTTTTCGGTGTTGTTTGGAGGTGTTATAGCCATTTTGCCAGTTTTTGCTAAAGATATTCTTAATGTAGGAGCTGAAGGTTTGGGTTTTCTTAGAGCAGCTCCAGCGGTAGGAGCTGTGCTAGTGATGTTAGGCACTGCTTATTTTCCTCCAACCAATAAGGCTTGGAGAAATATGCTTTTGGCAGTAGCAGGTTTTGGTGTTGCTACCTTAGTTTTTGCGGTTTCAACCAATTTTTATCTTTCATGTTTTGCATTATTTTTTACTGGTGCTTTTGATAGTATTAGTGTGGTGGTTAGGTCTACGATTTTGCAGATACTTCCGCCAGATCACATGAGAGGAAGGATAAGTTCAGTCAATGGTGTTT
>CAMCYZ010000110.1 GCA_945885545.1 Spirosoma fluviale
TTGTCTTTGAAATACTCATCTCCAAAACCCATCAATGATCTGATGGCTGTAGGTGCGGTGTAGAAAATATTCACTTTGTGCTTGTCGATAATATCCCAGAAACGGCCTGCGTCAGGGTAAGTGGGTACGCCTTCAAACATCAAAGACTGTGCTCCTGAGGCCAACGGACCATAAATGATGTAAGAGTGGCCAGTAATCCAACCCACATCTGCTGTACAGAAAAACACATCGCCCGGGTCATATTGGAACACATTCTGGAAAGTATAAGTGCTGTAAACCATATAGCCTCCACAAGTATGTACCACGCCTTTGGGCTTGCCGGTAGAACCCGATGTATAGAGAATAAACAACGGATCTTCTGAGTCCATTTCCTCGGCGGGGCAGTCGGCACTTACGAGCTTCACCTCATGTTCCCACCAAGCGTCACGGCCTTTGATCATCGAAACTGGCGTGCGGGTATGCGTAGCTACAATTACCTTTTCAACTGACGGACAGCCGATTAAGGCATCGTCAACGGTGTCTTTCATTGGTACATGTTTGGCTCCTCGAACCGCACCGTCGGTGGTGATAACCATTTTACACTGGCTGTCGTTGATACGGTCGGCGATAGATTGGGCCGAAAAACCACCAAAAACTACCGAGTGTATAGCTCCTATTCTGGCACAAGCCAAAACGGCAATGGTCAATTCAGGAATCATAGGCATATAGATACACACAATATCTCCCTTGCCTACTCCGTTCTTTTTCAGCACATTAGCAAAGCTACAAACCCTATCATACAATACCTTGTAAGTAAGCGTAATGGACTCCTCGGCAGGGTCGTTAGGTTCCCAAATGATGGCTGGCTGATTGGGCTTATTCTGTGCGTGGCGATCGAGGCAATTCTCCGTGATGTTCATCTTGCCACCTTTAAACCACTTGACATCGTAATTATTAAAATCCCACTCTAAGACTTTTTTCCATGGTTTCTTCCACACAAATTCTTGGGCTACTTCACCCCAAAAACTCTCGGGATCCTCTACGCTTTCTTTGTAAGCCTTCTCGTAATCCTCAAAACTTCTAATTCTCATTGATGTATTTTAATTTAAAATTGTTTTTTCGAAACTAAACCTATGTTGTTATCTTGTAAAATCACTTTTATTTCTTCCAAAACGGCTGGGTCGTCTATCGTTGACGGTACCGTAAACACCTTATCATCAGCTATCATACGCATGGTTTTTCTTAAGATTTTGCCGGAACGGGTTTAGCCAATCTTTTGACAATCACCACAGTTCAGAAAGCCATAAGAACTCCTATTTGTAGACCCACCAAAGATACCGAATCCTTCTGAACTTACTCTCCTGAAATGATTGAACTATCATTCAAAACCACCAATGGTCTATTATTGGTTCTTTGGTAAATTCCTGTAGGCATTTCAGGGTAGATGGGTAACAGCTATCACCTGCCACAAAAATAATTCTCAGACTCGACATAACGTATTTTTTTTAGACATTCTGATTCAGCGTCTTACTTTCTGATCGCCAATTCATACGTTGCAAATCCGCCAAAAAAAACTGACTGGATAAACGGAACCCAAACGAGCACAACCCAACATAGAAAAAGCGACATAGGGCACCCTGGACATATAGATGCTGACCTTTCGCCACACCTTTGTCACATAAAGCAGCAGCTCTTTTAGGAACTCGGTGTTTCACTTCGTTGTAAGTACATTTTCTTTTGGTATTGATTACTGCCGAATCAAAAAGCATGGCTACATCACGACCCTCATCATCTTTAACATACTTATTTACAACTAAATCACAGGAATTTAACCCTCCAACTGAATACCATTTATAATAAACCTGCTTATCAAAAGTCCATACCGTTTTCGGGGTATTATACAAAGCTATTTTGGCCGCTTTTCTGCCCCGTCACTTACCTCTTTGTAAAAAACTTTGTTGATAAAAATGATTATACTCCATTTCTTTACTTTTTACAACATGTCTGTTGCAATCAGATTGACTTTTTTAATCAATTCACGTGTGGAAAATGGCTTTGGAATATACAAATCTGCACCTAATTCATAGCCATGTTCTATTTCTGTATCTTTGTTTTTGGCACTTAAAAAAACCACTTTAGGAGCTCTTGTTTTGAAATTTGTTTTAACATAAGAACAAACCTTGTAACCATCTACATTGGGCATCATGATATCCAAAATCATAATGGCTGGTTGCTCCAAATCAAACATATTTATGGCTTCCTGTCCATCCCTTGCTATCAGAACTTTGTAACCTTCTTTTTTGAAAAGAAACTCCAAAGACATCAAGATGCTGGGTTCATCGTCCGCAATCAATACTTTTAGCTCATTTCTCTGAATCATAACCTATACATTTTAATATGGAAAACCTACCATTACCTTGGTGCCTTTGTCTGGCATACTCTCGAGCTTTACGTTTCCTTTGTGAATTTCAACTATCTTTTTTGATATGGAAAGACCTAAGCCACTTCCTTTCTCTTTGATAGAGTCCTGATTGTCAGCTTGATAAAACTTTTCAAATATCCTGCTTTGCATTTCCTGTGGAATACCCACACCATTATCTTCCACTGTAAAAATCACATTATTTTTGCTCGTATCCACAGTCAATAACACCCAACCTTTTTCAGGTCTAGAGAATTTAATGGCGTTCGATAACAAATTTATTAATAGCTGAATCAGCTTGTCTTCGTCTGCTTTAAAATCTTTTATTTCTTTGTGAATAAAGCTTTTGAGTTTGACATTTCGCTCTTTGGCCAACTCCTCCATTCTTAAAAAGACAGTGTCAATCAGGTTTGGAATATCAATGTTCTTTTTAATTAGTTTATGTTTTCCTGACTCGTATTTTTCTAAATCCAAAACCTGATTCACGAGACGACTTAGCCTGTCTGTTTCGTCGATGATGGTGTTCAGAAAAATCTTTTTTTGGTCAAATCCTAAATCTTCATTGTCGTATATTATCTCTGTAAGAGCTTTTATGGAAGTTAGGGGTGTTCTTATTTCATGCGTTACGGTAGTCAAAAATTCGTTCTTTATCGTATCTGACTTTTGCAACTTCTCGTTTGTATTTCTAAGTTCTTTTGAGAGTTTTTCGAGCTGTTGTGTCTTAATTTTAAGTTCTTGGTTGTCCTCAATAATTTTCTGAGAACGTTTTAAGACCTCCAAAATCTCGTCGATACTTACTACTTCTTCTTTAGTAATGGAAGCCACCAACATGCGTGCTGTGGACGTTCCGATAATGCTACTGATGGTGTTTTCTACATAACTTACCAATTTTGGGTCGGCCGTAACGTCTTTCAAATCTATATTATTTTTTCGAGCAAAGTCTTCTAGCTCTTCTTTGGCCTGCATACTGCCTATAAAACTTACCAAAAGCTCTATCAAGTGCTCATTTCTAGCTTTTCCTTTCCACAAAACCGACTGACCTTCTTTGGTGGAATATTTAAAAACATCTACAAAAAGCAGAGCCTGTTTGGCCTCTGATGGTGTGAGTTCGGTGTACATAGAAATCACAAAATACAAAAGTGAATTTATGACGATACTCCAAAATGCGGTATTTGAAATGTCATCAAATCCTTGGATTTTAAAATGAGCAAAAAAATCGAAAAAACCCGCAATGAAAGTATTAATATATTGACCGGAGGTATCGGTCAGCAATGACGGAAGGATGAGCGAGAATAGCCAAATGGTGAACCCAGATATTAATCCTACCAAAGCCCCCGTTTTGGTTGCACCTTTCCAGAATATTCCACCCAAAATAATGGGAGCAAATTGACTAACGGCAACGAAGGCTATCAGACCTATGGAAACTAATGAAAAATAACTGGCAACTGTTTTGTAATAAAAGAAACCAAGCAAAACTATAAGCACAATAGCTGCCCTGCGAATCCAGACCGCAAAATTTATGATTTTGAAAGTATATTTTTCTTTGAATTTCTTATTTTCTAAGAGACTTGGTAAAATAAGGCTATTGGTAAGCATGGTACTTATGGCGATAGTTTCTACTATAATCATGCCCGTGGCTGCCGAAAAACCACCTAAATATGCAATCAGTGCTATTACATTTGCCGATACACTCAGTGGAAGCTCAATAACATAATTATCAGCCGAAATGCTTGAATCTCCCGCAAAAATAGAATTGCCTGTGAGTGCAGTTGGTATAACAAAAATATTTATCAAAAACATGTAGAGCGGCAACAACCAAATGGCCTGCTTAAGATTGTTTTCGTTTTGATTTTCAACAACCGCTACCTGAAATTGCCGTGGTAAAAACATAAATGAGCAAGCCGAAACTAATATGTGGATGAACCAATTGCCATAACCAGTTTGCTTTTCAAAATCGAAGGCATTTTCAATTTCTTTTTGGTAATAATGTTTTTCAAAAACATCGACAAAACCGTTATTCATCCAAAATGTCACGAAAATACCTACAGCCAAGAATGCCAAAAGTTTGAAAATACTTTCGGCAGCTATGGCGAATATCATGCCTTCGTGGGTTTCGTTGGCTTGTACTTTTCTGGTGCCAAAAAGTAGGGTAAAGGCCACCAAAAGCATAGAAATATAAAAAGCCGGTTCTTGATAAAAATATTGCCCTGCGGTAACGCCAGAAAGTGTTTCAAAAGTTTTTGAAATAGCCTTGATTTGTAAACCAATGTATGGAATCCCTGCCAAAAGCGAAATGATAGTAACCCAAACTCCCAAAGAACGATATTTGCCATACCTGGCAGAGATAAAGTCGGCCACACTGGTAATGCTGTACACGTGAGATATTCGAATGATTTTCCGAAGAACACTCCAGCCTAGCAACATGACCAATGTAGGACCTATATAAACCGAAAGAAACTCGAGACCAGTTTGATTAACTCTGCCCACACTTCCGTAGAATGTCCATGCCGTACAATAAACCGAGAGCGATAAAGCATAAACAAAAGGATTATCAATCAGACTCTTTTTTTTACTTTTAAAACGTTCGGCAACAAAAGCCAAGTAAAATAAAAAACCTAAATACGATATGGAAATTACTGAGATTACAAATCCATTCATTTTCGATTCACGAAAAACGCCGACAGCATTATTATTACAAACCAAGTAATAAAAACAATTACTATTTTCAAAGGAAAACCGACAATATATTGGTCATTTTGAATAATCGAAATAATCGGAAAATTCAATAAAACTAATAAAAGTATGAAAAGTAAAAATAGCTTTTGTTCTTTGGTTTTATTTCCCATTTGATATTTTTTTCATGGTTTTGAAGAATATATGCCAACGGATATTACTCTCAATTGGCATATATTACTGTATCTAACCCTAACACATTCTGGAATTTTCAATTTTGATTTCAAAATCAAATTCTTAAAAAGAATTATATTTTTAAGAGAAACAGGAGAAATAAAACTCCCTACTCTTCTTTTAGCTCTTAGTCCTTATTGTTGTATTCGCCTTGCAAACAATAAACCCCAAAATAACCTAAAGCTCCAGCTATCATTGGGCAAAGTACAACGGTGTAAATCACCGCAGGTATCACGTTTTCACCGCCTTTATTCCATAGTGTTATAGCCTGATTAACAATCAGATAATACACCGCAAAAACTCCCAAAGCTATCCAAACTATTCCCAAAATTTTCTTTAAAATATCCATTTTATTAAATGTTTTTTGATTCAAAATTAATTAATCGTTAACCTTATTATCGTTTCCGTCGAGATATATCGTTCCTATCACAAAACATACCCCTGCAATGATAATCGGATACCAAAGGCCTTCCAGATACGGTTTATCTACCGGCATGATTTCTAGGCCTGCTTCTTTGGCTTTGTCGTTGATAGACTTGGCGTTAGTTACTAAGAATGTAGCAATGGCCGGTAATAAACCTCCGAATATACCATTTCCGATATGATAAGGCAATGACATAGACGTATATCTGATTTTCACTGGGAACATTTCTACTAAAAATGCCGCTACGGGCCCATAAACCATGGTTACGAAAATCATCTGAATAAACACCATCATTACCAAGAACCATCTGTCTGAATCGTTGATAGTTACTACTTTCTTTGTGTCTATCAAGGCTTTGCCATCTTTCATGTCTACCACACCGTTGTTGAGTGTTACGGTTTTCACTTCTTCATAGGTCGTACCGTCTTCAAAAGCCTTGGTTACTGTATAAACAGAATCCACGCCGCCGTTTTTGTTTTTAGCGTTTTCTTTTATTTCTGCCATTGAAGTGGCTTTTTCAACAATCTCAGTTTTTAGTTTGATATCTACCCTATCGTACATATTTGAATAGATGGTACGATAAGATAAAATGGCAATCAACATACCTGCCATCATGATCCATTTACGACCGATTTTGTCAGACAACCAACCAAACAATACAAAGAATGGCGTACCTAAACACAATCCCCAAATCAGGATGCTATCTACTTGTTCTTTAGGCACATTCATTACTTTTTCTATGAACGACATGGCATAAAACTGACCTGTGTACCAAACCACACCTTGGCCCATCGTCACACCTAAAAGTGCCAAAAGAACAAACTTGAAATTCAATTTATTGCCGAATGACTCTTTTAGTGGGTTTGTTGAGATTTTACCTTCCGATTTTACCTTGGCAAACAATGGCGACTCGTGCATGTTTCTACGAATCAAATAAGAAACCCCCACCATCAATACCGAAGCAAGGAATGGAATTCTCCAGCCATAATCATCAAAGGATTCTTTAGAAAGTGATGCTTTGGTGATAGCAATTACGATTAAGGATATAATCAAACCAGCAGTGGCTGTTATCTGAATCCAAGAGGTCATATAGCCTCGCTCGTTATTAGGCGAGTGCTCAGCCACGTAGGTAGCTGCACCGCCATATTCACCACCGAGTGCCAGACCTTGTAACAACCTCAGCAACAAAACCAACAAAGGAGCGGCCATGCCGATGGTTTCATAAGCTGGAATCAGACCGATTAGGAATGTAGCACCGCCCATTAGAAGCAAAGTAACCATAAAAGTATACTTTCTACCGATGAGGTCGCCCAGACGACCAAAAAACAAGGCTCCGAAAGGTCTAACTATAAATCCTGCTGCAAATGTTGCTAAAGTGGAAAGAAACGAAAGCGTTTCATTCCCTGGTCCCGATGGGAAAAACTTTGTGGAAATAATAGTGGCGAGACTACCAAAAATGTAGAAGTCGTACCATTCTATCATCGTTCCTACTGATGATGCCCCGATGATAGAGAACATCGAACTTTTTTTCGTAGATGACATAAAATTAAGTTTTTGAGTTAAAAATATTTTAAAGGTTGATAATTATAAATACACTTGTAGTTGCATAATGAATTCACCTAAGGACTTTTTATTTCCTGAAGTCACCTCTACACCCGGTCTAATGGCATATTGCGTGGTAATTTTGGCGTGATGTCCGTCAATTAGCCAATTGGCACCAATGTCTAAATTTGAAACTGCCGTAGGCAATGCTTCGAAGTTTTTCATGGTATATGCTGCGAAAGGCTGTACTCTTAACTTAGGCTTTTCTTTGTTTTTGGGCAAAAGTAGTCCCGCTTGCGTATAAAAAATAGTCCCTGTTCCTATCATAGGCTGGGCATTACCTGCACCAGCCATAAATCTATCAGTTCCTTTATAATTAGCATCAGCGACTCCAACGTTCATAATACCAACATTTCGTAGATAATTTGGGCCGAAGTTATAGTTAAATAAGCCAGAATAGGCAGTCAATGCCATGTTTCTTTCCTTTTTACCTACCGGAAGGTCCAAAAATGCATCTACCGCTACCAAATTTATATCATGGCTATTGAGTGTACCATTGAGTTGAGACTTTGTTCCTTTTGGTTGACTATAAAATCCTGCACCAAGGTTAAATACTTTTTTTGTACCTAAATATGTCCCAAACTTGAAAGGCAGCAAATTAGACTCATTATCCCAGAATTGATACTCCAAATAACCTGTTTTTACCCATTTGCTGTTTCCGCTGTTGTCCACTGCCGTTGCTTTTCTAGCATCCGTTGCGTTTACTAGTGCTGTATTTGTAGAAAAAGGCTTATTTATGGCTAGTCTATACTCAAATTTATTCAATTTACCTTTAGCAAATATCCCAAATTGCCTAACAAATTGGTCCGCCACATCTACTGTAGCCCAGTTGAATATGGGTGAATCAATAGTCATAAAATTTAAGGTTGAGGACTGTGTCATTCTAGAAATACCCATGAAATAATGCAAACCAGCACCTACAGAAAGACTTGAATTCTTATTCTCTTTGGTAGGTAATACCAAATGATATTCATTCCAAGCATCATGAAAAAATATTTGTGGTTTCTTTCCGGCTCCGTAAGGGCCTGTTCCAGTTGTTCCAGAGCCTCCGCCATTCACAAAAGTTTGGTTATTGATACCCCAATGTGCCATTACCATGTACCTTTTACTCAATTGGGCATAAGCTAAAAAACGCAGTCGACGAGCACCAATATCTATACTATTGGTGGCACTCTCACCGCCGACAGTTGTACCAGGATTCATTTGAGAAGATCTGAACCAAATCTGATTCCACGTAATAAATCGGATAAACTTAGAACCATCTTGGTTTACATTAATTTTCATACCGGACCCATATTCAGGTGCCCCCTGTCCCGAGGAGGAAACAGCCGTGGTGAGCAGCATCGAAAATAAAATAATAAATCTCTTCATAGCAGTTTAAATTTATTGAGGTTTTGTTGTACTTTTCGATGACAAAGATTATCGTTACATTTCTTAAATCGAAATTTCAATATAGCTAAGCTAAATTGATATAGAAAACCACAAAAACAAGGCTATAGCAACTTTTGAGCAGGTAAACAAAATTTTCAATTACGGATAAATGCAATTCCAGAACAATATTTGGTGTTTAGGAAATATGCCAAACTTGCAGGATTTAGCGTGGAAAAAGAAATATACTATTTTGGTAGGATATTATGGATTAGTTAAAAGTTATCCTATTCCATTGAATGACCATAAACTTATCACCTAGTTCGGTTATGAGCATGCCTTTGCCTTCCACATTCTGCAGTCGCGACACAAAATCACCTAACTCTTTATGGTTCAGTATTTTATAGGTAGGCGTGGCCAGGTTTTGTTTGGGTACTTTTATCTGATATTTCTTCACCCAGTTCATCACCGAAACGTGACTTATACCTAAGAGACGCTCAATTTCGCGGTAGCTCACACCTTCAATGTAAAGCTGTAGGGCCTTCACTACATAGTAGCTATCAATACTTTTACCCATCTTCTCTACCGTAAAATTGTACAAACAAGTTCTACATTTGTATCGTTGCTTACCTTTGATAACTCCATTTTTGGAGATATCTTCGGAGTCGCATTTGGGGCAAGGAGGAAAAATACTAGCCATCTATACTTTTTTAGCAAATATATATCTTTTTAGCAAAACATAAATTATTATCAGATAAATTATAATATTTCTGCGAAAAACTAAGGTCGAGAATCCGCAATTTGTTGAGAAATAAACCATTTTTGAAGGTTAGGAATTTTAATATTTCAAAATGTGTTAACAATGTTCATCTGAAATTTCGTCTAAGCCATTATGAAACTACTTTTACAATATTTATCGAAGTATAAATCTGATGTATTTTTGGCATTTTTATTAGCTGCCATCAACCAATCTTTTTCTTTGATGGACCCTTTTTTCTTCGGAAAACTGATTGATGGCTTTGCTAAAAACCCGAATCAATACTCACAAAGCGAATTCTTAAAAGGCTCGGGTTTGATTATATTGGCCATAATCGGCGTGGCCATGGTAAGTCGAATAGCCAAAACACTGCAAGACTATGTGATGAATAGTGTTATCCAAAAATTTGGTGCAGACGTATTTATTGATGGTTTGAAACATACACTCAAATTACCCTTTCAACAATTTGAAGACCAACGAAGTGGCGAAACACTATCGGTTTTGCAAAAAGTAAGGTCTGATTCTGAGAAATTCATTACAGTATTTATCAATGTAGCTTTTACATCAATCGTCGGTATAGTCTTTGTAATTATTTATGCTATTAATATTAATCCGTCGTTGGTAGCTGTTTATTTCTTTGGGGCATTTGCGTTGGGGACTTTAACCAACATATTGAGCAAAAAAATAAAAGAAATTCAGAAAACGATTGTTAAAGAAACTACAGCCTTGGCTGGCACAACCACCGAATCGCTGAGAAACATAGAATTGGTAAAAAGCCTTGGTTTGGCCGACCAAGAAATTAATCGCCTGAAGCTGAACACCCTTAAAATCCTTAAACTTGAATTGAAGAAAGTGCGAGGTGTTCGGTCTATAAACTTTGTGCAAGGAACGTTCGTTAACCTGCTCAGACAAGTTATTCTTTTCATTTTATTGTTTTTGATTTTCAAAAACGAACTCACTGTTGGTCAATTACTTACGTTACAATTTTATTCCTTCTTTATTTTTGGACCTTTACAGGAGCTAGGCAATGTAATATTGGCTTACAGAGAAGCTGAAGCATCATTAAATAATTTCCAGAAACTTCTAAACACGCCGATAGAGAAAAACCCTGAGAATCCGAAACCGCTAGGAATTGTGAATACACTGACTTTCACTGATGTAAGTTTTAAACACTCAAGTGCCGATAATCATGCCTTAGAAAATGTAAATTTTGAAGTAAAAAAAGGAGAAACTATTGCTTTTGTTGGGCCATCGGGTTCGGGAAAGACTACTTTGGTAAAGCTGTTAGTAGGACTTTATAAAGCCAACAACGGCAAGCTTTTTTATAATAATATAGACGCGGACCACCTAAATATTGACGAACTCAGGAATCAAATTGGCTTTGTAACCCAAGACACTCAACTGTTTTCAGGAACAATACGCGAAAATTTACTTTTTGTAAATCCTACTGCAACAGACGAACTCATGCTCGACAAAATGCGAAAAGCTGCTTGCCACAACCTCTTAACTAGAGCTGAAAATGGACTTGACACCGTAATTGGCGAAGGTGGAATGAAGATTTCTGGCGGAGAAAAACAAAGACTTTCAATAGCGAGAGCATTGTTACGAGATCCAAAAATATTTGTTTTTGATGAGGCAACTTCCGCCTTAGACTCACTTACAGAACAAGAAATCACGACAACCGTAAGAGAAGTAACCGAAAATGGCGATTACATAACGGTAATGATTGCCCATCGATTGAGTACCATTATGCATGCCGACAGAATATATGTCTTGGAAAAAGGAAGAATAATTGAGGTAGGAAAACATGCCGAATTGTTAGATGAAAAAGGCCTCTATTATGCCATGTGGCGTCAGCAAATTGGTGAAAGACAAGACCTTAGAAAACAACCTGCAATGATATGAGCAAACCAGTAACTATTCTGACCGGCTTTTTAGGGTCGGGAAAAACAACATTTCTTAACCGAGTTTTAGAGCAAAAAGGAGAAACCAGATTCGCCATCGTTGAAAATGAATTCGGCGAAGCAGGCATCGACGGTGAACTTATCATAAAGCCTGACAATGAGATATTTGAACTAAGCAATGGTTGCCTTTGCTGCTCATTAAACGAAGGCATTTATGACATCCTCAATGAACTCAGCCAAAAAACCGAACAGTTTGACGAGCTCATTATAGAAACAACTGGTATTGCGGACCCTGCAAATGTAGCGAACCCTTTTTTCTCTAATTCTGAAATCAAAAAGGATTTTCCAGTAAAAAGAATCGTCTGCCTAGTGGATGTGGAACTTATTGAATATCAACTCATTGAAACAGAGGAAGCTATTAAACAATTGGCCTTTAGTGATATTATTTTGTTGAATAAAACTTCTAAGGTTTCTGAAGTTTATTTGGACGAATTGAAACACAAACTGCTGTCTATCAATCCATTCATAAAATTTTTTGAAGAAAAAGGAATGATTTTCCCTGTGAAAGAAATTTTTGATACGGTTAGGGATGCAGATTTAAAAATAGAAGAAAACGAAAACAAACCTCATTCGCATGAGCACAAACACGGCAAAATTAAATCATTCACTTTCAGATTTCAAGAACCTTTCAACGACAAGGAACTGCAAATGAGGCTTTTTGGGTATTTGGTGTTCGAAGCCAAAGGTCTTTATAGAATCAAAGGAATCATAAACGCTAAAGATGTGAACCATAGATTGATTTTGCAGTCTGTTGGTCAGAGTTTATCCATTTCCGGCGGAAAACCATGGGAAACGGACGAAATCAGAGAGAGCAAAATCGTTTTTATAGGGAAGGATTTGGACAAGGCGTTTTTTGAAGGGCTGTTGCAAGGGTGTTTGGCAAGGTAATCCCTATTTCGTCCTCAAATATTCATCTGTAAAATGTCCTTTCTGCTTTTCTTTTGAAAATTTTTCAGCGTTAAATGTTGAACTTTTTCCTCTGCCTACGGAAAGTGTTAGTTAGTTTTCGTCCAAAAGAATTTTGCCTAAAAAACTATCAGACCAATATGTTAGGGATAATGTGCCAGTTGGCGATTGATGGCCTCCATCACCGTATGGCCTTGATTTCGGATATAAATGATTTTATCAAAATCTTCATCAGAGACACTAGCAATTGCATCAAAAAGGCAATTCCAGCCTTTATTCAAAATTTCGAGCAATTGTGTTTTGGATTCTATTTCACCTACGAATTCACTTTCTCTGTTTCTCCATTCCTTTTCGCCATCAGTTGTCAAGAAAACTGTCCAGCGAGAAAGCATATTCCCAGTTAAATGCTTGACTATAAAAGCAATAGAATTAGATTCCGAATTGAATTGCCAATTGATTTGTTTGTCAGAAATCTGCTCAAAAGTCTTCTCTCCGAGCAATTTGTAATACTCAAATTGTTTCTTTGACGAATCTAAAAGTCCGTTATTCATTTACATATTATTTTACCGATAGGTCGCAAAGACGCGAAGTAATAATCACTTCTCTTTGTGCCTAAAAACTTAGTCATGAAGGTTTAATACAAATTTAATTTACCGCAAAGAGGCTAGGCTATTGACTTCAAGAGTATTACTAAATTTGATTTGTCTAGAATACCTTTTTCATCCTGAAATTTTCCAAGTGAATGCCTTTTCTGATGTTTCTGTTTGTTTTTACCACATGGTAGCCACTTTTTTCA
>CAMCYZ010000111.1 GCA_945885545.1 Spirosoma fluviale
AAAAGCTTGATTCCCTTATCAAAGTACACAGCACAGCAGGTTTTGTAAGCGATAGCACGAAGGTCTAGAAATCTGAATATGAATTATCTTCTATTGTTGGATTCTCGTCTTAGTTGGCTATTTTGTCTTGGGGATTATTTTTTTCGTGCACTAGCTCAACTACAGCTAATTTTTAACCTTGTGCTTCTCGGGATTGTTGGCCTTGGTTTCAGTATAATTGCCTTGTTTAGAATTAAAAAGAACAAAAGAAAAGGTAAAAAACTCGCACGGGCAGGTATTGTTCTAACAATTCTTCACGCTTTGGGTTTGATTGGAATCTTTGTTCTTATAATGATTGCTTTTAGTGGTTATAAATAAGGAGTTGTTTATAAATCGTTCTTGACTTAATGCCGTTCGGATGAGTTATCGCAATACAATTATTGCCTAAATATTATATCCGGTTACGCCCTTTCTCTGGCAAGCATAAAGCACAAAATACCTAGTAAAAGCGTTATGGGTGTGGCTATGTATTGTTCAAGATTGTTAACCGCAAAAAGGTTACCGATGGTGTTTAAGGTGAATAAAAATGTCATTATCCACAATAGGACTGTGATGATTTTAGGCGAAATATTCAGCTTCAAATATCTTGATTTCACCAAAACTACAACCATAAATAATGCATTTAAAACAATAGAAAGTGTCTCAAAGAGAAGCATTTCCTTTTGGTTTTTTAATCTTCCGCCCCAAACGTTTTCGTAAGTAATAATTCCACTAATAACCAAGAGGTGAAATCCTATAATGAACGAAAACAACAAAAGAAGTCCTGTTTTAATACGCCTGTTTTTCATGTGTTTATAATTTGACGCTAAGAAGCTAGGAAATAATCGCTTCTTTGCGTGTCTATAATCTTGGTCATGAACGTTTGATTTTGTTAGTATTTCCTGAATCAAAACTTACTCATTCCTATTTTTATCATACGGTCGTCTTGGTTGATAATCTGATAAAACTCATTGGTCAGGCCACTTTTCTCGTTGTTTTTCCAAACGTTTCTGGCAATCAGAGCCTTCACGTGTGTTTTTATGAATGCTTTGGATTTTTGAAAATCCCTCTCCGAAAACTTCACCTGATTTTTCGTCCCCATGGCTTTCATGTCGGTGAGCATTTTATCATCGACTTGGAAGTTTTTAAGAAAAGTATTAAATCCCATGGCCTGCAGCTTGGCCGTATTCTGAACCGTGTAGTTTAGACTATATTCTCTAAAGATGTTTTTTGCGAACATTTCCACCAAATATGCCGTATAATAAGTTGTATCCTGAGGTACAAAAACATCAGGAGTCACGCCTCCACCGCCATAAACCGTACGGCCACCTTTGGTTTTAAACTTCAGTTTTTGATTGGCTTTTATGCTGTCTTTGACAAACAACTCCTTGCTAGCGTAACGTTTGTGCATGTCTTCCATGTAATCCTCAGACTTGCCCATTTCGTAGGGTTTTTGAATACTTCTGCCGCTTGGGATATAATATCTCGAAATGGTCAAACGCAACTCCGAACCATCTGAAAGTTGAATGGGTGCTTGCACGAGGCCCTTGCCAAAAGTTCTTCTTCCGACAATGGTCGCTCTATCAAAATCTTGCAAGGCTCCGCTCACAATCTCTGAGGCCGATGCACTGCCTTCGTCTACCAAAACTACTATTTTCCCCTTCTCAAATATACCTAACTTCGAAGCCTTTACTTCGTAATTGTTTGACCTGTCTTTTCCTTTGGTATATACAATTACGTCGTTTCCGCCCACCAATTCATCTACCATGTCGGTAGCTCTGTCCATATAGCCTCCAGGGTTTCCCCTTAGGTCAATCATCAGCTGGGTCATTCCTTTGGTTTTTAATGCCCCCAAATGTGCCTTAAACTCATCGTATGTGGTCTCTGCGAAACGATTTACTTTGATATAGCCCGTTTTTTTGTCGGGCATCATGTAGGCGGCATCTATAGAGTAAGTAGGTATTTTGTCTCTTTTTACATTGAATGAAAGCAGATTTTTAGTTCCTTTTCTTTTTATAGTTAACTTGACAATGGAGTTTCTTGGGCCTCTGAGACTTTTAAAAACAACGTTGGAGTTTAGATTTTTGCCAGTTAAATTGATGGTATCGGCTTTGAGAATGATATCCCCCGTTTTTATGCCAATGGCTTCTGAAGGGCCACCCACAAGAGGAGAAACCACAAAAAGTGAGTCATTGAAAATATTAAACTCTACCCCTATTCCATCGAAACCATTGTGCAAATCGGCACTGGCTAGTTCGGCATCTTGAGGTGGTAAAAAAGCCGTATGGGGATCTAATTTTTCTAACATTTTCTCAATGCCGTACTGCGACAGCGAGTCGATGTTTACGTCATCAACGTAGCTTTTGTTGATATGCATCAAAACTTCCTTAAAAACCGAGTTTGTGCCTCCGGCGTTGGAAACAAAAGTTTTTTTTCCAAAAAAAGTAGCACCCAAAAGTATGCCCAACACCAAAGAAACAGCTACCGCAAGGGGTAAAATTATTGACTTTTTATCGTTTTGATAGTTCATTTATTATTATTAGAATTGATATATTTAAGAACGCAAATTACCTAACTTTTTTCTAAACCAGTATTTTAAAGATAGGATTATAAGCCATTTTATCAAGATTTCAATTTTTTCCAAAGCAATCCTCTATATTTTCAAATGAAACTTTTACCTTTATATTACATTTTGTAGACGGTATAGAAACGTAAAACGCTAAAATAAGTTTCAGCATGGAGCGTTATAACACCGAAAAATATCTGATAATATTTTGTAAATATTCTTTTTAGAATCAAGCAAGACAGATTTTTGGCTAGAAACAGTGCTTTATTACCCATAAATTTTTTGTGAAAAAAATCTTACTTACACTTTTAATCTTGATTTTTTCATTGGAAGGAATTGGGCAAATCTCGTATCGTACGAGATACCGAAAGGCTGTTTTTATCGAAACCTTTGCGGTAAGTCCTATTTTTTCTTTGAATGTGGATCATGCTGTTAATCGCCGGAAGAACTCATTTACCGACATCCGCTACGGGATAGGCTTTGTGCCTGGTTCAAAGAAAAGAGACAAATTTGGCTGGAGTGACAACGGACTTTCTGTGCCCATGTCTGTAACACAAAATTTTTTAGTGAATAATCTAAAAAGGCGAATTTTGCAGCGGGTTTCATTAAAGTGTAAATCTACACCTTCAAAGATTTCGGTTGAATCTTTTTTGGAGGTTGGTGCTGCTTACACACCGGTGTTCTATGGCATTTCAAAGCCAAGACATAACTTTTCAGGAATAATTGGTCTGCGTCAACAAGTGGTTTTTGACATTCCGCCTAAACCCAAGGTTATTTTCTTTAAAGTTCAATACACACCCAAATACTATAGGGGTAGTTTCTCATGGAATCCTATAACTGGCTCCACCAACATTTTTGGGATGAGTCTTGGGTTTTCAATATAAAAGAGAGATTGCCACAAAATATATCTTAAAATCTCTTTTATTAGAACTTGTTTGTCTCTTTCAGAAACTCCTTGAGTGAAGGTGTTTTACTTTCCAAATACTTCATTAAAGTACCACAGATTTTGGCAAAATCACTTGCTGTTCAAAGGCTCCGACCTTCGTAGGTGTGTAAAAGTGCCTCAAAAGAAGTAAGCATTGTTCATTTAGTTTTTTAAACTCGGATAATCTTTTGCGATAAATTATTTATTCTATAGTTAAAACGTTAACGTCGCAACTGCTTTACGCATGTAGGAAGGAAATTCCCTTCGGAGAGCAGGACCGAAATTTCTTTACAATCTTTTAGAAATTACCGTAAAGGAATAATCGAAGGAGCTGAAATATCAAAATCTCTCAACTTAAGCGGTTGAGAAGCATCAAAAGTAAACCTAAAAACAGAAGAAATATCTGGAATATTGGGGTAATATCCTAAACGAATTTGAAAAGTATTTATCGCAAAATTTTCATTTCTTAAACGAAAACCAATGCCATATCCTTGATATAATTTACTATCAATCAATGATTTATTCTTGAGGTTTACCAAACCCAAATTGGCAAAAGCAAAATGAGCTACTCTAAAACCAAAGATGCTTTTATGAGAAAACAAAACGGATTCAAAACCAAGCGTCAATCTTTTATCACCGCGAAGCCCTTGGCTATTAACGCCCAAAATCCCGTCTCCCCCACTGATATTTAGATAATCAAGGTCATCACGATTGATACCATAGGTAAAGCCCAGATTGATAAATTGACGAGTTTGCGACTTTCCGATTTTGATGAGCGGACTAAAATAAAAACTTTGAATGCCAACCACCCCTTGCTGGGCTTTTTTCTGTTTCAAATATGTGCCTGCATTTGCCATAAAATAGAAATATCCTTTATTGGCTGTCAGATATTTTCCTTTAGCAAACTGTAAACTTGCATATCCACGATTTCCAAATTCAGTATTTTCAGTTCCGAGTGTAAAAGCAAACAAATTTCCAATAGGAACGTCTTCGGTTCGTCCGAAACCATAAATCAAAAAATCACGCCTATAATTTCTATTAGAGTAGCCAATACTCGCCAGCCAGCTAGTGCGGTTCCAGTAAATTTTATTGGTATCAGCACTTACTTCGGGGCGATTACGGTGTTCAAAACTGCTTCTTCTAAGTGCAACAATCAACTGTTTACCACGCTCTGTTGGGTCAAGTCTGAATGCTCGTCCATACCAAACATCTGAATAAAAATAGTTTACTTTATATGTCAAAGCACTATCTATATCGTTGATCATCAATTTCTTGTATTCACGAACACGAGTGTAACCCAATTCGGCAGAACCTGCATTCCGAGTTTCTGTGGTCAAAAAAGGACGATAAATCTGTAAGGAATATTGAAGCAAATCTCGCTCATTGATGAGTTTTAATTGACCAGAAACAAAGCTACTTCCAATATATGGGACGGTATAAATACTTCGCCAGCCGAAGCGTTGGTGAGGGTCTTTGGCTCGCCACGTAAATTTATTGAGAAATGAATGTCCGAGCCCTTGAAAGTTTTTTTCTTCTACACCGATGCCAAAATTACTAAAACTATCGCCAGACGGAACAAAGTTTAATGACCAAACATCTTGCGTTACCACCAGCACATCAACCATCCAACTAACGTCTGGGCGTTCGATGATATAAATCCGGGCATCGTGAATAATTGGATTGGCTCTAAGTAGACGTTCATTCTCTTTTAAAGTTTGAGGATTGAGCTTGTCCCCCTCTTTGAAGAGTAAAAAAGATTGTCGGATTACTTTTTCACGGGTATTATAATGTAAATTTTTACTAGCAAAGTGCTCTATTTTGGACCCTTTTCGGGTAGTATCATTGACACTCGGCCCAAAGATTTTTAGTTTCTTAATAATTATCTTACCAATAACTTTTCCATCATATCTCTCAAACGGACTTGCCTCGATTTCCTTAATTTCCTTATCTTTTCTTGAATTATACACATCTCGAAACACTACTCCGTAGATACTTTTTCCCACTTTACTCTTAGTCATTTTTTGCTTTAGCTTCGCATATATGATGCTATCCTCCACCGACTTTCCACTGTCAAGACTATCAGAAAGGCTTTTTTGAGCAAAAGTAACATTGGTGAATAAAACAAATATGATGAACAAGTTCTTCATTTTTCAATTTAGCAATTTTTAAATAATTCAGAGCAAAATTTAACATCAACAAATGATGTCGTTTTCAAAAGCAAAAATAGTATAAAAACATCAGATAGAAACATTTGGATATTTATTGGTAAACTGTTAATGATTTAAGGGGATAACTAATACAAAAATTCACAAAAATAGTATATCAACCATACATAATAACTATGAAAGTGATAGTCTAAAGTTCGTTGCAGAAAAAGCGACCTTGACGGAGTATCTCGAAACAAAAAATTTCTTTAAGGACATTGTTTTATTATCATGGGCTGCAATTCGGCAGGGGCTTTATAAATTTTATATACTGCCCTCGGGTAGCTTATTTAATATTCTCGGTGTCACTAAAGGTGCATTTTCGACAGCTAAAAATAAAGTTGACCAAGCTGTACATTTACGATGCCTACGACCATCATAGGTATCTATGTCGGTTTTTGACCGAAGTAAACATAGTATAAATTGGTATTTAAATAGGGTTCTTGCGATTTATCATCTGTTTCTCAACTAGAAAATTGATGCTGTAATTCCTTTATGCATTTACGAAAGCCATGTGCATCTGTTAGGTGCCAATACAAGTTTATAAGCGTTCTATTTCCTCTTTTGACAAGCCTATAGTTTTCTGAATAAGCTCAGTTGGAATCCCATTTTCTTTCAATGATTTAGCTATTTCAAGTTTGCCCTCCAATTTGCATTCGAATATTCCCTCAAGCCCTCCTTCGAGTTTGCCTTCATCATAAGCTGTATCAATAATACTCTTCAAATCTCTATATGTTTTTAAACTATTCTCATAAATATTTCTTTCTTCTAGTCCAAACTTTGCTAATTCAGCTATCTCAAAAGCTGGATTAAAAGCTTGATCGGCTATAATGGTAGGAATTGTTTGAAAGTCTTCTAAGTATTTTTATGAAGTAAAGGCATTTTTCTAAACGCGTTTCTAGTTGATTTTCTGTTCACTTAAAATTTGGCATTTCAAGATATATGAAACAATATCTTTTACTTAAGGTATTTATTTACTCTAAAATCTCTCCCTTAATCCCTCTCTACAGGAGAGGGACTTAAAATCTGAGCTTGAGTAAAAGACATTGATATATGAAAGTCCATTTATCGTAAAATGGTTTTCCATTTTGATTTTTTAATTTAATTGTGTGCACAACCTCGACTTTTTCTGGTTCTGTTTCATAGTCGTCAAAGGTAAAATCTAATATCCCAATTCAATAAACCGCCTTAAATTATAATTCCATTCACCTCTTTCTACTTTTTCTCTAATTGAAAATGTCGAATAATAGATGGTTCGCTCTTTGAAATAGTCTTGTTTGGCTTTTTGGAGTTCTACTATGAATTTTTTTCGTTTTCGCAGTATATATCGTAAATCCCTTTTCTATCAAGGTCGGTTTGGCCAAGTTGTTTGTTGTTCTTAAAAGTTAAGTCAACAATTTGGTCTGTTTTTGGCAATAAAAGATTCAGGAAGTCAATAATCAAGGGTTTGCTTGCTTCCTCACCGAAGGTTTTTTTAAATCCAAAGCCGATAAATGGGTTTAAATATTTTGCTTTCATGTTGTCCGTCTGCCTAGCAAAATTATTGAAGCAAATTTACAAATGTTTTTAGAGTTTTTGTCTAAATGTTTGTTTTTGTGGTGTTGGGTGGCATCAGGTACAGTGTGTTTTTGATATATTCTATCGAAAGTAAGCAACTACTGCTGTGCAAAGGATATTTCCTTCGTACATGCGTATAGCGGCTTTTAGCCACAGAAACAAAACTCTGAATAATTGAAATAAATGAATGATCAATAAATATATGTTGTGCGTCGGTTAAAAACCGCGTATTTATTGGTTTCGTATGCACTTAATTTTTTAGGGGATGTCTTTATCATCTGTAAATTAAATGTTATTCTACTTCACTTGCGTTATCTGCGAGTGAAACCCGCTTTACACACCTACGAAGGCAATAGCCTTCGCAGAGCTGGTGCTCTGTGTTTTGAATGAAGTTGATAAACATGTATCTTTTACAAATTATCAAGATATCTGAGTTTTGATAAACCTATTTCATCAGGACCTCGTTCGGAAGAGTCTGAGGGAATGGAAAAAACACTTTCTATACAATAATTGTACCTAGGCAACTCCCGGTAAATTTCGCCTTGGCATTTTTTCTTTTTAATAAAAATTAATTTTTGCGAAACTTTAGAATGCACGGCACAAAAATATTTTAAATATTATGAATTTATTTGAAAGGTTTTAATTCATTGGTATGTAATATTTTACGTAAATGGCAAGTTGGTAAATATTTGACATGAAGTATATTATTATACTCCCAATCTTTCGTAAAATTATATTATCCCCAAAATCATTTATTCTGCGACTAAAAATTTAGGATCATAATTGCTTTATGGACGTTCTATGACAATATCCTTCAGACAGCGGTGTGAAGTACTGTAAGGTGAAATTGTTTTTACTTTATTGCTAAATAGAAATGAACCATAATTTTAATTCGGCTTTCTGCCTCAATGGAATTAAATTACGAACAATCAATAGAAATATTCTTTTTGATGAACTTAATCTTCTTTTTGTTCTTGCCTATTTCAACATCGTGAAATACATTAATTTATTCATTATACAGTTAAAGTTCAATTTTTTGATTGTTATCTTTTGCATTGATTTTTTTGAACCAATAGTGCTGCCTCCGTCGTCAGATAGCTCCGATTTTAATAAGTGTGGATTACGTTATTTGACAGAAGTGTGCGTGGTGGATTTTGGTATTTTAATAATGTCGTTGCGATTAACCATTTTTTCTGCTGCTAAAAACAACTGTTGCAATTGCCTTATGGACGTTAGAATGAAATAGCCTTGGCACAACTATTCATTAATGCTGAAACATACTTTTTTGGTTTCAAAAAAAGTATAATTCGAGATAAACAACCAAACCAATACTTGGATAATCTTTATTTTGCATCCCTAGATTACCACATTTTGATTCCTTTTTGCAATTTCGGCGTTACGCAAAACCTCAGGAATACCAAAGGCTTTTACGTACAATCCGGCGTGGGGACGTATATCTCGGTATGTTTTGGCCAATACTTTTCTGATGGCTTTTGATTTTTCTCCGCTCAGGTAATCGTTTTCCAAAAACCAGCCCCTATCGCGATAAATGGCATCTAAGGCAAAAACATTTTGGAGAGTCACTAATGCTTCTTTCTCTGATGAGTCATCAATTTTTGAAATATAATCGCTAGAACATTCAAGTATATACCTTTCGATATTGGCCATGGCAAGGCTTACCATGTGTGTTTGTGTACGAAGAAAAATGTCATTCGGATTCATACGTTTTTTAAGGAAACTCCGCATTCTGTCAGACAGGCTAAAGAGCAGTTTTTGTTCGCGATACCTTAAGGATTGAAGATGAAACTCTATATCCAACAAATGCGAAGCGTCTGTATTTCGGGCTGAAAAAGGATTTTTCTCTATGTATTCGCTGTTGACTCGCTTAAACAAATGCCGCACAATGGCACCATAGCCCCCATCGTTGAAATCCTGTTTGAAATCCGTCAGTATTGATTTGGCCACCAATTGTAGCAAAACATGATTGTCGCCCTCGAATGTGGTGAAAATGTCGGTATCAGCTTTTAGGTCTGCTAACTCATTCTCGGCCAAATACCCCTTTCCGCCGCAGGCTTCACGGCATTCTTGAATGGTGTGCGTTGCGTGCCAGGAAGCATAGCTTTTTAATCCCGCCGCTAAGGCTTCCACTTCTCTTTTGTCGTTTGAGTGCATGCTTGCGGCAAACTTCTCTCTCATTTGCTCCAGTGCAAAACTTAGTACATAACTCTTTGCCAGCAAAGGAAACAACCGCTCCTGATGTGTGGGATAATCCAAAATCAAGGTTTCGGTTTCTTGACTTAAGGTCTTAAACTGTCGGCGTTTTAGAGCATAATTGATGGCAATGTCTAGGGCTTTTTTTGCTGCTGTGTTGGAGCCCATAGCCACCGACACCCTGCCGCCTACCAAGGCCCCCAACATGGTGAAAAAACGTTTGGAAGGGTTTTCTATCGGACTAGCGTACTGCCCGTTTTGATCTATACTGCCATATTTGTTGAGTAAATTTGCCACGGGAACTTCTACGTTATCAAACCAAATACGGCCGTTATCCACGCCATTTAGTCCCATTTTATAGCCATTATCTTTTACCGTTATTCCGGGCAATTCCTGGTGGTTTTGGTCCCGAAGTGGGACTAATACCGCATGAATTCCATGGTTTTCTTCACCAACTATTAGCTGACAAAATACTGCGGCCATTTTGCTATGGAGGGCATTACCGATGTATTCTTTGCCGGCTGAAACGGTTGGTGAATGAATCAGTAAAGTTCCCTTTTCGTGATTATACGTGGCCGTAGTTTCTAAATCTCGCACATTGGAGCCATGGCCGGTTTCTGTCATGGCAAAACAGCCCGCTAATGCCATAGTGCCCAATGCTTCTAAATAGGTTTTATGGTGATGTGCAGTACCGAGCGAATAAACCGCTCCACCAAAAAGACCAAACTGTACGCCAAATTTTATCAACAAACTCAGGTTTCCCATGGCCAAAGCCTCAAAAATAACGGTGGTGCCGGCTGGTGAGTTTTTTCCACCAAATTGTTCTGGAAAAGTGTAGGCACCCAAACCTTGCTCAGCCAATGCTTTGCATTGTTCCAGTATTTTTAATCTTAGGTCGTCTTTGTCTCTTAGGTCTGTGGGTACCCTAAAAAACTCATCTGTTATTAGTTTTTTGGTGCGGGTTTTGAGTGCTGCCCATGGACCATCCAAATATGCCTGAATCGCTAAAACATCAAAGGCATCCTGCTTTTCTATGTCTAAGGTTTCAGATGAATCGATGGCATTGTAAAATGCTTGTTGCGAAAGGCTATTGTCAAGACCTAAGCTATGTTCTAGCTCAATAATAGCATTTTGAACAAGTGGATCATCCCAAATGGCTTTTTCGCCTGCCGACGAAGCTTTTTTAGCCATCTGCAGTCCCAATTCTACGAGGTTTTTTCTTTGGCTTAGGTCAGCTGAAAACCCTACCAAAGCTCGGTTCCAAGACTCAAAAGTCTCCGCACTGGGTGGATTTTGTTGATCTGTCCAACTTATCAGAAGTTTTTTGTCGTCAACACTCAAGCTTGGGATTTTCTGAACCTGATTTCGAATCAATTGCATCTCTGATGGACTCAAAACCGAGTCTGCCCAACCTACATAAAAAATAGGTAAAACACTTAAAACTCCGGGTGAATATTGCATGTTGTATAAAGGTGAATAGTGAATATGATTATAAAAGTATGAAATTTGAGGGGATTTTGGGTTTATTTTACAAGTTAAATTTGGTTAATTATGATATTAAATATTGATTTTTATTTACAATAACCGCTCTTCGACATGTCACGAAGGGCATGTCGAAGAGCGGGTAAATGTCTGAATTAGGATTCATAAGATTATTTGATTTTAAGATTGTACCCGTGTGTTTAACATGATTTTAACTATAAAAATAGACCCGATTTTGAGAGTTTTTTTTCGAATATTCCACCTTTACACGTATATATTTCGGTCTTTGACAGATATAATGAGTTATGACATTTACCGCTCATTTATTTCTATTATCTATTGGGCTACTAAATTAGGATTCATAAGATCATTTGATTTTAGCGTTTTACCCGTGTGTTTAACATGATTTTAACTATAAAAATAGACCTGATTTTGAGAATTTTTTTTCAAATATTCCACCTTTACACGTATATATTTCGGTCTTTGACAGATATAATGAGTTATGGCATTTACCGTTCATTTATTTCTATTATCGATCATTATCTATCCGGGGAATAAAAGCCGAAATACACTTGAACCAAGGAAATATGCTTTGTGTAGCTGGGTGAAACCCGCCTTAAACATCTAATAAGGAAATAGACCTCGCAGAGCAGGTGTCCGTTAGCATTGGAAAAGTAATGATTCGGATTGGAAATCCTCATTATCTAGCTTCGACATCGGGAAGATGTCGAAGAGCGGTGCAATACTCACCTTACGTTTTACTTCTGATTACTTAAATCCACCACATATTGGGGTGTTTCCGGATCTCCCTTGAAAAAATCGCCTGTTTTGCCTTGTGAAATAGCCCAACGATCAAGCCACGAAATGCCATATCTGCCAAATTTTGTGATGGGTGTTTCATAGGCTTGATCAGTCATTGTTTGTTCCATTGTGGTAAATTTATATTCGTTTTTGGTATATATTTCCGCCAATGCTTGGATATAATCTGCATTTAAAAGGCTGGCGTGAATGAGCAATATTTGCGGAATTTGCCTGCCAAAAAGTGCTTGAGACATCTTTTCGTAGTAAAATATCTTCTGCTCCATGTAGCTGATATAGTCTTTTCCTATCTTATGGGCTAAAACTGAATCTTTCCTTATCAGAACTTTTTGGTAGGCATTGGCAAAGAGATAGTCTTCGTTGTCAATCGTTACTGGTGCTGTAATATACTTGTGGTTTTTCAGAAAATTTTCTAGCGAGTCTGCTCGTTGTTGGGTGGCTCCAACATGTAAAAACGGATGCCTGAAGTACTTCATTTCCTGGTTATATTTGGAAAGCAATGCTTTGGTGATTTTCTCTCCTTTTAGTATTTCGACCGTATAATCACTAAAATCCACATTGTTGAAATCTTTGTGGCGAAGCGTATGATTGCCCAAGTCCATTCTATATTTCAGCCATTTCTCAAGGTTTTCCTTTTGGAAAAATATGACTTTGCCTTTGGCATCATATATTTTACCCTCGTTTACAAAGCCTATGGCCTGTATTTCGTTCTTTTTTAAGCCTGATAATAATTTTTCCGTAATCTGAATATGAAATTCGGGCGTATTAATTCCATAATTCACCACTGGGAGGTCATCAATGCTGAAACAGACTTGCTTTTGTTGTGCATATAGTAGGGTATTGGAGAGAATGAGGAGAAGTAGAGAGGTTTTTACTAATTTCATTTATGGTTGGTTCATTTAATGTCTGTTTTTTCTGCTATTAATTAAATGTTATGCTATTTTACGTGCGTTTTCTGCGGGTGAAACCCGCTTTACACACCTACGAAGGCAATAGCCTTCGCAGAGCTGGACCATAATTTATCTCCGATTCTGTCCCAGTAATTATAACATTTTTCAAAGCAACATGAAACAAAAGTCAAATACCGTCTGTCGTATAAATTTTGGTCATAAATAGAAATTGTACGACCATTAAAAAATATTACCTCCTCCAAAGGATTATTAATGTAATCTTTATATAAAAATAATAGACCAGTAAAGTATTTTAAATCCTCAGAACATTTTACCAAATCAAAATGGTTTAATAAATCATTAAACTCTGAAGTATTTGCTGCTGAAGTAGGAAAATCCGCTA
>CAMCYZ010000112.1 GCA_945885545.1 Spirosoma fluviale
GCCTCCCAAATGTCCCATTGCTGCCCTCCACGTGATTTTGTTCCAATTGCTAACTCTCTCATATTCATGTCTTTGAGTGTAGCTGAAATTTGACCAAGATAATTGCGGTGGCCAGGCCTTAAGGTTGGTTTGAATTCGCTTTCGTAGTAATAGGCGTTTTTGTCTTTGTAAATATCAACGGTAGTAAAGGCTCTAAAATCTATGGGGTCCGGACATGCAGCATAGCAGCCGTTGTACTCATCGGGATATTTTACTTGTACAGCCAAAGCCTCCCAGCCACCGGTAGAACCTCCATAGGTAAATCTTGCCCAACCTTCCCCAATTCCTCTGAACTGCTTCTCGATATAGGGTATCAGTTCATAAGTTATGGCATCGCCATAAGGGCCAATATTTTCAGAATTTACAGCGTAGGAGTCATCATAATATGGACAAGCATGCTGAATTTCAATGGCCAAAACCCTTGGAAAATCTGGCCCTGTCCACATTTTGTAAAAATCATAGGCTTCTTGTTGTACGATTTTTTCGTAGCCATAAATGTTAAATCTTGAATTGTAATCATTGGGCAAATTTTCATCTGGTGGAGTGGTTCTGAAACCGTCAAAATCACCAGGAAAATGTCCGTGAAAAATGGCCAATGGATATTTTACGTCCTTTTTTTCTTCAAAACCCTCGGGCAATAATATATGAGCCCCTAAATACATAGGTCTGCCCCAAAACTCGGTCAAAAGTTTGCTTTGAATTTTGATGTGTTTGATGTATTTGGTGTCTTTGGGCTCCTCTATAGGAGGTATGGTTTGATCTAAACTGACTTTAAATGTTTGTGCACTTTTAGGATTGATTGATATCTTTACCGGTTTAGAATAGATATTCCCTGGAGCAAGATTCCACTGTTGACCTTCGCCTCTATCCATAGGCAGCTTTACAGTTTTACCATCTTTACGATTGAAAGTTTCATATTTGTGTAGTAAAACCTGTACATAATAATCTCCGGCAGGAATATTTTTTAAGGCTTCAATTGGATAACCGAAGGTATTGCCGGTGGTCATGATTTGGGGTTTAGCACTTGGCCAATTGTCTATCGTTAAGCCAAAAACCAATTGGGTGTCATGTCCATCCAAAACCTGAAACCGTGGCTCAGTTTTATTGTTTTTGGATAAAAGAAGTAGCAAACGACCGTCTAATAAGCCCTTTTCATTGGGAAAAGAAACTTGAAAGGTAGTTTGTGCGAAAATTGCACTGTTTATAAATAAAAATAAATAAATGAAAATATTTTTCATGTTTAGCTTTGTTTTGATGTCTTAAATCTAATAAAATTATGTGAATTCAAACTTACACAACACCTGAAATATTTTCCTTTTGTTGTTATGCTATGCTTTTTGAGAGTTAATCTTTGGTAAAAGGATTCACAAATTTTAATTGGAAAAGTAAGATGGTATTTTGCTAATCTGTGTATGTATTTGGTCAAAAGGCATGAAGACTTTAAATCAAATCATTACCAAAGTATCCTCACTTAAACTCTACAGGGTTGTATTTTAAAATCCCAAAATTTTGTGAGCTGAGTGTAATAAAAAAATTATGTTAGTCGTCTGGATATAATATAATTTATCAGTACTATATTTATACTTTATTAGCCAAATTAATTTCTTTTTTTGTTATGTTAAAAAGCATCTACTTTTTGATATTGTTTTTCATTTTAGGACTGTTTTCATGTAAAAAAGCCCAAAAAACACCCGATGGTTTCGAGATTCAAGACGGCTTTAATGTAGAATTGGTAGCAAACGAACCGCTTATTTATGACCCTGTTGATTTGGAATTCAATGAAAAAGGTGACGCCATGGTACTCGAAATGCCGGGTTACCCAATGGAAGATAAACAAAGCCGTTTATTGGTTTTGAAAGACAATAACAAGGATGGCGTGTATGATAGCACCATTGTTTTTAAAGACAATCTGGGTTTGGCAGACTCTTTTATGCCTTACAAAAAAGGTGTTTTGGTAGCAGCACCACCCTATTTGTTGCAATTACATGACGAAAATGGCGATTATAAAGTAGAAAAGGTTGACACGCTAATGGGTGGATTTGCCAAAGAAAATCTTCAACATAATTATAACGGATTGACTTATGGCATTGACAATTGGATATACGCTGCCAATGGTGGTAATGATGGAAAACCATACTGGTGGGGCGATACCACTACAGCTATGGATTTGCGTGGGCAAGATTTGAGATTCAATCTCGAAACCCGCCAAATGGAACGCCTTGGCGAATCGTCTGGGGGATTTGGTTTGGCGATGGATGAATACGGGCGATTTTTTGAAACACATAATTTGACCCATATATCACACTTGGTTTTTCCTGATAGATATTTGAAGGGACGACAAATTTTACCAGAAAACACCTTACAAAATATATCTGATCATGAGGAAGATGGTTTGGCACGGATTTTCCCTATTGGTGAGCAAGAGGACAGAGTCAATCATCCTGAGCAGTCGGGCTATTTTTCGGGTTCTTGTGGAGTAACTTATTACGGAGGCGGTGCTTTTGGCGAAAAATATAACAATACCGTTTGGGTGGCCGATGTGGTGCTCAACCTTATTCATGTAGATAAAATTAAACCTAATGGAGCATCTTTTACGGCATCGAGGATATTTGAAAACAAAGACTTTTTGGCAAGTTCTGATCGGGCTTTTCGGCCAGTTAATATGAGTGTCGGGCCAGATGGTTCTATGTATATTATTGATATTCACCGCAAAGTGATTGAGCATCCCGAATGGATTCCTGATGAAATCGAAAAAACCTTGGACCTCAACGCTGGTAAAAACCAAGGTAGAATCTATAAAATTTCATCAACAAACAAAAGTTTTGATTTTAAGCAATTTAGCTCAAGCGAAGGCTTGCTAGAATCACTTAAAAATCCAAATCAATGGGTCAGAAACACGGCTCACCGACTTTTGATGGAAAACGTATTGAGCAATGAAACCTTTTTAGGTCTGAAAAAACTTCTTGAGTCTGATAATGCATTGGCTCGTCTTCATGCTATTTGGATTTTGACTTATTCAGGTAAACTTACACCAAACGAGGTGCTCGCGGCACTTCAAGATAAAAATGCGGCAATTCGTGAAAGTGTTTTGAAGATTTCTAAAAATTATTTAACCGAAAGTGAATCAATTTTAAATGAAGTAATTGGCTTACTCAATGACTCAGATGCTCGCGTAAGAATGCAGGCTGCCTTGAGCTTAAGTACCTTGCCAGAGAATCACCCTTTTTACAAAAAAAATCAAGATTTGATTCTGCAATCATTGGCAAAAACCGCAAAATTACCCAATGATGAATGGAATGTGGCAGCCATAACATTGGCGGCTCAAATTCAAACGGTAGAACTTTTTGCTCAAATTTCTCAAGAAAAGAACGTTAATTCTTCGCTTTTGGCTTCATTGGCTTTGAATATTTCGGGCGAAACAGAAAATGTTCTTTCCATTTTAAGGTATCTTTCAACAAGCCCAATTTCAGATAAAGAAAAAACTTTGGTGGTAAGCCAATTGGCAAAGCATACCGAAAAGGTAAACGGAAAAAGTATTGAAAATCAAGTAAGCCAACTTGAACAAAAGGCAGAACTGGATCTTCTTACTTCATTGGCTTCGCTGCGTCAAAAACTCAAGCTTCAACCGTCTTCACAATTCTTAAAGTACAGCAAAGAGGCCTCAAAAAATGTGTTAGAAGTCTCTCTTCCAGATTCGGTTCGAGTTCAATACCTATCCTTGCTTGACTTTCTGCCCTATGCTCAAAAATCAACAATTTTGTTTGATTGTCTCAAAAACAATCAACCGCTGAAACTTCAGGAAAATGCTTTGAGACAGCTTTCAAATTACAGAGAAAAAGAAATTGGGAATAAAGTGGTGGCTATGTGGAAAGACCTTAGTCCACAAACCCGCCGCTATGCCAGTGATTTATTGTTATATATTGAATCTAACCACGATGCCTTGCTCACCGGCCTTGAAAATGGCATTATCAATATCGGAGAAATGAATTTTGACCTCGAAAGAAGGCGTACTTTGCTTTGGTGGACAGATAATGAAAACACCAAAACCAGAGCCAAAAAGCTTTTTAGCGACTCGGGTGTAAGTAATCGGCAGGCGGCTATGGACAAAATGAAACCGACCTTGACATTGAAAGGGAATAATATAAATGGTAAAAAAATATTTAGCAATACTTGTGCTACTTGCCACAAATACGGCAGTATTGGCCAAGAAGTTGGTCCTGTTTTGACAGAAATCAGCCGAAAAAGTAAAGCAACCATGCTACACGATATTCTCGATCCAAATGCAGCTGTTGACCCTAAATATGTGAATCACAGCCTTGAAACCAAAAGTGGTGCCATTCACATGGGAATCGTCGCCAACGAAACTGACAAGTCTGTTACGATTCATAAAATTGGCGGCGAAAAAGTATTGATTAATAAAAGTGAAATTAAGAAGTTTAGGTCTTTAGGCACTTCTTTGATGATGGAAGGTTTCGAAAATGCCCTTTCGACCCAAGAAATGGCCGATTTATTGGAGTTTTTACAAAAAGGAGAAAAAAAATAGTATGAAAAAAATAGTTTTAGTTTTCATAATGCAGCTGTTCGTTCAGCAGTCCATTGCACAAAATTTGATGGTAGGTGCATCTTCAGCCGTTATAAATCCCAAGATTGGGGCTTATATAGCTGGCGACAAACAAGATAGGAAGTTTACGGATATTCATGACAATCTTTACGCCAAAGCGGTAGTAATCAGCCACAACAACTCCCATCTTGCTTTAGTAACTATCGATTGCATAGGTTTACTTTATACCGATGTGTTGAAAATTAGGCAAAAGACAGCAGAAACATGCAAAATGCCTGCCGATAGAATAGTTATAAGTTCTACGCACACGCATGCTGGGCCTGATGTGGTAGGTATTTGGGGTAAAGATTATTCAGCAAGTGGTGTGGACGATGCCTATATGCAGTTTTTAATTAGCACTACTGCCAATCAAATTAAAAAAGCATTCGAAAATCAAAAAAGTGCAAAAGCCTATACCGCCGAAACTACTTTTGGGGAGCCTTGGGTGCAAAATATTTGTAATGAAGAATTGGATAATAGTTTAAGTATTATTCAATTTAGAAATTCAAACAACAAAGCTATTGCCACGCTAGCCAACTTTGCTTGTCACCCTACTTTTATGGATGCCGTAGCATCTGAGGTTTCTGCCGATTATATTCACGGATATTATGAAGAGCTAAAAAAGACTAGCGGTGGCGAGGTGCTTTTTCTGCAAGGAGCCATAGGTGGTTGGGTGCAACCTGAAAACGAACCAAAAACGTTTGAAAATGCTTACAAAAGAGGGAAAGAATTGGCTGAAAAAGTGAATAGTGCTATAAAAACAGCAATGCCACTAAAAAAATCAGAGTTGGTTTTTAGAAGCAAAAAAATCAGAATTCCAATGGAAAACGAGGCTTGGCAACAATTGGCGGCCATAGGCACCATCAAAAGGGATTTTACAGAAACTGTAGAAACAGAGATTTCATATTTTAGAATCGGAGAGGCACAGTTTGTTACTCACCCGGGCGAAACCGCTCCTTTTTATGCTTTAGAATCTAAAAAGATGATGAAAAATGGCCCTAAGTTTATTTTAGGACTTGGAAATGACGCCTTGGGATATATCTTAAAACCAGGATTTTTTGAAAACGCCAGCCTACCCCATGCCGAATACCTTACCCGAATGTCGGTAGGTAAACAAGCTGGGCCAACGATTTTGGAGGCTGTGAAAGAGTTGGTAAAAGATAAATAAAACAACCTTTAACAATTAAACTATTGAGCTAAAATAGATTTGAACCGTTTGATTGAGATATTTTTCTGACAGAAAACGTCTAATTTAGGAAATAGGAGAAAAAATGTGAGACACTTATTTTTACATTATCATTCACAGCTATTTTCAGCCCGTAAATTTGAGAAATCGGACTCAGTTTGGAAAGACACTACTATTTCTTTGACGACTTTCTTATAATTAATTCTCCTTTTATTTGGTGTTCTTGGGGGAAATAATCGGTTTGGTTTAAAATATTATCGATTAATACATTAGCAGCATTTTCACCCATTTTGAAAGGAAAAAGGTGAAATACGGTTAAAGACGGCTCGAATAATTCTGCAATTAGGTCATCTCCAAATCCTACAAAAGCAATATCCTCAGGTATTTTAATATTTCTTTTTTTTGCTTCTACCATCATTTCAATGGCATTTAAATAAAATACTGTAAAAATGGCATCAGGTGGGTTTTCTAAAGACAACCAAAAGTCTAAAACTTTAGTTGTTTCGTCTTTTTGAAAATTCGAATTATATATCAAGTTTTCGTCAACTGTAATATCGTATTTATTTAATGCAGCTAAATAACCATCAAGTCTATCGTTGCTTATTATTAATTCTTTAGGGCCAGCCAGGATTGCAATTCGCTTACATCCTTTTTCTATTAAATGTTCTACCAGAAGAAAACTGCCTTCTTTGTTTTGGTGTGTTATTTTTGAACTGTTAATTTCGTTACTAATTCTATCAAAATGGACTATTGGAACTCCTTTATTTAGATGTATTTTTAAATGTTCAAAAGTTGAAGTTTCTTTTGTATGACTAATCAGAAGGCCATCTACACGACTAGCCATAAGTGTTTGTATATTCAGAATTTCTGTCTGATGACTTTCGTCGCTTTGGCAAATTATCACCCTATAGCCTGCTTTACTAGCAACAGATTGAATACCCGCCAGTACTGCCGCAAAAAAGGGTCTTTCAATATTGGGTATTATTACGCCGATTGTATTTGAATTTCCACGACTAAGGCTTTTAGCAAAATGATTGGGCTTATAATTTAAATCTGTGGCTAGTTTTACTATCAGGTTTTTAGTTTCAATATTTATGTCTGATTTGTTATTTAGAGCTTTTGAAACTGTTGATGGAGCTATTCCCAAGTGATTTGCTATATCCAAAATAGTTATTTGATGTGAATTTTTATTTTCAATCTTTACTTTTCTTTTTTCACTAAAATGGGTTTTACAGTGATTGCAATAATACCTTTGCACTCCTCTTACTATTCCTGCTTTTACTACTTTACGAGTAAATTTTAAATCTTCATTTAGCTTACAATTTGGGCATTCCATTTTTGTACTATTTTAATATATGTCATTCAAAAATATTTTTTTTTGGAAAGTATGCTTACCACTAAATAATTTAGAGGTAATGGCAATTCTGTCTTTTTTTTAAAATAATTATACCTATCGAAAGTGATTTCGAAAACAATTTCGATACAAATTTAGTAATGATTCTTTGAAAAATTTAATATATTCTTTTATTTCTTAAAAAAAATGGTTTAGGTTGAGGCACAATGTTACTTAAAACCCATTCTCAGAAAATAGGGTCATTTGAGTTAAAAAAAAATTATTGTACTTAAATCATATTCTCATATTCAGAACTTGTAATTAAAATGAAGAAAACTAAAATAATTATTTCAATATTTTTGATTGTCATTTTCGGGCCAAAAGGTACTGCCCAAATTAAGGTTTCGGCTACAAAACTTAATTCCAAAATTGATGTAAATATTGGTCAAAATCTTTTCACTAGTTACATTTTCTCTCAGGACGAAAAATACCCATTCTTTTTTCCTGTAAATGGCCCTTCCAATAGCAGTGTTACCTCCATGCGTAATGGTAATTATCCGCACCACAGTTCTTTGTTTTTTGGATGTGATAAAGTAAACGGCGGCAACTACTGGCAAGAAGGACTCGAAAGGGGTCAAATAATTTCTTTGAGAGCAGATATTATTGAATCTGGAAATGATAAAGTTATCATCGAAAATGAAAATATTTGGCGTAGACCCAATGCCAATTCACCTATAAAAGATGTTCGTAGAATTACGATTACGGCACCTTCAAAAGAACTTTTTCAAATTGATTTTGAAATTGTTATGGAAATGCTCATGGACGTCACAATAGATAAAACAAACCATTCACTTTTTAGTGGTCGCATGGATGCTGATCTTGCTGTCACAAATGGTGGCACCATGATTAATGCCAATGGAGATAAAGGGGAAAAAGGTACTTTTGGCAAAAAATCACCTTGGATTGATTTTTATGGCAAACGAGGCGATAAGATGGAAGGTATGGCAATAATGCAACATCCCTCTAATGATTGGTATCCATCGCCATGGTTTACCCGAGATTATGGTTTCTTCTCACCAACACCAATGTATTGGCCAGAGAATGATAAGGAAACTACATTAAAAAAAGGACAAACGATTAAGTTAAAATATCGTGTTTTGGTACATGCTGGCGATGTGACAACGGCTAAAATTGCCGAACAGTTTGATAGGTATAAATCAAAGTAAAAGAATTTTAAATTTATTCATTGGAAATAACAATATGCAAAGGAATATTTTCACATATATCGTCTGTTTTATATCAATTTTTTGTCTAATTGTCTTAAATTTAGGCTGTTCTAGCTCAAATTTGAAAAATTCAAATGAGCTCGAAAAACTAACTGTAAAATGGCGATTAATCCAAAATCCTAAGAGCGAAACAGAGACCAACAAAGCAGCCTTCACTTTTATTAATAATGGAGCTGAAACAATTAAAACAGGGAACTGGGCCTTGTATTTTAACCAAAGTTTTTTAAAACCCATGAAATCAGATGATTTGACTCAAGGGGAAATTGAACATCTCAATGGCGATTTATACCGCTATGTACCTGATAGTAGTTTTACCCTTCATCAAGGCGACTCACTTGTATTTGAATACGAAGCTGCAGGTATTCTATTTAATGAAAAATATGCCCCTCAAGGTGCTTATATTGTTTATGACGATTCAGAAATTTTCACCAAAGATTTAAATTCTGATCTAATAACAGATTATTCGAATATCTTCTCCGACTCTGCATTTGTGGCCAGTATACCTACCGCAGCCAATCAATACTTGATAAATCAAAATATTCCCGTACTTCCAACTGAAAAGATAGGCAAAATCATACCGAGTCCTTATTCTATAAAATCAGGAAATGGCGGTGTTACTTTGGACAAAAACGCAACAGTATATTGTAGTAATAATCTCAAGAAAGAGGCTGAATATTTGGCGTCTTCGATGGAAAAATATTTGGGAACCAAACTGAAGATAAAAGAAGGAAATGGAACAGAAGGAAACTCTATTACCCTCAAAACTGCTCCATTAAAGGTTAATGGCGTTTCGGAAGAGGCCTATTCACTGAATGTGGCTGAAGGAAAAGGAGTAGTAATTACAGGAAATGATGCCGCAGGTGTTTTCTATGGAATTCAAAGCCTCTTAGCTCTTATACCAGCAAAATATGAGAAAAAAATTACTATTGAAAGTGTAGAGGTTTTAGATGCACCCAGATTTAGTTTTCGGAGTTTTCTGCTAGATGTTTCCCGGAATTTTAGCAAAAAAGAAGACGTATTAAGGGTTATTGATCTTTTGGCTATGTATAAGATTAACAAACTGAACCTCCATCTTTCTGAAGACGAAGGTTGGCGTTTAGAAATAAATGGCCTGCCTGAATTGACACACATAGGTAGTAAACGCGGACATACCATTGATTCAAAAAACTGGCTCACTCCATCATACGGCTCGGGCCCTCATCCCGATACTGAAAATAACTACGGAAAGGGTTATTACACCAGAGAAGAATTTAAAGAAATAATTAAATATGCTGACCAAAGGCATATACAAGTTATTCCTGAAATTTCAATGCCAGGACATGCCCGTGCTGCTATTAAGGCTATGGAAGCACGATACGATTATTATATGGCAAAAGGTGAAACTGAGAAAGCCAAGGAGTTTCGATTGATTGACCCGAACGATAAATCGGTTTACTTATCAGCACAGATGTACAAAGACAACATCGTATGTGTCGCACTACCATCTGTGTATCACTTCTACGATACTGTCGTGAAGGATATTGTAGCTATGTATCAAGAGGCTGGTTTGAAATTAACCACTTTCAATACAGGTGGCGACGAAGTACCCAACGGAGCTTGGGCTAAATCACCGCTTTGTATTGAGTTGATGAAAACGCTGCCTGAAATTAAAGATGCCCGTCAACTGCAAGGATATTTCCTTGAAAAAGCCTTGGCAATTTTTGAAAAATACAATCTGGAAGTAGCTGGTTGGGAAGAAATTGTATTGAACAAAGACAGTCAAAATAATATTCAGGTCAATCCAAAATTTAAAGACAAAAAGGTATTGCCATTGGTTTGGGACAATACTGGGAAAAACATTGACCTTGGTTATAGAATTGCCAATGCTGGTTACAAGGTAGTTTTGTGCAACGCAACCAATCTATACTTCGACTTTTCTTATAACTCAGACCCCTCAGAACCCGGTTTGGTATGGGGAGGCTATCAAGACGCAATAGACCCTTATGTAATGACACCTTTTGATGTTTTTAAATCTATAAATTTTGATAAATACAGCAGATTGACAGAAAAAGAAGAAATTTTTGGCCGTAAGTCTCAAAAAATTAATGCCAATTTGGCAAGAAATCACCTCAAGGTTGACGCACAAAAAAATATTGTAGGCATGCAAGCCCAGTTGTGGTCTGAAACTATTAAAGGTTCGAAAATGCTTGAATATTACCTTGCCCCCAAATTATTTGCTTTTGCAGAAAAATCGTGGTCTAACGCTCCCTCTTGGGAAAGTGAAAGTAATATTTCTAAACGCGTAAAAGAAATATGGGCGGGTTGGGCAGATATTTCAAATCAAATTGGACAACGAGAATTTCCACGTTTAGACTTTTTATTTGGTGGGTATAATTACCGTATAGCCGCACCCGGAGCAGTTATAGAAAATGGTCTATTGAAAGCAAATGTAGCTTTTCCTGGCTTGACCATCCGCTTCACAGAAGACGGTTCTGAACCAAGCACAAATTCTAAAGAATATATAAAACCAGTAAAAGTTAATGGTCTGATAAAAGTTAGGACTTTCAATAAAACTGGTAGAGCGAGTAAAACATTTATTGTTAAATAAAATATGAAACGTAGAAAATTTATTGGGCAAACACTCACAGGTGTAGCAGCGACAATTGGTTTGCCAACCATTGTGCCCGCTTCAGTTTTTGGGAAAAATGCACCTTCGAATAAAATAAATATAGGTCAAATTGGATGTGGTAGAATAGCACGTGAACATGATTTAGCAGAAACTCTTAAACACAATTCAGCAAGAATCATCGCTGCTTGTGATGTAGATAGAAATAGGTTGGAGGATGCCAAGAGGCTTATTGATGGATATTATGGGAAAAAGACAGGTAACGAAAAATACATGGATACCAAGATGTATGACGATTATCGTGAAATGCTCCTAAACAAAGATATTGATGCTGTTATGATAAGTACGCCAGATCATTGGCATGCTCAGCCTGCAATGGAGGCCGCTTTAGCAGGTAAACACATATATCTTCAAAAACCTACTTCTTTGACCATATCGGAAGGCAGGCAGCTTAGCCAAATAGTTAATAAAAAAGGTGTTGTGTTTCAAGTAGGAACCCAACAACGTTCTTCTCCCCAATTTAGAATAGCAGCAGAGCTAGTTAGAAATGGCCGAATAGGAAAGCTACATACTATAAAAGTTGGACTGCCCGGCGACCCTTCCGGTCCATCAGCCGCTGAAATGCCAATTCCTAAAAATTTGAATTATAATGCATGGTTAGGCTCTACACCTAATATGCCTTATACCGAAATTGGGGTTCATCCCCAAGTAGGATATGGTCGCCCGGGATGGTTAAGACTTGAGCAGTTTGGGTCTGGTATGATTACTGGTTGGGGCCAACACCATTATGATATAGCGGCATGGGGAATGGATACTGAATATACCGGCCCTATATCCGTAGAAGCCATAGCCGAGTTTCCAAAATCTGGCTTATGGAACGTTCATGGTGATTTTATGGTAAAGGCGGAATATGCCAACGGTGTCTCGATGTATACAAGTGGTGGCTATCCAAATGGCATTCGTTTTGAAGGTTCAGAAGGTTGGATTTTTGTCTCAAGAGGTAATTATGTAGCGTCGGCATCTGACCCAGTTACAGCAGCTAAAAGTTCTAAAGCTTTAGATGCTAGTGACCAAAGAATATTGAATTCAAAAATAGCAGATAACGAAATTAAACTTCAGGTTAGTCAGGAACACCATTTAAACTGGCTTGAAGGAATCCAAAATAAAACTCCTGTACTATCTCCAGTGGAAATAGCACACCGTGTTTGCTCTATTTGCCTGATTAGTCATATTGCAATGAAACTGCCTGGGAAATTAAAATGGGATCCAAAGACGGAAAGATTTACCAATAGCGAAAAAGCAAATGCTATGTTAAGTCGACCTCAAAGAGCTCCTTATGGCACTAATCAGTTTAAAAATAAATAGTTGTTAAATTTTGATAAACGAAAAATCAACAAAAAATATAATATAAACTTAGTTTTTAGCTTTTTAAAAATTTCTTAAAGATGTGTTCAATTCAATTAATATAGTTTTTATCAATTTCTAAACAATTCTGAGTGGGTAGCAATACGCACTTAATCACTTAATCAATTCTTAAATTATGAAGAAAATTTATCTTTTGTTATCTGCGTTGTTTATATGGACGCAGATAGTAATTGCTCAAACAGGGCAATTGACAGGTAAGGTGTCAGACCCAGCAGGGGACGGCTTGCCAGGTGTGAGTGTGAAAGTAAAAGGTACCTCGCAAGGTACAGTTACTGATGGGAGTGGAAATTATTCCATAAACATATCCTCAAAAAATGCCGTTTTGGTTTTCTCTTCTATCGGTTATATTAACAAAGAAGAGGTAGTCGGAACCAGAAATCAAATCAACATTAGCCTAGCTGAAGACAGTCAGAGCCTCAATGAGGTAGTGGTGGT
>CAMCYZ010000113.1 GCA_945885545.1 Spirosoma fluviale
GCTTTTAGGTATCCAGAAATTTCGTACCTTTGTTCCAGTGTTAAATGTGCCATACTGTATTTTTGGGGGTGAGAATTCCAAAGATACGATGATTTTTTGACATCGTGTTGGGGGTAGACTTTGGGCCCTAGGGCCCAAAGTCTACCCCCCATGCTTTTTAAAACAACCGCAAGCGGTTGCATTTGTTACTTGAATCCGGGTAAAGGCAATTTAGTATTTCGGAATAAAGAAACAATATATTGCTCAACCTTTGCTAACGTTTTGTTATTACAGTTAGCACAGCAAGGTACTACTGATTTAATAAAACTTTGAGAACTCTCATTTATCTTCGTTATGAAAGTTCTTTTAGAGTCGTTTTCAAAACTCCATTTTGGTAATACATGTTCTTTTGTGAGTAAATCTTTAGCTCCACAGAATGAACAAATATCTGTTTTCCAGCAAAATCACCAGGACTAAAATGATTTCTAATTACATGATCAATAACCGATTTACCATATTCTCGAATATTCTTTCGTAATGCCATAAAAATATCTTCCGCCATTTTACTCTCGAAACAATTTAAACTTTTTTAAATAACAAAAATAATTATCGCTGCCATAATATAAATGTATAAAATTTATCAATGTCCAAACAGCTCCCTAACCGTCTTCATCGCCAAAAACATCTTTCCACTATCAGGAAGCTTTACAAATCCATATTTCGAATAAAATTGCTCTGCGGCATCATCTAAGGGATCGACTATAATGGCAAAAGCACCAACAGAACCAGAAATTTCAAAACAACGTTTCAGGGCATCCATCAAAAGCATTGCACCAAATCCTTTTCCTTGAAAATCTTTGACGATAGCCAGTCTGCCCAGTAATATTATAGGTATATCAGAATAAGAATTTGGGAGATTTTTCTTGAAAAAATCCGGAATCAATTCATTCAGAATACTATTACTTGATAGTGTGTAATATCCCTTAATTTTATTTGAATCTTGATCAATTGAAACAAAGCAAGCCGCTAGTTTTCTTTTTACATCTTGCTTAGCTTGTTTCCAAAAATAATTATCCAGCATTTCTTTTCCACAAGAAAAGCTGCTTTTGTCGTGTGTAGAATCTAGTGGAATGGTCAAATAGGTCATGCAGAAATCAGATTATCATATTTCTCTTTTGCGGCTTTCAAGCTTTCATTTGGAATAGGAGAATTCATTAGAGCTTCAAAAAACAACTCTTTGTCTTTTTCCGAAACCAATATTTTCTCACTTTCCTCTATAATCTCTTTTGCCTTAGATTGCACGGTGGCCACCACAAAATCCGTTAGGTTTCTATAACCACCCAACAATGCGGCTCTTTCAAACAATGTCTTCTGTTCTAAGGATATTCTTGTGTCAAACCTGGCTTTTTCTTGTGCTATTGCATTCATTTTAAACTCGTTTACATACAAATGTACGGATAATATCCGAAAAAATTCAAGTCTTGTACGGCTTATTTCTGTACATTTGCAAGAATTACAATTATTTCACACCCCAAACTGCCCTAAATGGTGATCTAAGTGTTTGTAAAACATATTGTTCCATTCGGTGCTTGTGAGGGTTCCAAAAGAATGCGATTCTTTTCCTTCAAAATGTGTAGCACCGAGTTCTTGTGTTTTGATGATATAGGCTTTCAATCTAGCTTTTTCAGCCTCAAAATTTTTCTCGTCTTTGATAACAAATGCTGGAGCGGTTGATGAGTTTTTCTTGTATGGGACTTCGTTTACAACCGTATTTTTGACCATCATTTTCAGGATAAAACGCATAAGTGCATTAGGCTTTTGATGAATGTTTCCGAAGGCCATTTCATAGGAAACATTGCAGTGAGCCAACATTTTATCTACTGACATTTTGCCCCAAAGTGGTTGTTTAGAGAATGTTAGCTTGTCAATTCTGTTTAAAATTTCGTCAGTAACCGTTTTGTCGAAGATGTTTTTAAGCATTGGAGTTTATTTTTTTATAAAGTTAAGAAAAAATACTAAATCCTCCACCGAAACGACTTACTATCAATAGCTCGCATGGTACATAAAATCCCCTCCAAATGATCAAATTCATGCTGAAAAAGCTCGGAAAGGTCATTCTCGAAAACTGCATTTTGAGTTTTCCAGTTTTCATCTAAATATTCAATTTCTATGGTATTATGCCGCATTACTTTCACAAAAAGATTGGGAAAACACATGCAATCGTCCCAGACTTCAAACATTTCCTTGCTTTTATTTATAATCTTGGGGTTAATAAACACCATTGGTTTGGTTATGTTCATATAAATAAGCCGCTTCATATTGCCAAGCTGTGGGGCAGCAATAGCTCTTCCAAAATTGTACCTGGCTCTTATATCTTCCATTACTTCATGCAAATCCTTGACCCAATTTTCCACCAAAGGCAATTCTTCTGGCAAAATCTCTTCGGAAATTTCGTAAAGGATGGGATTTCCTAAAACCAATAAATCGTTGACGGTTTTCATTTTTTATCGCTAATTTTAAACTTTCGCAATCTATAAATAAGCCGCAATATGTTGTCTCAAAAGTTAAAATTTCTCATTCTATTTTTCTTTCTTTTGGTTTTCGGGAATGCAAATTCACAAAACAAGTCGGTTTTGTTTTATAATGCCAATTTGGTTGATGTAAAATCTGGAAAAATATCTAAAAACCAAGCCATATTAATTGAAAACAAAACCATTAAAAGTATTGATTCTTATAAAAATATAAGGAATCTGGCCTCAGAAAAAATCGATGTCAAAGGGAAATATATTATCCCCGGACTTTGGGACATGCACATACATATTGAAGGACAAGATTTGGTGGATGACAACAAAGCATTGTTTCCTGTTTTTATAGCCCATGGCATTACGACTGTGAGAGATGCCGCTAGCGACTTGGGACTTCAAGTTTTGAAATGGAGAGATGAAATTAACGAAGGCAAACTTTTAGGCCCAACAATTTTTACTGCTGCAAGAAAACTTGAGGGACTAAATTCAATTTGGAAAGGCGATTTGGAGATTGAAAACGAGGTGCAACTGACACAAATGTTGAATTATTTAGACAGCCTCAAAGTAGATTTCGTAAAAATTACCGAGAACACGCTTAAAGGTGATTTATTTCTAAAAAGTGTAATTGAAGCTAAAAAAAGAGACTATTTGGTTACAGGACATGTGCCTTATGATTTAACCATTAAGGACTTGGCAAATGAAGGTTTTTCGGCCATTGAGCATGCGAGCTATCTGTTGAGACTCGGAAATGATGAAAATCTTAGTAAAAAAGGAATTCTAGATGGTAGCCTAACCAAGGCCCAAGCCGAAAAAGACTTTCTCATGAATTTTGACCAAAAAAAAGCTATTAAAGCCTATAGTGATTTGGCCAAAAAAAATGTTGCAGTTTGTCCGACACTCATTGGCGGTAAAGAGTTGGCTTATCTGGACGAAAACAACCACAAAAATGATGATTTTCAGAAATATCTGACCAAGCGATTCATGGCTAATTACCAATGGCGGATAGACCGCATGGCAAACGAAACAGCAGAACAAAAACAACAAAGAAAAGACCGTTACCAATTGATTGCGAAGCAATTGCCTTTCGTACAAAAAGCAGGCATGTTGATAATTGCCGGCAGCGATTGTGCTGCTTTGAATACTTTCGTATATCCCGCAGCTAGTTTGATTGAAGAATTGGGGTTGTTTCAAAAAAGTGGCATGGAGCCCTTGGAAATACTTCAATCGGCCACTATGAACGGTGCGAAGTTTATGGGTAAATTTGACAAAATGGGAAGTTTGGATATAGGAAAAGTAGCAGATTTGGTCATTCTCGATGAAAATCCTTTGCTTGATATAAACGCTGTTAGCAAAACTGCAGGAGTTTTTACCAAAGGAAAATATTTTGACAAATCGGCATTGAATCAAATGTTAAAAGATGCCGCCAAAAAGAAAGCTGAGTTGGACAAAAGTAGAGAATAAATTTATCCTAATTTTGTGCAAATGATTGACGAATATAAAACCTTAAAATCGAGCTCAGAAGGCCTTTTCAAAGATAAAGGAAGTAAGTTTTTTGCTTATGCATTCCCTATTCAGACCGAAGAGGATGTACGTTTTTATTTAGAAACTGTAAAGGCCGAACATCCCAAAGCACGACATGCATGCTATTCCTACAAACTTGGAATTGACGAAAGCAATTTCAGAGCCAATGACGATGGTGAGCCATCAGGTTCGGCTGGCAAACCAATTTTAAATACCATTACCTCTTTTGACCTTACTGATACTTTTGTGGTGGTTATCCGATATTTTGGCGGAACACTATTGGGCGTTCCTGGCTTGATAAATGCATACAAAGAAGCTACTAAAGAAGCACTAGCGATTGCCGAAATCGAAACTAAAACCATAAACAGCTTAATAAAAATCAGCTATGATTTTGATCAGACAAATGCCATAATGCAGATGGTAAGAAAACTTGAACTCGCCGTAAAAGCACAAACCTACGAAAACCGCTGCGGAATTATTTTAGACGTAAGAAACAGCTATATCGAAAAAATAAAAGAAGAACTGAAAGATTATTGGAGTTTGGAGATTGAGGTGCTTTGATTTTATGACACTTTTCCCAAGACTTTTAGCTAAATAACTAGTAATACTTACACTTTTTCGAACGAATAAATGCAAAATATCACACTTTTCCGTACGAAAAAGTGTATCCTATTGAAACAATTCATATCTTTCCGGCATTAAATTACTGTAAATCAACATGAAAAGAGATTTAAGTCAAAAATTAATAGCATGGAAGAACTCTCCAACTAGAAAGCCTCTTTTAATCCAAGGAGCAAGACAAGTAGGAAAGACTTGGTTAATGAAGAATCTTGGCGAGAAAAACTTTGAGAAATATGTATATCTCAACTTTGAAAGCAGCACGAGGCTAAAAGATTTGTTCATTCTAGATTACAATATTCAGAGAATCTTAGCGGCCATCGAAATTGAAACCAACCAACAAATTGACCCGAAGCATACGCTACTGATTTTTGACGAAATTCAAGAAGCCGAAAAAGGATTAACCGCACTCAAATATTTCTACGAAAACGCTCCCGAATACTATATAGTGGCCGCAGGCTCATTATTAGGCGTTTCAATGCAAAAAAAACATTCTTTTCCTGTGGGGAAAGTTGATTTCTTGAATTTATATCCCATGTCATTTATTGAGTTTTTAGAAACAAACAATGAAGAACGATTGGCGGCTGAAATTAAAAACGCTAATTGGGAATTATTGAACAGTTTTCATGAAAGACTTGTGGAGCAATTACGCCTTTATTATTACATTGGGGGCATGCCAGAGGCCGTTAGCGATTATATTAAAAACAAAAACTTAGAAATTGTCAGAGAAATACAGGATAAAATTTTGATTGGATATGCAAACGATTTTGCCAAATATGCACCTAACGGAATTGTACCTAAAATAAAATTGGTTTGGAATTCAATAATAAGTCAACTTTCAAAGGAAAATAAAAAATTCATTTATGGGCAAATAAAAAAAGGGGCTAGAGCCAAAGAATTTGAATTGGCCATAGCATGGCTTATAGATGCAGGATTAATCTTAAAAGTAAATAACCTTAGCAAACCTGAATTGCCCTTAAATGCTTATGCCGAATTTGATAATTTTAAGTTGTACTTTTTAGATATAGGCCTTTTGAATGCTATGGGAGGCCTTAACAAACAAATATTATTGGAGAAAAATACGATTCTATCGGAATTCAAAGGTGCATTGACGGAGCAGTATGTTTGCCAACAATTATTTCCAAAAACCAACCTTTTCAACTGGTCCGCCCCATTGGGAAATGCCCTAGTTGACTTTGTTTTCCAAAAAGAAAATCAAATAATTCCACTGGAAGTGAAAGCGGAGGAAAACCTAAAAGCCAAAAGCCTGAAGGTTTTTGTGGAGAAATTTGACAATAAAAATGCTCATAGAACTTCAATGAGCAAGTTTAGAAAGGACGATTGGCTAACAAATATTCCACTCTATGCCGTAAATACCATAATCTAGAAAACTAATAAACCAGACAGCAATATTGGTTTGCAAAAAAACACCACGAACGCACAAATAAACTTCATGAATTCGTGGCAATTTTAAAGTTCTAAGCCAAAGATTTCCTTGCTTCCCCGTCAGGATTATTGGCCAAAACCGATGCATCATCCAGTATCATGGTTTCACCGTTTTGAGTAGTGTAAGGCTTCCAATTGGGCAATCCCCCGCCGTTCGGATTCGAGGTTTTTATGAAATTCAACAATGATTTTGACATTTTCTCTGACAAAGATCTTGGTCGCTTGCCACCACCCGTATGCGTAAGCATCAAATCAGTATTGTAAAACCAAAAACAAATGTCGTCACAATGAAAAGCACGCATGCGACCATCAAAAAGTGGTGGTTGCCAGCCAAACCATGCCAAATAAACAGGTGCTTTCTTCTGCGAAACTTTGGCATCTGCGATGGCTACCGCATTTTTACGATTAGATAAAATCATAGACCAAATTTCAATTGGCTTCGCTTTCGGAAAATTCTTGGCGTAGGCATCCACTATTACAGCAGACTTATTGCCAAATCGTGGTTTAATTTTCTCCTCTATTTCTGCCAAGGTTATCCCCTCCAATTTGGCATCCGTCCTACTGGGGCTCTGTTCATTGAAAGTAGAACAAATGATTACAGGAATGTCGGCAGAAAAATGATTGGAATCTGCAAAGAAAGCTCCGCCATTCATATATTCTCCGTCAGCAACGGGTGAAAAACCTCCTCTTGCAATGCCTAGGCGTTTAGCTTCATCAGCCATTTTTACCACAGATCTATCAGCAATATCAATATATTCTCTCCACGGAATCTGTTGCAATTTATCTATTTCGTCATTTTTTAGGCCGGCTTCTTCCATCACTTTTTGGCCCAATTTCTCTGCATATTCCTTATTTACGCCAGCCAAAGAACCTCCACTCAATACCACAGCCTTGTGAAAAAGTCCGTTTGCCGAGGGCATATTCATCAAAGTCGTAACTTTTGAACCTCCACCAGACTGGCCCATGATGGTAACATTATTGGGATCACCTCCAAAATTAGCGATGTTATTTTTTACCCATTCCAAAGCCAAAACCATATCCAGATTCCCCACATTTCCTGATGCAGCATGCCCCCCTGCGGCTTTTAAGTGACTATAGCCAAATGCTCCTAAGCGGTGATATAGTGAACAAAAAACGATATTTCCAAGTCTAGAAATATTTTCGCCATGGTAGCCATCTTGCTCGACGGCGTTGCCGTTTACAAATCCACCACCATGAAGCCAAACCAAAACTGGGCGTTTTTGAGTGTCTAGTGCTGGTGTCCAAACATTTATTTTTAAGCAATCCTCCGACACATCATCGTAATTCCAATGATCTACAAATGAGGCATAAGTATTGGCATAACGCTTCTCCATGATTTGTGGAGCAGAATTCCCCCACCATAACGTAGGTTTTACATCTTTCCATGTGGTAGGTTTTTGGGGTGGCATAAAACGATTTTTACCAGAGGTATCTGCACCGTAGGGTATGCCAAGGAAAGTGTTTATTCCCCGAATAATAAATCCCCTCACTTTTCCGTGTTCTGTATTTGTGATGGCAATATTGTCCCCCACAAAAAGCTGCTGATCGTCCAAGTTTGGCTTTGTGCCATTAATTTGATTCGTATGAGCCAAGGTCTCGGCAGAGATTCCCAATCCAGCACCCACCACACCGAGTGATTGGATAAAATTTCGTCTTGATGATTTCATTTTTGTATTTTGTAAAAGGCTGAAAATAAATATTTAAGTTAAAAATATACATGTTTTCAGAAATTACATCACGGATTCCACAGCCTTAGAGATTTTAACTACAAAATGGGGCTATTTCTCGACAATCACATCGAAGACAATTTAACTAAATTAAGATAAAATGATACTTTAGAAAATATCAATTGCATGGCAGGCTTAGAACTGTCCTCAATTAATACTTACAGGAATTCTTATCCATTTCTAAATAATAACTTTTATAGTTTTGGGCTTTTTTGTCCATGCAACCCTTTAGATTCAGCAATTTAATGTCCTTAAAATCAATGGGATGACTTTCGGCTTGAAGAGCAATATAACCTTCTTTTAGAGGAAGGCCATTTTGTTTTTCCCAGAACGATACGGCTTCGTCACTAAAACCCCACTGTTTCCAATTGAATTTTTTGGTAGTTCCCTCCCCAATTTTGGTGTTTTGATAACTCAAAACGGTGTCGCCTTCTATCACTTGGTGGACCATAGAATCTCCTAAAACTATCAGCCGAGCTTTAATCCACTGATTGCCATCGTAAGTTTTTGAATCGGAATCGATGCAATGCTCCATTCTGAGTTTGTTATTCATGTATACGTGAGTTCCTGGAGTACAGAGATTTGCAGTATGTCTTGGCCCATTTCCAAGCCCACCTAGTAGCTGCATTTCGAGTGAGACTGGAAAATCCTGATCATAACTCAAACTTTGAGCCGATTGCGAATGAAACATTACTCCACTGTTTCTAACGTTCCAAGACGCTCCTCCTGGTGTTTGGTTACCGGTAAATCTATAAACATAGTCCAAAATATAATGTGAATAAGGAGTCTTGTAGTACAAATGCCCATAGTTGTCTCCGAAAGTTTCATACTCTTTGTAGCTTATTCTAAGCATTTTATCTTCTACCAAAAAAGTATTTTTATAGTTTTCATTTACCTCACGACCTGAAATTTTGATATCCCAGCCATCCAGATTTTTGCCATTAAAAAGACTCTGCCAATCAGATTTTTTTTGAGCAAATGCAAAGGAAATTCCTAATAAAAAGCAGATAATAGTTTTCATATTTTAAGAAATGGTTGAATGTCAAAATTACGGTAATTTTTAGGTTAGTTTTAGTTTTATCCAAAAAAAATGACCTCAAGGAGGCCATTTTTAAATCAGACGATATTTCTTACTTTTTGATTATTTTTTCCAAAAAAGAGCATTAATATTAGCCCCAATTTTTTTTACCCTCAGCCAAACCAACTATATTGTCTTGAGCAGTATGTATGCCTCCATAAAGTCTTGAAATACCACATTCTATGGCCGTTTGCGAAATTGAAGTAAAGCTGCGTTTTTTATACTCTACATTTCTAAAAACGTCTTTTGGACGGCCAACATGCGACATATCATCAAAGGTCACATTGTCTCCGTAAATACTTATCAGTGCCTCAGCTGCGGACGATGCTTGGGTAGCATGCCCTGATGCAAACGCCGGAAAAGGTGGCTCAGGCCAATATTGCACAAATGCTCCGTTAATATTCCTCCTAATGTATGGAGTAGGTCTTACAGAATGATAAGTATATTTACATTTCCAACAATTTATAAAGGCATCAGCTACAGACATTCCAACTTTTGCAAATGATTGAGCCGCCATAAATAAAGTTGGCTTTTTTAGTCTTAAGATTTGAAGTGCCAAACTGTAAGAATGACCAGGAGGAGCGAACGTATCTGAAGGATCATCTCCCCACCAATTCGCTATTTCTTTTTGTTCCTGAGTCAATGCCAACTGGATATCATACACTTCCTTAAAGTCTTTAAAAAAAGCCGAGTTTTTATCGTCAGAATACGGAATCATTTCTGGAACAGGTAATTGAGAGTTGGTAGATGTAAAAGTCCTATTTTTACCCCAATGTGCATGCATTGGCAAGAGCACAGAAGATTGTCCGTTCAATGGTGGCGTCCAATTAGTATTTGTTCTTGGAAAAACATACTTAGCGTCGAAATTGGTAAGATAGCCTAGATGTCCGCCGTCTGTTTTGGACCATTCATAGATTGCTTTTGCTATACTGAGCCCGTACCTTTTAGAACGACCTAAAGTTGCCGTATCTGTCACTGCTTTATTTCTCTCGGCGTAAATTGCACTTTCGAGAGAATCCAATCTCTTGTTGTCAATCGCCATTGCGTGTTGCCACATTTGTTTGATTATGTATGCCTGACCTGCATTTAATGAAGTTTCCCAGTCATACAACTTATCTTTCTCAGGTTTTGGGAGTGTACCGAGTCCATTTAACTGTGGAGCCACAGATTGATAGACTACGCTACCATTCACCACGGATTCATATATCGTAAGACCAATGTAACCCAAAGACCTTGAAACGTAGATTGGGGTTTTGAGCTGTTGAACCTTTAGGTGATTGAGCGTCATTTCAGCCCACTTATCTGCAACAGAAATTGATAAATTGAGTTCTAATGGCTCAGGATCTTTCTGGGTGGTTGTACAGCCAGCGACTAGGCCAATCAAACCCAAACAAATAACGTAAATCCTCTTTTTCCTAAAAACTACTTAAATACTAAATTTAATAAATCAAAAATGAGACCAAATTTGTAACATCAAAGAATAAATCATAATCCTGAATTATCGGCCTTACCTCTGGCTATGGCATAATCGCCAACTTTCTTCCCATGAACCAAGCCCATTTCACAGTCAATACGATAATGAATGAGACCATAAACTCTTGAATTGGAAGCTTCTTTTGCCTTAGCTTCAAACTCGCTAGATTTTTGAGGAAAAATATAGCTCAATACCGTAGCTGCTGCCGAGGAAAAAGTAGAATGGCCTGAGGTGTAGGAAGGAAAATTGGGTAAACCTACAGATGTTTTTAACCCAAACTGTTGGGGACGAGGGGTATAATAATAATATTTAGTATCCCAACAAGCTATTCCAGCATCCATGAGAGCTGTTCCAACCAAAGCTAATGTTCTTGCCATTCTTACTTCGCTGAATTTCGCATCAAAAGCTGCATTGGCGGCGGTTCTATGCCAATGACCTGGAGGGGTGTAACTACCAGGACCGTCAGCCCAAAAATTGGCAATTCTAGATTGTTCACGCGTTTGTCTTTTATTAATCTCATTTAATTCCGCCAAGTCCTTCTGGAACTCTTTGGTGTCCTCCAGATATGGAATGCCTGGTCTGATATTGACCATAGTAGCCTTATCAAAATTCCAAGTGGTTACGGCACCAAAATATGGTAACATCGGAGGTCTAGCAGGTATTTCTTGACTCGCCCATGGGGTTTTTACACCTAATTTCTTAGCGTTTTCTATCATTCCAGCAGTAAGTGCTTGATTATTTGCAGCACCCATACCATCTGTTTTAGCTTTGGACATAACCTTTGCAGCTACTGCTCTCCCAAGAGCCTCTCCAGCAGAAATGTCACTCTGAACATTCATTCCTGCCCACATTCTAGCATCTTTGGCTTCAGCCAATTTAGCATCAAGAAAGGGGATTTCTCCTGGAAACATAGCTACAAGAATGCTGTGTGAAGCAGCAGCAACCACCGCATCCTCCGAGGGATAGGCGGGCAAATCTGTTACTGGCAAAAATGCGGAAACAGATGCATCGTTTTTGGAAGGCGATTTTCTATTGTACTTGCTTTTATAGTTCCAAGCACTTACCAATGCGTCGTATTGAGCCACACTTAAATAAGCCAAGGCCCTAGAAACATACGGCGGATTTGCAAAAGGAAAACGAGGATCAGCCAAGGGCTTTGTGGCATCTGGCATGGGATATTTACCCTCAGCGTTTGAGGCGGGAGGCTGGTTGTAGTTAGCCGCCAACTCTCTGGCTATTTCATTCCATCTGAACGTGGCTCCAGCACCCCAGTAATTTATCGCCTTTTGATTTTCAGCGGTAGTACCTGACATTGTTGCTTTCAATGCTGAAATTTCGGCCTGATATTCAGCAGAATTTGCTGATTTAGGTGCAGGAACAGTAAATTCATTTGGAGAAGTCAAGATATAGGTTTTCCAAGAGCCAGCCGTTAAATCTAAAGATGCAGGTATATAGGCTTCAATTAACGGCTCATCCGCTGTTTTATCGCATGATAAAAGAATAACCACAAATCCAAAAAACAAAATAACTGTTTTTAATATTTTTTTCATAACTGAATTTTTCCTGAATTAAAATTTGATATTGTTGATTTGATAGAGAAGACCAATGCTGTAACCAAAAGACTGGCCAACATTCAGTCCATCCGTCACGTAGTTAACCCTTGCGTTAAAACCTATATTTTTGGGCTGAAACTTGGCATAAGCACCTACAAGAGTCATTCTCATATTATTAGTCGGGAAAGGCATATCATTTCTGCGAATATTATCTCCTTCCACACAAGCATTCCTTTCAATGAAGGTCTCTACCTGAACGGCCCCTTTCAAATAACCCAATCTAAACGCCGCATCGGTGGTATTTGGCATAGCCACCTCGTCTGTATGGTACATTTTGCCATGGGCCAAATACGCATCTCTATCAACTTTTATATTTGAACGCCCCGAATAACTACCGTGAGTGGTAAGGTATAATCCAGACTTATGTTGATAGTTGGCTAATAATCTTCCAGTGGCGGTTTTGCTTTTCAAACCGATAGACATTGGCAAAAAGTCAGGAACATAGTCCGAAACTGGAGTAGAAGCACCTCCTATGGCATGTAAGGATAAACCGCCAGCATCGAGCATCTTGTATTTGACCCACAATGAAAGATCTTGGAAGCCTTTTTGACCCATCAAATTTCCTGCACTCGCCTTTGTAGAAACATAGGGTAAACCCACAATAACGTTCAGTTTATCCGTAATCCCTGCGGCTATCATCGGCATAACGCTTTGTGTAGTATGCGTTCCAATGTTTAGATTTTTTCTTTTGAGTGTATTTTCCCAATATTCTTTCCAACTGCTGCTGCCATAGCTTACAGCCAAACAAGCCGTGCTTTTGGGCATATAAATGGCATCGTGTGGCATTTGTGCCTTAGTTAATTGAATACCCAAAAAACTACCAAATAAAACGAGGTACAATTTCAACTTCATAAAT
>CAMCYZ010000114.1 GCA_945885545.1 Spirosoma fluviale
TCCAATTCGATACCATGATAAAGATAATAAGTCGAAAATTCAAGATCTACATCTTGATTTGTTGTGGGCATGTTTAATTTTAACATCCTCAAATCTCTTTCTTTAAAAACATTCGAAAAAACCGGTATCAACATCAAAGGTATTAAAACCAGAGAAAACATACCTGCTGTGTAGTACTTCATTTTGATGTTAATTTTAAATTAGTACGAAAAAAACACACTTCAAATAACCTCCTAGTTTGTGGTTTAATTAATTCATTTCTACCATAAACTATTTCGCGGAAAATACTCAATAGAATTTTCAATTTCAGGAAATTAACTGTCAAAACAATGAGGGATTTCTGACTAAATTGGTCTACGCAATTGTTAATTTGTAAGGTAGAAACAAATGACGTACTCAATTGGATAAAAAGATATTGGAATTTGAAAAATTAAAACTTTCCGGTTCGCATAATATCATCAACTTTCTAGGAGAACAGATATCAAACTGTAACCTCACTTAAAGGTATAAAACACCCCAAAAGAGGAATTATTGGTAAGGGAGCCGTTAAGGTTGATGCTCGTGTACCTTTGCATAGCAATTGTAGTCAAATTGACACTTCCAAAGGAGGCACTAAGCATTAATCGATTTGAAAAATCGTACATAATCCGTATCGGAACAGCGTAAATATTCGACTTTATACCTGGAGTATCCCCAAAAACTCCCTGAATACTTCCACCGACAACTGGTGCCATATAAAATTTATCAACTAACTTCACGAATTTGCCATATTCCACGGCAGGGCCAAAATTAACAATATTCCTTTCATAATTTTGAATGAAAATATTATCCAAAACACCTCCAAAAGCCAAAAATGTATTATTAGGCCTAACCTTACCATACAAAACTGAAGCAGAATAACTTGATTTACTTGCACCATCAGCGAAAACAGCATTAAGGTACAAATTTGCATTTACAATCTTACGACCAACCAAATCTTGGGCACTTGTAGTTAATGATAGTAGAAAAAGTGGAAGAAGAATACGTGAGTTCATTTTTATATGTGTTTAAGATTTACAAATATTATTTTAAGTAAATACTTTGGTATATAAAAAACAACCTCGTTTGCTATTTTAACATTTCATTAAAAGCTAATAATTATTAAACGGTAACAAAGAAAAAAAATCAAATTCAGTTTACCGAAAGAACCTCTATCTCAAACAAAAGTGGCGAGTTGCCCGGAATACCACTTGTCCCCTGATTGCCATAACCCAAGCTAGAAGGAAAAATAATAGATGCGGCCTCTCCTACTCGCATTTTTGCAATTCCTTCATCGAAACCTTTAATAACTCGGCCTCCACCCAAAACAAAACTAAATGAACCAGCGTCAAACTTCTTACCGGTCAGCAATTTGCCCGTGTAGTTAAGTGTGACAGTTTTGCCTTTCGCCAGCATCGCTCCAGCAACATTTTCTTTGGTTCGAATATATCTCAAGCCTGTTGTCGTTTTTTCAGTTACAACTAAGCCCTTACTTGTAATATAACTCTCTATTTGTTCCTCTTCAGAACCAGAAAGCGTGTCTTTTTCACAAGAAAACATTACAAAAAACAACAATAAAACCGAAACAAATTTAAAATATTTCATCATGAAAAATTTAAGATATTTATAAATATAAACTCACCCACCAAATCAACAAGGCCTGTAGAGGCAGCCTTCCCCAACGTATTATTGGAGATATCTTCTGGAATTTCTCGCCAGTTGCCATATATATGTTTGCCGGAAAAACAAGAATCAACAGCAAAATCAAGCCCCAAGCCGATGCAGCCTGCATTTTAGGCAAGAGTAGATTGTATCCAAAAACTATCTCGGCAATTCCCGTAATCCAAACTAACTCTTTATGAAACGCCAAATAAGGAGGCATCATAGAAAGAAAAAACTTTGGCTTGGCAAAATGCATGATGCCCGCCACTATAAACAACACACTACAAAGAACTTGGTGCCACTCAAACATATTAGCAATTCAATTTAAATCCTACTCCGTGAATATTCTCAATCTTGATTTTTGGATCGTTGGAGAGCATTTTTCTAATTCTTGTAACGAAAACGTCCATACTGCGACCCAAGAAATAGTCGTCTCTTCCCCAGATAGCAGTCAAAATTTCCTCTCGTTTGGTAATTTGATTTTTACGTTCACACAAAAACTTCAACACCTCCGCTTCACGGTGAGTGAGTTTCTGAATATCTTCGTTGCGTTTGAGGGTTTGTTGCGAAAAACAGAATTCGTAGTCACCACAAGAAAACACATCAGTGGTGGCCGTAGAATCTGAAACGGCGTTGCGTTTTAAGAAAACTTTGATTCTCAAAACAAGCTCTTCTATACTAAATGGCTTGGTGATGTAATCATCTCCACCAATCTTTAATCCTGCAATTTTATCCTCTTGTAGAGTTTTGGCAGTTAAAAAAATAATAGGAATCTGCGAGTTTTGGGTTCTAATTTTTTCGGCTAATGAAAAACCATCCAATTCGGGAAGGTTGACATCTAGCAAACAAAGGTCAAACTTTTCTTTTTTAAAGAACTTCCAAGCTTCTTTACCATCAGAGAAATGAACAATCTCAAAGCCCTCTTCTTCTAGGCTGTCTTTGGTCACAAAACCCAAATTGGGGTCGTCTTCGACATAAAATATTTTTGCCATTTTTTTTATTAATCAGGTAATGGAATTTTGATTTCAAAAACCGAGCCTACGCCTATTTCGCTATCTACAACTATTTTCCATTTATGAAGGTTGATAATTTCTTTAACATAATTAAGCCCAAGCCCAAAACCCCTTACATTGTGCAAGTTACCCGTTGGCACCCGGTAAAACTTATTAAATATCTTGGGTAAAGCATCTTTCGGAATACCGATTCCTTTATCTAAAATAGATACAATCAACAAATTGTTCTCGTTTCTAGTAGATACTTTTATTTTTGCAGGTTTGCCAGAATACTTTATTGCGTTATCCACGAGATTCCTAATAACATTCATCAAATGCATTCTGTCTGCATTAATGGTAGTTTTTGTGGCATTTAAATCTAGCGTAAAATTCTCTTCTAACTCCGCTTTTACACTATCAGATACTTCCCCAATAATCTCGTGAAGTTCTTGGAGTTTTATATCCAACTCTATTTGCCCTTTGCCAATTCTTGCCGTAGCCAATACCGACTCTACTTGATTTTTAAGTCTATTATTCTCTTGTTTGATAATCTGTACATACTTTTTAAATCTCTCAGGTTGTTCTAAAATTTTACTTTGAGCCAACACATCCGTCGCAATTTTTATGGTTGAAATTGGCGTCTGAAACTCGTGCGTCATGTTATTGATAAAATCTCTCTGTACTCCACTTAGCCGTTTTTGCTTTAAAATAACAAACATGGCATAAGCAAAGAAAGCCATAACAAGCATCGTAATGATAGAAGAGACTATCCAGAAGTCCAATTTACTTGTCAAATAGCTCTTTTGGTTCGGAAATTTCACACCAAAATAATTGAGAAATTTATCTGTAGTAGGCAAAACTATGCTTTGATGTACCTCCTCTACCTCGTAGTCGCTATTGATATGGGCTCCAAAAACTATTTTATCGGTTTCGCAGTCATAAATACCGTATTCAAAGTCTGTATTGATATTGCTTTTCTTGAATTCTTCCTTAAGCAAATGCTCTAAAAGGCTTTGTTGAAGAGGAACACGTAGATTAACGACATAATAGTCAGACGAATACTGACTAACAGGATTGTCAATAATCGCCAGCTTGTAAGATTTCGATATTTGATTGGCCACGTTACGAAGTGCCACCATTGTCGACTGCCTAAATTGCTGGTCTTTAAGATCAAAGGCTTTTTTTACCCAATAAATCTGGATTGCAATTATTCCGCTGATGGCAATTACACCTAAAATTAAAACAAGTTTTATGGTATTTCTACTCAATGTTTCTTCGTGATTTATATATCGGAAAGTTCTGTACGAATACAAATATAATAAGTGTTTTTCAAGAATTTATATGATTCCTTGAATATGTGGTTTAGCTTCCTTACTTTGCGGTTTTTATTCGCTATTTAACCTTTAACAAATGCAAAAATTACAAACACTTGATTACTTGGTGTTCTTTTTCTACTTCATAGTAGTGGCGGGATACGGATACTGGATTTATAACCGTAAAAAAACGCAGGAGACTTCTACAAAAGACTTTTTCTTGGCTGAAGGTTCGCTTACTTGGTGGGCAATTGGAGCATCTTTGATAGCATCAAACATCTCAGCCGAGCAAATGATAGGTATGTCGGGAAATGGTTTCTCTATGGGTTTGGGTATTTCTACTTATGAGTGGATGGCCGCTGCAACACTTATCATTGTTGCGGTATTTTTTATGCCCATCTATCTCAAAAACAACATTTCTACCATGCCGCAGTTTTTGAGCCAACGTTATAACAAAACGGTGAGCCTAATTATGGCCATATTTTGGTTGCTTCTTTATATTATGGTAAACCTAACCTCTATTTTGTATTTAGGTGCTTTAGCAGTTTCAGGTATATCTGGACTTGATTTTTATTCTTGCATGATTTTCTTGGCAATTTTTGCCATTGTCATTACTATTGGTGGCATGAAAGTAATTGGCTTCACTGACGTTATTCAAGTCTTTTTCTTGGTGATTGGTGGCTTGGCTGCCACTTACATAGCCGTGAATTTAGTTTCTGACCCTGACAGAGGTATAGCAGACAGCATTTCGGGCTTGGTAAATGGCTTTAAAGAAATGACCACCAAAAATGATGACCATTTTCACATGATTTATCCAAAAGGCAACCCTCACTATATGTCGCTTCCCGGTTTAACGGTGCTTTTTGGAGGTATGTGGATTGTAAATCTTAACTATTGGGGTTGTAATCAGTACATTACACAAAGGGCCCTCGGAGCTGACTTGAATACAGCCCGTAATGGATTGCTGTTTGCAGCTTTCTTAAAACTCTTGATGCCAGTAATAGTTACTTTACCCGGCATTGCGGCTTATGCCTTGTATCAAAAAGGTATGTTTCAAAAAGAAATGCTTGGCGAAGATGGAATTTTTAACCAAGACAGAGCATATCCCGTGCTTCTAAACTTACTTCCGATGGGCTTAAAAGGCTTGTCATTTGCTGCACTTACGGCGGCAGTGGTTGCTTCATTGGCCGGTAAAGCCAACAGTATCTCTACCATTTTTACATTAGACGTGTTTAAACCGTACTTTGCCAAAGACATGACCGAAAAGAAATTGGTTTTAGTTGGTAGATGGACTATTGTGGTGGCCATGATATTGGCTATTGTCATTTCTCCGTTCATGGGAATAGAGAAAAAAGGTGGCTTCCAATTTATTCAGGAAATGACTGGACTTCTATCTCCGGGAATCTTTGCTGCATTCATAATGGGCTTTTTCTGGAAAAAAACAAATTCTGCTGGGGCTTTCTTTGCTATTGTGGGAGGTTTTGCAATAGCTCTTTCAATGCATAACAACTGGCTTCCAGGGGCAGACTGGACAACCGTACCTTTCTTGGATAGAATGGGATGGGTATTCTTAATTTGTGTAGCTGTTATGTTTGTTCTTAGTTTAGTTTTGCCAGACGAGAAAAAGGGATTAGAAGTGGATGCTTCAATGTTTAAGACCACAAAAGGTTTTGCTTTTGGAGCAGCTGTAGTGATTGCTACTATTGTATTCTTGTACTCTTATTTCTGGTAATATTCAATCGATAAAAGATATATTCAAATAAAAAAGGAGCTTTCGCTCCTTTTTTATTTTCTGAATTATTCAAAAATTATGGTTTCAGCATCTTCATACCACTTTTCATACATCGGCTCAAACTCTTTCTCTATCACATTTCGTTTGATTTTCATGGTGGGAGTCATTTTGTTGTTTTCTACCGTCCACAAATCTTTGAGTATTACTATTTTCTTAATTTTTTCATAGGATTTTAGTGTAGGATTGAGTTTTTTTAATTGATCCTTAAAATCGTCAACTAACTCATCCTTAGACACTTTTCTACCTATTTCAGAAACTACAATTAATGCAATAGGCTGTGGTAAACTTTGCCCAACCACGCAAATCTGCTCCACAAAGCTATTCTCGGCAAAACCCATTTCTATTTGAGCAGGAGCTACATATTCACCTTTGGAAGTTTTGTACATTTCCTTTACTCTACCCGTAATTTTCAGATAATTACCGCTATCTACCTCCCCAACATCACCTGTGTGTATCCAACCCTCGGCATCCATTGTTTCGGCAGTCATTTTTGGTTCTTTGTAATACCCCAACATATTCCATTTTGAGCGGGTTAATATTTCACCCGTATCTTTGTCTATTTTTACCTCCATTTCGGGATAAATTTTACCAACAGAGCCCTCAACTTTATGCCCAAGTGGCATCATACATACCGCTCCCAAGTTCTCGGTCATGCCATAAGCCTCATGTATTTCTATATCCAACTTTCTGAACCAATGAATCAAACTCGCAGGCATAGGAGCCGCTCCAGTAAAACACATCCATGTTTCTGCCAAACCAAGTCCTTTCTTTATCTTCTTTTTAATAATCGTATTGATTACTGGAATGCCTAGGAGAATATTTAGCTTTTTTTGGGGTAATTTCGATAATATTCCCAACTGAAACTTAGTCCAGATTCGTGGCACTGCCAAAAAATGCGTTGGATTGGCATTTTGAAGATTTTTAGAAAAAGTATCCAAGTTTTCTGCAAAATAGATAACCCCTCCCGTAACAATACCCAATGATTCCACAATGTTCCGTTCGGCTATGTGACAAAGTGGCAAATACGAGAAAAACCTAGTACCTGTTCTTTCGGCAAAAACAAAATTTCGAGTGGCATATAGACACTCCGAAACCGCAGCAAAATTAACCATTACCCCTTTGGGATTCCCGGTAGTGCCGGAAGTATAAATAATAGTAAAAAGTTCGTTTAAATCTGGCAAAACATCCCTTTCGTCTGCTGGGTATTTATCGAGAATATCATCCCACTGAACATGCTCAAAATCTGGATTGTAATTGGGAAAAGAAACGCATTTCAAATCTGCAGAAATACCATTTTTCATACTTTCCCAATCGTCAAGTTTACCAATAAATACCAATTTGGTCTCCGAATGCACCAAAATTTGATTGACTTGGTCGGCCGTAAGCGTTGGATACATCGGCACCGAAATATGCCCAGCATGCATGATGGCTAAGTCTGTAATGATCCACTCCGCACAATTTTTTGAAATAAGTGCAATATTACTTTTAGGTGGCAAACCAAGGCTATTTATGAAAGTTGAAATCTTACGGATTTGCTGCCCGGTATTTTCCCAAGAGAAATCTACAAAATCGTCACCGAATGGTTGCTTTAAAAAAATATTATGCGGGGTGTTTTTTTCCCAGTGATAAAAATACTCAAGGATAGACTTCTCTCTTTTTACTTCCATTGGTTTAGGTTTGGTTAAAATTATCATATTTTTTGTAAAAATAATGATGTTTTTGAAAAACCCAAACTAATGAAAATAATTTTAATGGTCTAAGACTTAACCCACTGTATATTTAACTTTATAAAAATCCAAAAACTTCAAAATTGTCTCTACATGTGTACCCAATCCGACATTGAGAAACTGATTTTCTTCAATCTCTACACCATCTTTTATGATTTTGGGAGAAAAACCCAGCGGCAGATGCATGGTTTTTGATTGTATTGCCCATATTTTACCGTCCCTGTCAAAGGTTGGCCCACCGCTTTGCCCTCTAAGCCCTGGCGTGCTAGTTTCTATCCATTTGTAATCATAATAATTGTCAGGACTTTTCCCAGTAACAACCTGACGGGTCATTATGCCATCCATCGGAAAGGTAGGTATTGGAAAAATAGAAGAATCAAAAGAAAAACTCTGGGTGTTCTCCAAAAAACTGGCCTTCAAATCGTAAAAAGGATAGCCCAATTTACACAAACTTGTGGCCGGCTGTACATGGGCTGGATTTTGAAAAACTGGATATTTTTTTACAAAATCAGAATTATAATTCTCAATTTTACCAATGGCGAGGTCGTTTTCATGCAAAACATGAAACTGACCAATGCGATGATGATCGGCTCCAAACCACATAGAATGATTAAGAATCCATTTGGGATTTACCCCCAAACTATCCGTTGGACTGTTTTGAAACCTCGCTAGCTCAGTTTGATGTTGCTGATAAAGTTGTAAGCCGTGCAAAACGTGTGCAGCAGTCACTATCCAGCCTTCATCGTTGATAATCACAAAACTTCCTAAACCACTTTCCACTGAATTGTCGTAGAATCTGTTGGAAATAATTAGTGGGAAAGTGTATTGTGCAGCTATTTTATATGCTTCCGAGAACATCTTTAAATTATTTTTTTAACCAACTACAAAAAGCACACCAAAATCAATTATGTTAATTTTTAACTGCAAAGTCGCAATGACGCAATGAAATAATCATTCCTTTGTGTGTCTAAAGACTTAATCATGAATGTTTCATTTTGATTCATATACTTTCTGGCCACCGATGTAGGTAAAAAGCACTTTTGTATTTCTGATTTTCGAAATATTTATTGACATAATATCCTCTTCCAAAACCACAAAATCAGCCATTTTGCCTTTCTCAATACTGCCTCTTTCTTTCTCTTCAAAATTGGCGTACGCACTCCAAATAGTCATGGCCTTAAGAGCATTTTCTTTGCTCAGAGCGTTTTCCATCTGAAATCCACCTGCGGGCCAGTTGTTGTTGTCCTGACGAGCCACAGCCGAATGGAAACCAAACAACGGATTGACAAACTCTACTGGGAAGTCGCTGCCGTTGGCTATCAAACCATTTTGTTGTCTCAACTCCTCAAAAGGATACGCATGTTTTACCCGTTCTTTCCCTAACCTTTCCTCTGCCCAATACATATCAGAGGTTGCATGGGTAGCCTGAATGGATGGAATAACCGAATATTTGCCAAACTTGGGTAAATCAGCTGGATTTACCACCTGACAATGCTCAATTCTCCACCTGCGGTCGTTCTTACCTTTTAGATATTTCCCATACAGATCCAACACCAATCTATTGGCAGAATCGCCAATACAATGCGTATTAACCTGATAATCAGATTTATATATTTGAGCAAAATATTTATCCATTTCGTTTTTACTCGTTAACAAAAAGCCAGAGTTAGAACTTTGGTCGGCATAAGGTTTCAGCAAAACTGCTCCACGTGAGCCCAAGGCACCATCGGCATAAACCTTAAATGAACGCACATTCATTCTGTCTGTTTTTATGATGCCTTTTTTTGTAAAATATTCAACATTACGTAAGCCGACAGAAACCATGGCGTAATCTCTAATTTTCAGACTTCCTTCTTTTTGCATTTTCATCATGAGCTCAATGTCGTCTTGGCTAATACCTGCATCAGAAACAGTTGTAAGGCCATATTTGATGCTTTCAGCCTGTGCTGCCAAAAGCTGCTGTCTTTTCACTTTTTCATCCTCTTTGGGCATAACTCTTTTTACCAATCCCATGGCGTTATCTATCAAAATACCCGTAAGTTGACCATCCACAACCTCCACATCGCCACCAGAAATTTTGCTCGAAGGTGATATTTTAGCCATCTGTAGAACCTTAGAATTTACCAACATCGCATGTCCATCAATTCTCGTCAACATCACCGGCACATTTGGAAACAGCTGGTCTAAATCGTCTTTGTTGGGAAAAACTTTTACATCCCAATCGTTTTGATCCCAACCTCGGCCAACTAGCCATTCTTGGCTTGGATTTGCTTTTCTGAAATCTTGCAGTCTTGTCAGAATTTCTTTGAAACTCTTGGCCCCTACCAAATCACACTGTGAAAGCATTTGTCCTAAACCCAAGAAATGCGAATGTGGATCATAAAATCCTGGATAAACAGGTTTATTTTGCAAATCCAGCGTTGATTTGGCCGAATATTTTTTAGCCAAGTCTGAATAATTCCCAACTTCCAGAAAAACTCCATTATGAACCACAAAGGCGTCTGCCTTGCTAAATTTGGCGTCTACAGTATAAACCTGAGCATGGTGGGCCAGTAAATCTACTTGCTTTTTTTGAGCAAAAACAACATTTATACAAAATATGAACAGTAGTGTCTTTTTCATTTTAAAATATTTTATTCTTCGTTTCCAAATCTTTGTGAACCCAACGCCGAACTAAAAAACAAGGCATTGAAAAACAACTTGTTAGTTCCAAACCATATTCCCCTAAAATTGGGATTATCAGAAAACAAAATTATCTGTCCAGCACCCGAATTTTCCGAAATTATGGCCGCCGAATTGGCTATTTTTGAAAGCGAACTCGGATGCACATAACCACAAATCCAAGGTTTAGCGGTGTATTGAGCTACGGTAGAAAAAGCATTTTTTGATTTTTCTAAAAAGGTATTGTTGTTTCTGTAAATGTCCAGCGAGTTGGATTCAAATCCAAAGCCCAAAGGATGCGTGGTATCAATATTTACTTCAAAAATAGCCCCGCCAGTAGATTTGGCCCCTTGTGCATCGGCTTGTTTTTCAAAATTCATTCTTTTTGGGTCCTTTTCAGGCTCTAGGTTGATCACTTTTGACTCAGATATTTCCTTTTTTATTGCCCATTCTGAGGCCGTTTTTAAGGTTATTAAATTGCCACCTTGTTTTACCCAATCCTTGATTTTCTTCACTGAAGCATCGTTAAGGGCGTCATATTGGCCACTTACCATTACCAAATGCGTGTAAGAGTTCAAGTTTACTCTTCCAAATTGACTTAGTTCCAATTTCGTTATGGGCATTTGCAGTTTGGTTTCTAAAAGATGCCAAACCTCTCCAACTTCATATTGACTTGTACCTAATCCAGCCAAAACCATGGCTTTGGGTTTCAAAACCGTTTTAAAAGAATTGCTACCTAAATCTATGCCTGCAGAGCTAAAGCCCGTTGAAACTGGAAAAATATCAACGTTTGTGATATTTTGAACTTGCTTTAACATTTCTGAAAGCTCTGTTGAACTTATCTTTTGGTTCTGAACCGGGATCAACAAACTTCCATGAGCCCAGTTTTTACCGCCGTTTACAAAAGTCTTCAAAGCCACTTTTACCAAAATGTCTTTGTCCAAAAGCTTGTACAAGACCTTGGCAGCGTTGTAATCTCTCCAGTCAATCAAATAGGCGTAATCTGATTTTACAAACTCATTTGTCTTGATATCCAACGAAGCTTCATCTATGGCAGCTCCTAATTCTGGCAAAACTTTGGCTTCAGCGTGTTTTAGCCCAAAAGCCAAGGCAAGATTCCAGGTAGATGTATCATAGAAAACACTGTCAGCAAAAGTCTTTGGTCTGTCAAAAATAGATTTCACCAATAAGGACTGTGGTTGATTAATCGGAATGAATATTGCATTTCCTTTCTTAAAACTCACTTCGCCCACTTTCGTGTCGTTTTTGAGTTGAAAGGCCTTTATTTTGTGCTGCAGCAACAAATCCCAAAATGCTTTGTTTCTGTTCTGATCAAAATCGTCGCCAATAACGTATCCTTTAACAAGGCTTTTAGCTGCATCCTTTTCAATATTCTTGAAAAAATCTGACTGATGTTTTAGCAATATTTTTCTTTCTCCTACGCCTGCATGAATAGTGGCTATGGCATTGACCAACTGATTTCTGACGGCAAATTTATAGGTCAAAACACCATTATCAGAGTCCTGTGCATGACCGCGACTGCTTCCTTGCTCAAACAAGAGGCCCAAACCACCTTGCATATCGGGATAAGAACTTCCATAACCAGGGTAGAAATTATCAAATGACTCTTTGGTATAATAAAATGAGCCAATTACGTTCATGGCATTCTCAAAATACTTGGCAAATTTGCTATTCAACATCTTGTAGTTGTCCTGAGTCACGAGTGGATTTTCGGCATTGCTTTTCGTTGGCTCAAAGAAATGCGTACTGTTGGTGCCCATTTCATGAAAATCCGTCACCACATTCGGCATCCATTGGTGATAATATTTCAGGCGATTCCGAGACTCTTTGTGAACTGCCAAATACCAGTCCCTATTCAAGTCAAACCAATAGTGATTTACCCTACCCGAAGGCCAAACTTCATTGTGCTCACGGTCGTTTGGATCCGTAACGTTGGGCTCGCCCTTGTGCATATTTACCCAATTATTGAATCTATCCCTGCCGTCGGGATTCACGATGGGCTCCATCAAAAACACCGCGTTGTCATAAACCTTTGAAGCTTCATCTCCTTGAATAGCAGCCAAATAATAGGCAGTCAGCAAAGATGCCTCCCCGCCAGAGGCTTCGTTGCCATGCACATTGTAACCCAGCCAAACTACTGACGGCTGATTGTCAAAATCTACACTTTTGCCTTCAACAATGTCCAAATGATTTTTACGAATAGTCTCCAGTTTAGACAGATTTTCGGGTTTGGCAAAATGAACTATAATTTGCTCTCTGTGCTCATTTGTTTCGCCAATACTAACCACCTTAATTCTGTCTGATGCCTTTTCCAAAACCCGCATATATTCCACCATCTTGTCATATCTTGTATGATGACTTCCTATTGGGTAACCTAAGAATTGTTGCGGAGAGGGTATTTGAGGATTAAGATTTTTCTTTGGCAGAAAATACTCGTTTTGGGTAAATGCCGAAAGGCAGGAAACTAGGGTAAAAACTAAGAGTAATGTTTTTTTCATGAATAAAAATGAAGGTTAATGGTGTAATTAGACCCAAATTAA
>CAMCYZ010000115.1 GCA_945885545.1 Spirosoma fluviale
AAAAATTAAGTGCGTATGAATTTTACAAAAACACTTTTTATAATACTTATTTCTGCTTTAGGTTTTGTGCCTTCATTTTCACAAGGATTAGAATACAAAAAATCGTTTGAAGGCTTAGCATCGTTTTATGGCAAAGAATTTAATGGCAAAACAACTGCAAACGGAGACGTTTTCAACAGCCGCTATTATACATGTGCACATCGCACGTTGCCTTTTGGTACATTGATACAAATAGAAAATCCTAGAAACGGAAAAAAAGTAATAGTAAAAGTAAATGACCGCGGGCCATTTGTTGGCGAACGCGTTATAGACCTATCAAGGGAAGCCGCCCGTAAGTTGGGGCTGATACAGCATGGGGTATCAGATATCAAAGCAAAAATTCTAAAGAAAAGAAAAGGTTTTGATATTATCACAGGAACTATGATAATAGAAAACAAGTGGCCACAGCCTACGCCCTCGAAAGATTTTCATGAAAAGTTATTTATGAATTCGTCGAGAGGGAATCTAGTTTTGAAAATCTGACTTATCCTTGGACAAAAGTTGTGCGATTAGAAAACAAAAACCCCTCTTACAAACTGCAAGAGGGGTTTTCTATTTCTGATTTCTGAAGGCATTAATTTGGCAAGCTCCCTTTTATGCGTCCGTAAGTCCAAGTACCAGCAATGGCACTTAGAAGCGTAACCAATACAACCACATAACCGCTACCAATTTGGGCAAAAATAGGGCCAGGGCACGCACCCGTGATAGCCCAACCCAAACCGAAAATTAAGCCGCCATACACCTGTCCTTTCTGAAAAGTCTTTGGGTGAAAAACAACAACTTCTCCGGTGATAGTTTTGATGTTAAATTTTTTGATTAAGAATATTGAAATCATTCCTACTACCACAGCACTCCCTATAACTCCGTACATGTGAAAACTCTGAAGACGAAACATTTCTTGAATTCTGAACCACGATATGATTTCTGCTTTTACAAACACAATACCAAACATGATGCCTACTACAAGGTATTTGATATTATCGGTCCAACTTTCACCTTTTACCATATCGTTGGGTGCTTCGCATACAAACGTCTCTGGTGTTGATACCTCACTTTTAACTTCTTTAATGGTGCTCATTTTTATTAAAATTAATAATTTTTAAAATAATCTGAAAATAACAGGCATGATGAGGTGAGTCATTGCAAAACCTCCAACCATAAAACAACATGTAGCAATAAGCGACGGTAGTTGTAAGTTAGAAAGACCCATAATAGCGTGTCCCGAGGTACAGCCTCCTGCGTAGCGGGTTCCAAAGCCCACTAAAAAACCACCAAGGACAAAAAACAAAAAGCCTTTGAAACTAAACAGGGTTTCTATGGAAAACAAATCTGCTGGCATAAGGCCTGCAAAATCAGTAATTCCTAATCCCTTAAGATCTGCTATGGTGGCCTCAGAAAGTACAAAATCGTTGGGGTTTTCAAGAAAATTTGTAGCGATTATACCACCAAAAAATACACCTAGTACAAAAACTAGGTTCCAGATTTCCTTTTTCCAATCGTATTTAAAAAAAGGAATGTTGGCTGGAATACAAGCAGCACAAACATGACGTAAAGAAGACGAAATTCCAAAGGACTTGTTGCCAATCAAAAGGAGGGTCGGCACAGTAAGGCCAATTAATGGCCCTGCAACATACCATGGCCAAGGCTGAAGAATAAACTCAATAATTTGATTCATTTGTTTTTGTTTTAGTAATGATAATTTACAATTAGGTTTAAATGCGTTAAATTTACTTTATTAAAAATATAGCGATCGTTGTTGTATGTTTCTCCAAGTTCGTCTTTCCGTACTACGAGTAAGAGCATGCTGAGGCCTTTCAGATAATGGTCAAACTGATAAGTTACGCCCATGTTAATCTGACTGTAGGTAGGCATACCATATTTATTGAGAGCAAAGTTCTTAACATCTGGTAATTTGAAATACCCCGCACTCATCTCTAACTTTATATGTTTTTCTGGTTTGTAATAGGTATTTAGGGTTAAGGCCGTTAAATCTCCAAATCCCTCGTTTCTTTCACGAGGCATAAAGGTGTAAAAGCTTTCACGTCCCCATTCACGAGGCATAAGGTACCTACCTCTGTCAGTAATCCTAGTGGCATTTATGTACCAATCGAACTTAAGAGATTGCTTGCCTACTCTGGCTGAGAATATATTGGCTCCACTCCCAACTAAAGCATAAGCTTTCTTCGGATCAACATTTCCACCATTTCCGATTGTTTTTTGGTCGAGAATTTGTCCACCTATGAGCCAATTCTTACCATTTATAGTGTTCGACTTCCATTCTATTTTTAAAAGTGCTGTATTTAGCAAATTCTCATTATACATATTCCAAACTTGAGCACTCCAATTTTTCTTTTGGTAATTGGCACCCGCAATAAGGACTCCGTCAGACTCCAGCTCATTGGCATATTTTGAAGGATTTCCGTTGGCATCAACGCCTGAGGGATATATTCCAATACTTTCGGCCGTTTTGTACCACCTTACGGTTGACCTAGGTGAAATTCTCCAAATATATTCCGCATGGAGGTTTAAGTTTTTCATTTCTTTATACTCAAAAACAGCTGCTTCAACCAAGGTTGGCCTCATTCGTCCATCCTGTGGGTTAATAAACGGAGTAAGAGGTATTTGCCTTCCTATGGTTATGTTAGACTTTTTGCCTAGGTGCGTTCGAAAAAATAGCTCCTCCAATCGGTCCAGGTCTTCATGGTCATCGGGTCTTTCAATATCAAAAAGACCAACTTCATACCTATTTGGTTGGTTGGTTTTTTCGTCGAGCTCTTTCAAATCCGAGGACATCAGATTAAACATGAAAAACCCACTTAAACCGACCTGAAAATGCTTGAAAAACTTGGGCGTTTCGTAGCCTATTCCGGCACCAACGCCCCAGGCGTGATAATCGCTAAGCTCATTCTCGTTAATTGTCCCAGACATAAATGACCTTGCATGTCCATAAAAGCGACCTTTTCCAAAAAAATGATTTAAGCTATTGGTGTCCTTGCTAACCTCATGATGGGCATGGATTCCCTGACCAAAACTTTTAAGACTTGAAATTAACAATAACCAGAATACGTATGTAAATATGACTTTCCTCATAAAAATTGAAATGTGCACAAAAGTATATGCCCTAAAGGGCTATTTTCGTGATAAATGTTACACTGTACGTGATTATTGCTGACTTGTAAAAGGTATTTTACTCTTATAAAAAAAGGAGGCTGTATTCTAAACCAAGAAAATGGCAAAATACAACCCCTTTAAGTTTAACCAAAAATAACTGTTGCTATATTCTTTTAATCATCTAATAATCAACGAAATAGTACATCATCTTTGCCATTTCATGCAGCCAATGCCTTATCTTACACAAACTGATAATCAACTCCAGAAACCTGACTTAATAAATCCTGTGGAGCGTCCAATATTTTGGCATCATGCCTAAGTGTTGGAGTCACTGGCGAGAACTTATGCAAATATTCTTTCATCATACTGTGCAGGGTGTATGAAGTGTTGGTTCCTTCCTTTACGCCTTTCATGCGGCAGAGCATATCATCCGGGTCGCCGTCGCGTTCACATGCACATAGCGTATAGGTTTTTTTCAAATCTAATGGTTGCTCGGCTATGGTTACTTTTTGAACTCTATGCCCTACTCTCTCAAATGCCTTAAACTCCACCTGCATGCCTTTGAATCGTATTAACCAACCCCCAAATCGCTTGGAAGCATCTTGAGCAAAAACATTTTGAAGTTCCTTTTCCAACCAATCCATAATCTGCTGACCAGTGGCCTTGGCTGTTCGAATGGTTGAATCTACTGGCAACATATCGTACAGATAACCCTCTGTGATTGCTACCTTGCCATCAGACCCGACATTCCGAGGGGGGCAAAACCTAAAACCGTTAGATAGTACCACATCAGCATTAACTTTCCATTTTAGGGCATCTACTATCATGGTGTCTATTGTGTTTTCAACCACGAAATTTCTGTATAGCGGCACAGTGCTGTAACCTAAAACCTTACCAATTTCATCCTTATATGGTTTTTCGAGGGCATTTACCAAGTCTAAAATTTCTTTTTTTGCTGGATACTTTTTGGGACTTACTTCAATGAGTTCGTATTTTTCACCGACAATTTTGCCATTTACTACCTTCAGGTCTAGGCGTCCTATAAATGACCCAAATGCTCCTGGTTCCACTATTTTGCAATACTCTGCCTGAATTGGCTTCCGTACTCTTTCATGCGTATCAGCACCAAAAATATAATCCACGCCCTTACAATGCGGGTGATTCCCTAAGGCAATCTGCTGCGACAAACCCAGATGTGAGAGAATGATGATAAAATCGCATTGTTCTTGCTCTTTCAGTAACTCCACATACTCTTTGAGGTTATCCTCGGGTTTTGTATAAACTATTCCTTTGCTATACAATGGCGACTGACGAAGAGGCACCAATGGGTCGGTATAACCCAAAATACCGATTTTAGCACCAAGTTTATTTACAATTTGATAAGGCTGAAATATCAGTTCGCCTTTTTTGCCTTCTCCTAAATCGTGGTACATATTGGCACAAACCTTGGGTGCTAGCAAGCCACCCAGTAGTTTTTGCATATTCTTTTTGTAATACACCACTTCCCAGTTTCCGGGCAGATAAAGGTCGTAGTTCATGGCGTTCAATAAGGGAACAAAGGCTTGTCCTGAGGTTTTAACCGAGAGCATACTTCCTTGAAACATATCTCCAGTGTCAATGGTGATGGTATTCTCAGGGTTTTCTTTTTTGAGCACATCCAATGCCGTAGCCATGTGGGGATAGCCTCCCGTTTTTCTAAACACCAACTTGTTATCTTCCCAAAAGAGCTCGTCGTGAGCGTGCAGTTGGCAATGAACGTCTGTTGTCTGTAGGAAGGTAATAGTACCATTTTTGAGAGCTTCCAAACTTCCCTTTTCGTTGAGTTCTGGTTTATCTTTGGCCAAAACAGTAGCAGGTGAAGCCGCTGCTGCAGTTGCCAAAATACTTGACTGTAGAAATTTTCTTCTTGATTGCATAAGTGTAATGTTTAGAATCCTGCTTTAATGTATGACCAACCTGCCTCCTGCTTCTCGATGATTTCTACCAGGCCAGCTGGCACAAACGAGGCCTTTGTAAATATTTGTTCTTTCGTTAATTTTTGCTGCTGTAAAGAATTCTCGCAAACAACAAACTTTACACCTTTGTTGACCAAAACGTCTATTTCTGGTTCAAAATGGCTTTTTCCCTTTATGACAAAACCCAAGCCTTTGTTGTGTATTACCACTTCAATATTTGCTTTTGGCCAAACCTTAAGAACATTGTCCAGTTGCTTTGTAAGGGCTCTGTAGGCTAGCGTATCGGGTGTTGATAAGTGAAAAACGACATTATGTACTTTTTCTTGGGAAAAAGAATTGATTGCAGCGGCCATAGACAAGGCCAGCATTAAAGCTACTTTTATTTTCATTGTTTAAGATTGATTATTTACTATTTTTTATCCTTTTTATGTGCCGCTATCCAGTCTTTTATCGGTTTGTAAGGGCCATATTTGTGTTGTTCTTCAGAAAATGGATCAGCATAAGGACCGAATGGGTGGTCAAAAGGCTTGCCTGCAATATTGGGCCAGTCTTTACTCAAGTCTTTTGCAGGGCGAGGCTGTGAGTTTACATACGCTCCCAAATCCCAGGCCTCCTCGTCGGTCAGTTGTGGTCTTTCGTAGGTGGCTCCAAGTGGCATATTGTATTTTACATATCCCGCAAAATTCGAAATTCGATATAATCCTGCACCGTGGTTATAGCTGTTTTTGCCCCACAATGGTGGGTAGGTATAGCTTTTCCCATCCTCTGCCAACACGCCCTCACCATTTGCTTGATGGCACGATTGACACTTGGCTTCGTAAACTATTTGCCCTTTGATTGGGTCAGTTGGCCGCTTCAAACCTTTCACCTTGAATATTCCTGCACCTTTCGGAGTGGTTTTTTTAGGAACATCGGAGCCAAGCCATTTAATGTAAGCCAGTATAGCTTTCATTTCGGTACTATTCGAATCAAGAGCCTGTCCATTCAGACTTCTTTCAAAACAATCATTTACTCGTTTTACCTGATCTTCTACTGCTCCTGAACGCTCTCTGAATTTAGGATAATTGGCCTCTACCGCAAAATAATTATTCCCCCAAGGCTGTGAGCCCGCATTTAGGTGACAATTTTGACAATTCATGCCATTGGAAATATTTCTTACACTACCCTTAGGGCCTAGGTATTGCGAGGTATGTGTAATAAGTTCTTTTCCATATTTAACGAGTTTTTGCTCCTCTGGCTCGAGCCTCATCATTCGCCATTCTACTGGTGCTGTCCAGAGGTTTACAAAGTTGCTGTCTACTTTGACAACAGGTGCCGAATCTGTGGTTTCAGGGCTTTCTTCATCAAATCCAAAAATTTGATTAAACACCATGGCCATTATCAAAATAACTGTAATAACCAACAAACCGCTGATGGTTAAAAGAACGGTGACAAGTTTTCTTAAAGGTGACATATACTCTTTTGAAGACATTACTAAAGGGCTATTCTTTTGGTTGATTCAACAAAAATATGCTCTAGCTCATATTTCTTTTGTAACAAATGTTACCTAACAAATTTTGATTCTAAAGTTTAGCTTTTGCTTAGGGAAATAAGTTTGGCAAGTGAAGGTTTTGAGATAGAAACTAGACAGCGTATTTTCTCATCAAACGCTTTCACTTCAATCAAAACAAGGAATTACTACGATAACGAAAAATTGGGTTGGCGACTCTGAGCTCGAAACTTCTCAGGAGACAGTCCAACATTTTTTTTGAATAGTCTTATAAAATAGGAACAATCGTCATAACCAAAAAAATAAGCTGCTTCGCAAACCGAAATTGTACTATGAAGAAGTAGCCTTTTGGTTTCTAGTATGATTCTGTCTCGGATTATATCTCCAGCTGTTTTGCCAACTGTTTCTTTGCATACCACGTTTAGATAGTTAGCACTAATGTTCAGCCGAGCAGCGTAGTCTTTTACTGACTTTAGCTCTTTGTAGTTCGTTTCTATTAGATTCTCAAAATTTCTGATTTTTGCTATATTTAGAGAATTGTTATCGCCATTAAAAGTGGGTTGATAAGCTCTTATTGAATAAATGAAAATAGACTTTAATAAAATCTTGATTAAGCTCTCCTTATGCGACATCTCCGTTCTAAACTCCGCAATAATCTGCTCAAATATGTTTTCAATTAATGTGGCAAAGGTTTGTTCAAATACCACAAAGGGTATATCGCTCTCGCTATTATTGAAAAATGGTAGGGCTTTAAGCGTCAGGTTTTTTTCCAAAACCTCGTAGAATTCCTTTTTAAAAAATAGTGTATAGCCTACTGTATCACTACTCAGATTCCATTCATGTACCTGACCGTCGTTCATAAAGAACATCTGGGCAGGTTCAACATTGAATCTTCGAAAATCTATATCGTGCGTGCCGCTACCTTTTTTGATGTAAATGAGGTTGTAGAAATCATGTCTGTGAGGAAAGTCGTTTGGCCCTAAGTTTCGTATATGTTCCTCCAAACGCCTTATATCGACATTCATTTTTATATTCTTGTCACAAGAATTAATCTCTTCAATGGTGATTGTAGGTATTTTGGCTTTCATTTATTCAGTACGTTAATATGGCCAATAATAACCAAAATTGAATATTAATTAGGGCGTGCAAACAACAATGCTTCGAATAGCTTCAGAATTAAAATACGGTGTGCTAAATGTAAGCTTAATGCGTGTGTATTGTTAAGCCAATCCCAAGTGTCTTATTTGAGACTCAAAATCGTTCTTTTTAACGTTTGTGTTGTGTTCTATTATTATTTTGGATGTATTTTCATCAATTTCGACAGAATAAACTCCGGTAAGATTTTTTAGGCGACCACGAATTCTTTCCAGTTGAATGCTATTATTAGCTTTTTCAAAGCAAATTTCTGATGTTGTCATATTATTTTAGTTATTCAAAGTTTTAAACAAGTTTAGCATTCAAACTAATGGCGACATGAGTGGCTATTGTATCTATACTATATTGAAGACCTTTGATCTTAAACAAACCTTTGCAGAATTCCGAAGGCGATTCTGAAAATTGACCACGTTCTATTATTCAGAACGTGGCCATTTTGCTATTAACAAACAGCGTCTTCTACCAATGTAGTCACAACAGGATTACCTCGTTTAACCCAATCCGCATAGCTATCAGAATAATTCTTAACATTTGTATAACCGTTTCTCAGCAATAGTGAATATCCAATGGCAGCTCTATCACCACTTTGGCAATGAATCACAATTTGCTTGTCCTTACTGATTTTATCTAGTTGTTGAAGCATAGTACCCACAAAAATATTCTCTACGCCTTCAATGTGTCCACTATTGTATTCGGCCACCCCTCTGATATCGATCACTTGGGTATCTTCTCTGTCTAGATATGTTTTGAATTCTTCTATTCCAATGATATCACTTTTCGAAAGTTCGATTCCTAAAGTCGTTACGTCAGAAACATAACCCAAAACATTGTCAAGGCCGATTCTCATCAACTTACGAGTCAAATCCTCGATTTGAGCATCGCTAGCTACCAACATAAATGATTCTTGATAGTCAACAAACCATCCCATCCATGTAGCGAAGGCGTTGTTTCCTTGAATATTAATACTGTCCGGTATAAAACCAGCGGCAAAATCCACCTTATTTCTCGCATCTATAAGCTTAACCCCCTTGGCCATGGCTTCTTTAACTTCTTCAGCTGACAGCTTTTTTTGTGTCGGCACAGACGTCAAAAGTGGTCTATCTACCTTATTGAGGTGCTTCATCATCGCAAAATACTTTGGTGGTTCTGGTTGGTCGGCCAAAAGATATTTTACAAAACCATCTTGGTTGTTTTCATAATGAAACGCCCAGTTGCGTATTTTTTCATAACCTACTGTCGAACTTGGAACCGCACCAAGTGCTTTTCCACAGGCTGAGCCCGCTCCGTGTCCTGGCCATACCTGAAGGTGGTCAGGGAGTGCATCAAATTTTTGTATCGAACCATACATTTGAATAGCCCCAGCCTCTTTTGTTCCCACTATACCGGCTGCTTTTTCGAGCAAATCTGGACGACCTATATCTCCTACAAACACAAAATCTCCCGTAAATAACATAACAGGCTCCATACTTGCCGGCTTATCTGTCAACAAGAAACTGATACTTTCAGGCGTATGTCCAGGTGTGTGAAGCACTTCCAAAGTGAGGTTACCTACTGTAATAACACTTCCGTCCTTTAGGCCAGTATGTTTAAATTCATATTGCCATCCTTCACCGCCTTCGTCCGACAAGAACATCTCGGCTCCGGTTACTGCAGCAAGCTCTCTGGTACCAGAAAGGAAATCTGCATGAATGTGTGTCTCTGTTACATGAGTGATTTTCATGTTGTTGGCTTTGGCTATATCAAGATAGGTGTCTATATCTCTTTTAGCATCAATAACAATAGCTATTCCGGCCTTTTGGCAACCAATGAAGTAACTGGCCTGTGCCAAACTTTTGTCGTAAACGTGTTGAAAAAACATCTTCTATTTTAGTTTAATATTTGATTAAAAAATTATTTTAGTATTAGATTAAAAGCTTCTAAACGCCCGAAAAAAACACTTCCTTGGTGATGATGTAAATACCCATTACCAAAACGAACCATCCAAAAGCTTTCTTTAATTTTTCGCCTGGAATAAATTTAGAGATATAGGTTCCGACGAAGATTCCGATTACCGACATTCCTGTAAAAGGCAATAAAAACGCCCACTCCACTTGGAGATTTGAAAGGTCTCCCAAAAAGCCTATTAAAGATTTGGCGGCGATAATCAACAAAGAGGTACCCACTGCCATTTTCATAGGAAGTCGGGCAAATAACACCAAGGCCGGAATAATTAAAAATCCACCGCCTGCTCCTACTATACCAGTCAAAACACCTACAAGCCCACCTTCTAGGGCAATCATGGGATAGTTAAATTTAAGTTGAGCGTTTGTATCTTCCTGTGCTTCCTTTTTTGACTTAATCATGGAGTATGACGCTGCCAACATAATGAGAGCAAAAAATACCATTATACCTACATTCTTGGAAATCTCGAAACTTGAAAAAGACAAAAGAGGATCTGGTATAGCCGGAACTAAGTATTTTCTGGTAAGAAAAACAGTAGTAAAAGAAGGTATAGCAAAAACCAAAGCCGCTTGATAATTCACCAAACCCTTCCTCATAAAATTAACCGAACCTACCAAAGATGTGGTTCCGACCACAAAAAGTGAGTATGCTGTAGAAATTACAGGACTAATATGTAATAAATAAACCATTACTGGCAAAGTGAGTATACTACCGCCTCCACCAATTAGCCCTAAACTAACCCCTATCATCACTGATGCTCCAAAACCAATTATTTGTACCGAATTCATTTATTTTGATTAATATATCACAAAATTATGCTCAGGAAAAAAGTATTTAAGTGACGTTTGTTACGTAAGTCAAAAAAAACATGATTTTTTCATAAATAATAATGAAAGTTTATTGCATTATTAATTTTTGCAGGCAAACGATACAAATTTCAGACTTCCGAATATTATATTCCGAGCTGTCCTCTCATTTTATTATACTTCAAAAAACCAAAACCATAGAACTTGCAGATATAAATAGTTATACCAAATCTCTTTTCGGAAATTTGAGTATTCGATAAAGTAAAAACTTATGATTTCAAATAATAACAAAATTTGATTCCCTTTTTTGAAGTATTTATGAATAAACAAATATGAATTCATTCTAAAGTCTACTAATTTGACAACTAGAGTACTAAAAACAAAGAATAAAGAAAATTCAACAATAGATAATTAGTGCTATTTCTTGCATGAAAAGTGCCTGAATTGTTTATGATAATGACCATAATTTTGTCACATAATTTTCAATCAATATTTTGAACATGAAAAATCATATTTTAAACAAAACAAAATGGTCGATTGCGGTACTATTATTTTTTGCGATGAATAGTACATTCGCACAATCCGAGACCAGCAACGCCATATTTGAAAGCCACGATGTGGGCTTATATCTGATTCTCCTTCTCGTAGCCGTTCCCTTGACTTTGTTCTTTATTTATTCAACTATCAAGATTACAAATCAAGGTAAAAATTTAGGTAAACATATTGTAAAAGACCTCCCAGCAGATTACCTGAAAGATTTGGAACTCGAACAAGTAAGACTTTTACGAGTAAAAAAGGAAAGTGGATCGACTTATTCAAAAATCACATCTGTTCTTTTAACTATCAGCACATATTTTGTCTTGCAGGCAATTCCTGCGGTAAGTTTTGGCCAATCTGACGTAAAACCTGCCACTCGTGATACAATCATGAGTCAGCCAGGGGTAATTATCACGCTGGTTTTGTTATTCATTCCGTTGATGGTTGCATTTATTTTGTTGGTTACGAAAATCAATAGAATGCTCGCCAACATGAGAAAAAAGAAACTCATGAAAGAAGCCGAAGAGTTGGCGATTTTGCTCGAAAATACTGAAGGAATTGCAAGTTTGGAAGATTTAAACCAAAAGGAACAAGCTTTATCATTCAGTTTAGAAAATAATGAGCTATCTGGAATAGAAACCCCAAGCGATAAAAAAGGCTTGCTCAAAAACGTTAAAAATGAGCATGATATGAATTTCTTTGCTCAGAAAAACAAACCAATGCCTCGTCCCAAAATTGACCCAAATCTAACAAAATTGATTCTGGCATTTATTGGTTCGGCTATTTTTTGGTTGGTTTTAGGTACGAGCATCGGAGAGTATGTAGGCATAAAATTCATCGCTCCCGATGCTGATTCTGTTAGTTGGTTGAGTTTTGGTCGCCTTCGCCCTGTGCATACCAACCTTGTATTTTGGGGTTGGGCATCACTCGGAATGTTAGGACTGGGCTATTATGTTGTGCCAATGGTAGGCAATGGCCCTTTGGCGAGTTTAAAAATGGGTTGGTATTCCTTGTTTTTCATCAATCTTTCGCACGTTTTAGGCACAATTTCACTCATGGCGGGCGTAAATAATGGTGGTGGAGAATACCGTGAATACATTTGGCCAATCATGTCGTTGTTTGCAGCAGGTTTGGTTCTAAGTATGACCAATTACCTCAAAACCATCGCTTTACGCAAAACCAAAGAAATTTATATATCTAACTGGTACATTACTTCGGCAGTTATTTTCTTGCCTATTATTGCGGTGGTTTCTTATCTTCCATTTTGGCAAAAAGGCATTGGCGAAACTATTCTGCAAGGTTTTTATATGCACCAAGCGGTAGGACTTTGGTTCATGTTTTTCTGCTTGGGTTTGCTCTATTATTTTCTTCCACAACAGCTCAACAAACCGATTTTTTCGTATAGTCTTGGCGTTTTAGCTTTCTGGACACAGATTTTATTTTATACGCTTATCGGTACACACCACTTTGTGTTTAGTGCATTGCCTTGGTGGCTCCAAACGGTTGCCATTGTGGGAAGTGTGGGCATGTTAATTCCTGTAACCTCGGGAACCATCAATTTCTTGATGACCTTCAAAGGCTCGTGGAATAAAGTTTCAAACAGTT
>CAMCYZ010000116.1 GCA_945885545.1 Spirosoma fluviale
CTCGCGGTAGTCTTTTTGATATCCCCTGGCGTTGGTAGTAATTTTGTATTTACCCTTTATTTCGAAGAAATATTGAATTTGCGGATTTTGCTCGTTTATTTTTTCCTTATTTATTCTCGAAAAATAAACAATTTCTACATCTGCGTTAACTGGCTCTTTGGTTTCAATATCTAAAGTCGTAAGCAAGAGTTTTCCTGATAGTTTTGGATTCATTTGAACCTCTATCACATCTCCATCATTTAAGCTTTCGGTTTCAACCACTTTCTGTTCAGCATAAAATCCTTCTGCTATTACGGATATCTTAAGAGACTGTCCTCTTGAAACCTCGTAGTATGACTCCTTTTTGTTAGTTGTAAGTTTTACTGCTTGTCCACCCGGGTCAAGCGTAACTTTTAGGTCGAAATTGGATTTCAACTGATTGCCATCAAAACTATTAACTATCACAACGTTGAGCTTGATATTTTCAAACGCAAAAGCTTTGTCATTAATAAACAAAGAAACAAAACCAAAAACTATAAAACCAAAAACTCTTACCATCAAAATTGCCGTGTTATCTTTGTAATGTAAACTTCTAAAAAACTTAAAAATTATCCTACGATGATATTCTCATCAAATTTTTTGCCATGTTTGGCTTATATGACCGCAATTTTAGAAGAATCTGAAATAAAAATAAATATTGGGGAGCAATATCGGAAACAATCTTACCGAACAAGGGCCAATGTTTTGGGGCCGCATCAGGTCGAAACCCTTACTGTTCCCATTCAAAAAGCTCCAAATAACGAAATGATAAAGGAGATAAAGATTGACAACAGAGAAAATTGGCAAAAACCTATTTCTAAAACAATTCAAAACTCCTACAAGAAAAGCCCGTATTACGAGTACTACGAATATTTATTTCAGCCTTTGTTTGAGAAGCACTACACATACTTAATCGACCTAAATCATAAATCTCTGACAATATGTCTTGAAGTATTAAAAATTAACAAGACAATTTGTCAAGCTGAATTTTCGTATTTTGAGAATAAAAACGATTTTATTAGCTTTAATGCAAAGAATAGGCTCGATTTTCCAAGTTTTTATGAACCAATAGAATATTTTCAAAATTTTGGCAACAAGTTTGAGCCTAATCTTAGTGTCATAGACCTTCTTTTTTCGAAAGGACCTGAGAGCGTGCAAATACTTAAAAGTTCAAAGAATTCGGTCATTTGAACAATGTTTTAAAAAATAATGTTAATTCGATAAAAAAAGGAGATTAAATGGAACCCAAGTTTTCACAAAGAGTAAAAGAAGTTATATCTCTTGCCCGTGAAGAGGCATTGAGATTGGGGCACGACTACATCGGGACTGAACATCTAATCTTAGGAATGATTCGTGAAGGTGAAGGACTGGGTTTGGAGTTGATTCAGAAAGCGGGTTTAAATCCTGAAGAATTGAGAACCTCTATTGAAAATTCAACTAGAGGAACAGCTACAAATACCATCAAAAACCTGTCTAACATTCCTCTGACCAGGCAGTCCGAGAAGGTATTGAAAATCACCCACTTAGAGGCAAAAATTTTCAAATCTGATGTAATCGGAACAGAACATTTGTTGCTGGCAGTCTTAAGAGACGACGATAATTTGGGTTGCCAAATTCTAAATCGCTACAGAATCAATTATAAGTTGATAAAGGAAATGTTGGAATATCAACTTACCGGTCAAGAACCAACTATGGAAAGGCCAGATACCGACGACGATGATAAATCGTTTAGCGGTGGTTCTTACGGAAGTCAAAAGGCTGATCCGAAAACTGGAGAAAAGTCAAGAACACCAATTTTGGATAATTTTGGAAGAGATTTGACTAAAATGGCAGAAATAGGTAAGCTTGACCCAATTGTAGGTCGTGAAAAAGAAATAGAAAGAGTAGCTCAAATTCTTTCAAGAAGAAAGAAAAATAATCCGATATTGATTGGTGAGCCAGGTGTTGGTAAAACGGCCATTGCAGAAGGTTTAGCACTCAGAATTGTTCAAAAGAAAGTTTCTAGAATTCTATTTGGTAAAAGAGTGGTTACGCTTGATTTGGCATCTTTAGTTGCTGGAACAAAATACAGAGGGCAATTTGAGGAAAGAATGAAAGCCGTAATGCTTGAAATTGAGAAAAACCCTCAAATCGTTCTTTTCATTGACGAAATACATACTATTGTTGGTGCTGGAGGAGCTAGTGGCTCATTGGATGCCTCTAATATGTTCAAGCCGGCTTTGGCCAGGGGCGATATACAATGTGTGGGGGCAACTACTTTGGACGAATACCGCCAATACATAGAAAAAGACGGTGCCTTGGCCAGGAGATTTCAAATGGTGATGGTGGATGCTACATCTATCGACGAAACCATCGAGATTCTCAACAATATCAAGGGAAAATACGAAGATCACCACAATGTAACCTATTCCGACGAAGCAATCGTTTCGGCGGTGAAATACTCCGAAAGATACATTACGGATAGATTTTTGCCTGACAAGGCCATAGACGTGATAGATGAGGTAGGAGCGAGAGTTCACATCAAAAATATCAATGTGCCACAGGAAGTGGTGGATTTAGAAGAGGCCGTTGAGGAAATTAAGTTAGAGAAAAATAGAGTTGTTAAAAGCCAACGATATGAAGAAGCTGCCCAGCTGAGAGATCGTGAGAAAAAACTTTTGGAACAACTCGAAAATGCCAAGCAGGCTTGGGAGGAAGAATCTAAAACTTCGCGTCACATGGTTACAGAAGACCACGTTGGCGAGGTAATCGCCATGATGACAGGTATTCCAGTGAAAAAAGTGAACATGAATGAAGGAGACAAAATCCTGAAAATGGGTGATTCGCTTCGTGGACGAATTGTTGGACAAGACGCTGCTGTTGAGAAACTTGTAAAAGCAATACAAAGAACTAGAGTAGGATTGAAAGATCCGAAAAAGCCTATTGGAACATTCATTTTCTTGGGCCCCACGGGTGTAGGTAAAACTGAATTGGCTAAAACGCTTACAGAATATCTATTTGACAAAGAAGATGCACTCATCAGAATTGATATGAGTGAATACATGGAGAAATTCAGTATCTCTCGTTTGGTGGGAGCTCCTCCTGGATATGTGGGCTATGAAGAAGGTGGACAATTGACCGAGAAAGTGCGTAGAAAACCATATTCAGTAGTTCTTTTAGACGAAATCGAAAAAGCCCACCCAGATATTTTCAATATACTACTGCAAGTATTGGACGATGGTATCTTGACAGATAGCTTAGGTAGAAGGGTAGACTTTAGAAATACGATTATCATCATGACCTCAAACATTGGGGTTAGAGATTTGAAAGATTTTGGTGCTGGAATAGGTTTCGCTACCAAATCTAGAGTTGAAAACCAGGACGATATGGTAAAGTCCACGATTCAAAATGCCTTAAAGAAGACTTTCTCTCCAGAATTCTTGAATAGACTCGATGATGTGATTGTGTTTAACTCACTTGCTAGAGAGGATATTCACAAAATCATAGAGATTTCACTTAAAAAGCTTTTCTCAAGAATTACCAGCATAGGTTATTCGATGGAATTGACCGATAAAGCCAAAGATTTCTTGGCGGAAAAAGGTTATGACCAACAATATGGAGCAAGACCGCTAAATCGAGCCATCCAGAAATATGTAGAGGATCCTTTGGCAGAAGAAATTTTGAAAGGAACAATGAGCGAAGGCGATGTAATCCTTGTGGATCATGAGGAAAATTCAGAATCCTTATCTTTTAGCAAAAAGCCAAAAGAAGAAACGATTGAGCAATAAATTTTAAATACCAAATCAATAGCACGAGAAATAGTTCTCGTGCTATTTTTGTTTTATGAAAAAACTACTTTTATTAATCTTTTTAATTTCCTCAATAGGCGGGAAAGCCCAGCAATTGTCTGCAGAAGCGAAGTTTGGCTTGGTAACAGTCTCAACGGGTTCGTCTGATGATGCCATTTACCAAATTTGGGGACATACTGTTCTGCATCTTAATGACCCAGTTAATGGCATAAACGAGTGTTATGACTATGGAACATTTAGCTTTGACCAACCGGGATTTGTGATTAAGTTTTTAAAGGGAACATTGCCTTATCAAATGGCAAAATACGATTTTCAGACATTCATTGACCACTATAAGTACAAGGAAAACCGTTCGGCTTCAGAGCAAATTCTAAATCTCTCCGAACAACAAAAGCAAGACCTTCATCAGTTTCTGACCAAAAATTATTTACCTGAAAACAGAGAATATAAATACCGCTTTTTCTATTATAATTGTGCTAGCCGTATTCGTGATATTTTACAGGAAGTTTGCAATGATTCATTACAATTCTCGCCGACTTTGCACGCCGACTCCACCTATCGCCAATGGATTGATAAATATGCAAGTAAAAAGAAGCCTTGGATGAATTTCGGCATGAGTCTCGCTATAGGTTTGCCATCTGACGAAAAAACGAAAGAATCTGGTGCGATGTTTCTGCCAGATAACCTTTCTGTTGGTTTTGATTCTGCTACTATTTTTCAAAATGGACTGAAACAACCATTTGTTTCAGTCAAAATTCAGCATACCTTGGTAGAACCACCAAATGTATCATCTTCATTGTTTTCGCCATTCGTTGTTTTCGCCATACTTTTTGCATTTGTGGCGATTTATACTTTTTGGCAAATTAAAAATGGAAACAAAAAAATACTTTTCGATAAAATATTTTTTTCTATTTTGGGCATTGCTGGCTGGTTTTTCTTAGGTCTTTGGTTGTTGACCGACCACGGCGTAACTGAAAGAAACATGAATGTCATTTGGGCTTTTCCACTCTTATTTCCTTTGATTTTTTTCATTAAAAATAAGGTCATTTCAAAACCGTTGCTTTGGATTTATGCCATTTTGAATTTCGTATTGCTTATGGCTTGGAATTTTAAACCACAAGGAATTCCTCAGTGTGTAATACCTATCATTTTATCGGCTTTAATTAGAGTCGTATTTATACTAAAAAATTACAATGGATTTAAAACTAATAGTTGAACAAGTAAAACAAATAGCCCAAGAAGCGGGAGAATTCATAGCAGGTGAAGCACTGAAATTTCAAACCAATGCTATTGAATACAAAGACGTTAATAATGTCGTTTCATACGTAGATAAGGAAGCCGAAAACTTGATTGTCAGGCGATTAAAGGCCGTTGACCCCTCAATTGGGTTTATTACGGAAGAAGGAACAGTAGCCACTGGAGACCAAAATGGTTTAAATTGGATTATTGACCCTCTTGATGGAACTGCCAACTTTGTACACGGACTGCCGCATTATTCGGTGAGTTTGGCCTTGGCACAAGGAAAAGAAGTATTGGTGGGTGTGGTTTATAATATCTGTTCCAAAGATACTTTCTGGGCTATAAAAGGTGGTGGAGCATTTAGAAATCAAACGCCCATAAAGGTTTCTGCAAATGATAGCTTTGGACAAAGTCTATTTGCAACGGGTTTTCCTTATTACAAATTCGAGGAAATGGAGAAATACATTCAGATACTAGAATCTTTGATGCAAAAAACGCATGGTTTACGGAGATTTGGCTCCGCTGCTCTAGACTTGGCTTACGTGGCTGCGGGAATGTACGATGGCTTTTTTGAGTATAATCTCAACTCCTGGGACATGGCTGCTGGTGTGCTTTTGGTCACCGAAGCGGGAGGGAAGGTGACTGATTTTTCAGGAGGAGAAAATTATCTTTTTGGCGGAGATATAATAGCAGGAAGTGCCGTTCAGACCGAACTTTTGGCAGAAATAAAGCGTTTTTGGTAGTGTAAGATGTTTTTTTTAAAGCAAGGACGCTATGTTTTCGCAAAGAAACGCCAAGCTTTAAAGGCATAAATTAAAGTTGACAATGTGGAATTTGAGCAAAGAGAAAACTCCGTGAAACTCAAATAAGAAACCTAAATAAGAAGAACACGGTGAAATTCGGTTACTAAAAATATAATAACAAGAACATGGAAAACTTAAAATATCCCATCGGCAAGTTCGATAACACCAAAGATTACCCTTACGAATCGTTAAGCGGAGCCATAAATTATTTAGAAGATTTCCCGAAAATCTTGAGAGAATTGGTGACAGGTTTGCCAGATGTTATTTTGGATACGCCATACCGCCCCGAAGGCTGGACAGTCAGACAGGTGGTTCATCATGTTGCAGACTCGCACGCAAACATGTATATACGTGTAAAATGTGCCTTAACGGAAGAAAATCCGATCATAAAAGGCTATAGCGAAGGCGATTGGGCAAAGTTGCTAGATTCTAAATTGCCCATAGAAAGTTCATTAAAAATCATCGAAGGTCTTCATGAGCGACTTGTTTTTATTTTCAAAAATCTGAAACAAGAGGATTTTGGGAAAACTTTTTATCACAATGGATATCAAAGGACCTATGTTCTCAGAAATGTAATTGCCTTATACAGGTGGCACTCAGAGCATCATTTGGAGCATATTAAGTTGGCGATGAACTAGTTCTGACTCCCATTTCGGTGGCTTCGACTCCGCTCAGCCACGGAAATGTAAATAGCTCCAATCAGCCAGCGACTATTACGTAATCCTCTGTGCTAAGGAAGTTCTGTTAAATATTCTAAGAACCTAAAAATAGGAACCTCGGCGACTGAGCTTAGCCGAAAACCGAATTTTAAACAACAACAAAATGAAACAACTGCTCGAGAATATCTTCATCATCGTGTTATTTGGTATTGCTATCAAACACATCGTGGGCTTATTTATGAAACAAGCAAAAGGAAAAGCTGGTGCTTGTAGTTCTTGCAGTTCAGGTGCTTGTTCAACTTGCCCTACCGCTCAAGAAGTTACTGATAAGTAGCTTTTTCTATCATTTGGCCTGACTCATGCTTACCCAGATATTTGTCTATAACGAAGTGAATCAGGTAAATAAATGGCGTCATCAACACAGCAATGATGAATTTGTAGATGTAATTTACTGATGCTACCGCTACGATTTGGCTGAATGGCCAATTGCCAAAAACAAAAAACGCAATAAACAATACCACGAAACTATCTATCAACTGAGAAACTAGGGTAGAACCAGTTGCCCGTATCCAAAGGAACTTATTCGTAGTTATTTGGCGTAATTTTCTGAATATCAAAGCATCCAAAATCTGTCCAAACAAAAACGCAATAATACTGCCAAGCATAATGCCCATGCCCTGACGAAGTATCAAACCAAAGGCGTTATTGATATTTAGCGACTTTCCTTGTTCATCTACATTGTTGATATCTAACCAAAATTGGGCAGGAGGGAGGCTTGTTGCTCCATAAAGAATCATGAAGGCGTAAGCAATCAATGCCGCAGTGAGGTATGAAATTATTTTTACTCCTTTTACTCCGTAATATTCATTGATAACATCAGAAATGATAAACACTATGGGCCAGTTTAAAACACCCGCAGTAAGGTTAAAATCTAATTTGTAGCCCAAGAGGTCTATTTGAGCAGGTTGCAGTCCGAAAATTGCTTCTAATGAGAAAATTTTCGCACCAATGATTTCGGCAACTAGGGCATTGGTAATGAAAATGCCGCAGAGGACAATAAATAAGAGTTGTTTTTTTGATCCAATCATAATGTTTAATTAGTTTTCTGGCAATCAGAATTGCATCATTGGGTAGAATTTCAAAATAAACTGTTTTTTTTAAAAAATTAGCAAAAAAGGCTTAACTATATAAATTTTGATTCTCTTTCGTCGCCTATCCGGCGGGGACTTACTTTTTTTTGAAAAAAAGTAAGCAAAAAAACATTCACAAAAAATGAGTCCTCATGAAAAATTTGATTAAGAAATCCCCCCAAAATTGAAATTGCAATGTAATCAAATTTTGCATACGGACTTTTTTGTGATTTAAAGGAACCATTAGATTTTATTTTTACTTCTCATAAAATCCTCCCGTCTTTTAATTCTATGGTGCGGTCAGAGCGTTCGGCTAGTGATGGATTGTGTGTAACTATAACGAACGAGCAGCCAAAAGTGTTTCTGAGCTCGAAAAAAAGTGAATGAAGCTCTTCGGCATTTTTGGTGTCCAGATTTCCGCTGGGTTCGTCGGCGAAGACGAATTTTGGGGAATTTATCAATGCCCTTGCCACAGCCACACGTTGTTGTTCACCACCTGACAGCTCGGATGGTAAATGATTTGCTCGGTGTGAGATTTTTAAGGCATCCAATAAAACTTCTGCTCGCTTTTCGGTTTCCTCTTTGTTTTTTTTGCCTACCCAAGCTGGTAAACAAATATTTTCTTTGGCAGTAAGCTCAGCCATGAGGTTGTGAAACTGAAAAATAAATCCGATTTTCTCGTTTCTAACTTTGGCTAGGGCTTTGTTATCGAGTTGGCTCAACTCTATTTTATCCAAAAATATTTTTCCTGAATCGGCCTTGTCGAGTGTGCCCAATATATGCAAAAGTGTACTCTTGCCTGCACCCGATGCCCCTACTATGGAAACTATCTCTGAAGGTTGTATTTGCAGTGAAATATCCTTTAAAACCTCAATAGAGCCATATTTTTTGTAAATATTTAATCCTTCTAGCATATATTTTTCTGTATTTCTTTGTGTATTTTTTCGAAATAAATTTTTAAAAAGTGTAATAATTTGCTAATTTGGCAAAAAATTAGAAAAGTTCAATTTTTATTTAATAAATTATGAATATTCACGAGTACCAAGGTAAAGAAATTTTATCGAAATATGGTGTAAGAGTTCAACAAGGAATTGTTGCTTCTACGCCAGATGAGGCCATTGCTGCTTATCAGCAAATAGCCGAAAGAACAAATTCGAAGTTTACGGTTGTAAAATCTCAGATTCATGCAGGAGGTAGAGGAAAAGGGAAAATTGTTGGAACTGAGCAAAGAGGTGTGCAATTGGCCAAATCTGCGGATGATGTAAAAACCATCGCTACGAATTTGCTTGGAAACACGCTCGTGACCATTCAAACTGGTGATGAAGGCAAAGTGGTAAACAAAATTTTGATTGCCGAAGATGTATATTATCCAGGTGATTCTGAGCCTAAGGAATTGTACGTTTCTATTCTTTTGGATAGAGGTAGAGCTTGCAATGTTATCATGGCCTCTACCGAAGGTGGTATGGACATTGAAGAAGTAGCTGAGCACACGCCAGAGAAAATCATTAAGGAGTGGATAGACCCAAGAGTAGGTTTACAGGGCTTTCAGGCTCGCAAGGTGGCCTACAAACTAGGTATGACAGGCAATGCCAACAAAGAAATGGTAAGCTTCTTGATGAGCCTCTACAAAGCTTACGAGGAAACAGACTCTGCGATGTTTGAAATAAACCCAGTTTTGAAGACTTCAGACGATAAAATATTGGCTGTAGATGCCAAAGTAAACTTGGACGACAACGCCCTGTTTCGTCACAAAGACTTGGCAGCCTTGAGAGACAAAGCCGAGGAAGATCCGATGGAAGTAGAAGCCTCTGAAAGCGACCTAAACTATGTAAAACTAGATGGAAACGTAGGTTGTATGGTGAATGGAGCTGGCTTGGCCATGGCTACTATGGACATAATCAAGCTTTATGGTGGTGAGCCGGCCAATTTCCTTGATGTAGGTGGTGGTGCAAATGCAGTAACGGTAGAAGCTGGTTTCAGATTGATATTGAAAGATCCGAACGTAAAAGCCATCTTCGTGAATATTTTCGGAGGAATTGTGCGTTGCGACAGGGTGGCTGCAGGTATTGTAGAAGCTTACAAATCTATTGGAGAAATACCAGTGCCAATTATCGTAAGACTACAAGGAACCAACGCCGAAGAAGGCTCAAAAATAATAAACGAGTCGGGCCTAAAAGTGTACTCAGCCGTATTGCTAAAAGACGCTGCTGAATTGATAACTAAGGTGTTGGCGTAAGATTTTTTATAGATATTTTTTTTGGGCGGCTTTTTTAGTCGCCCTTTTTTTTGATTAGAAATGATAGTTGATAAGATTTCTACACCGATATATAAATTCATTTGTTTTTAAATTTCTTTTTTCAGACCTTGGCATGCATACTTTTGCGGAGTGATAATGAGTCAGGCTTGTTTATATGCTTTTTAGTCCTTAGCATTAATCTATTTTGGTGATATTTTATAGCGATGGCACTCAAAGTTGGTTTGACTCCAACACGAATCATAATGTAAAAAACTGATCATGAATAAATTAACTATAAAGCTACTCCAAAACTAATATAATGCTGATAGCTTGGAATGAGGTAAATTAACAATAAAAATAAAATGCAAAAACTTTTCAAAAAAAAAGACTGTTCTAATTTGACAGTTGAGGAATTAATGTCAAAAGAGCAAAAAGTAAATTCTCTGAAAATTCCAACTGCTTTATTAATCGGATTTATAATTGGTGTTGCGGTTTGGTCTGCTACACATAAATGGGGATTTTTTACTACTGTTTTTTTGCTAGTTTTTGCCTTATTAATTGCGAAATGGAGTTCTCAAAACATGAAAAACATCAAAGATGAAATAAACCGAAGAAACTCAAATTAATAAATTTATATAGACTTTTTCAACTCAAGGTTTTCGGGCGACAAATTCAAAGCGAGTTTGCTTTTTAAGTTTGGAAATTATCCAGTTCTTCAAGATGTTCCGCAGGACAATCTTGGGGCCAAAAGAAGTTATTTTATAATCCGAAAAATAAACTCTTTTGCTTTTCAACGCAAACGCCTGCCCGATTGTTTTTCTAAATTTGGGTGCAGATTTGGTGAGCGACAAGTTCTCTAAGTACAATCTCCGCAACTCTTTCTCCGGCAATCAAAATTTTTCTAAACCCAATTGCTTTTTTAGATTTTTCCATGCAAATATACTTCAAGTAGTAAAGTTCATGGATTGGGTTGATTTACAAGGTATTGTCCCTATAATCATGCCTTAGCGGTAATTTACTAGGTGAAAAATGATTTTATAGGCATATCAGTTCATCGAAATTTCTTTGGGTATAAAATTAATATACGCTTTTCGAAAACTTTACAGCAAGTAACTAAACAACCGGTTTTAGATTACAGCAAGGTTGACTACAGCATCTCTATCTTATTCCTCGAAAGCTTTAGTTTTCCAATTTTCTCAAGTTGCTTCAATAATCTAGAAACTACCTCTCTCGACGTGGCGAGTTCTGTGGCGAGCTCTTCGTGTGTGCAGTATAATATTTTTGTGCCTCCAGTCACTTTTATTTTCTTTTTAATTAAGGACACCAATCGTTGATCTAGTTTACTGAAGGCTATACAATCGATGGTTTCCAAGAGGCTATCAAAGCGTTTTTGGTAAGTTTGAAATACAAATGTCTTCCAGCTGTTGTATTTACACATCCATTCCTCCACTTTTTCGAATGGAAAAGATACCATTTTGGTTTTATCTTCTGCAAAGGCTGAGATGTCACTGATTTTAGACGATAAACAGCAGGTAAGAGACATGGCACAGCTGTCCATACCCGACAAATGATACAGCAACATTTCTTTTCCGTCTTTGTCTTCACGAATTATCTTTATGGTACCTTCAAGTATTATAGGGACCGATCGGATATAGCCACCCGCACGCATGAGATAGTTGCCTGCCTCAAGCTCCAGATAGCTACCTACCTTCTGCATTTCCAGCAAAAGTTCATGCTCAAATAATCCCTTAAAGTGTTTTTCGTAAAAATCGATTTCTTTCTGCATAAAGTGCTTTTTTCAAATACAAAAATAACAAAGTTCCACAAAAAAAGCCTTCCGAAGAAGGCTTTAATTATTATGCATTTTGTTGATTCATGACTTCGGTTTGTTTCCGAATGGACTCCATGTGTATCAGTTTGAACAACTCCTCCACAACTTCTGGGTACAGATTCAGGCTTTTAGCCCAGTCTGCACGAGATTCGTGAACTTGTTTCCATCTATTGAGTTGAAGTACAGCCACGTTATTGTCTCTTTTGTATTCGCCCAATTGCTCTACAACAGACATTCTGCTTGCCAATACTTCCAGCAATTCTCTGTCAAGATTATCTAATCTTTCTCTTAGATTATCCAATTCACTTTGGAAATCGCTTCCGTAAGTAGCTTTTCTGAATTCAATTGAATTCAACATTTCTGCCAAAGCATCAGGTGTTAATTGCTGCGAAGCATCAGACCAAGCTTCGTCAGGATTTCTATGCGATTCGATAATCAAACCGTCGTAGTTTAAGTCCATGGCTCTCTGTGTAAGTTCAGCAAGGTAGGCTCTCTTACCAGCCATGTGGCTTGGATCACCTATCATTGGTATCTGCGGGAAGAATGTCTTAAATTCAACCGCTATTTGCCACATTGGCGAGTTTCTGTATTTTATTTCTTGTGCGTTGGAGAATCCGCGGTGAATAGCACCCATTTTGTTGATACCAGCACCAGCAATTCTCTCAAAAGCACCTAACCACAATGCTAAGTCAGGGTTTACAGGGTTTTTGATCAATACAGGTATGTCAACACCTTTGAGCGAATCAGCAAGGTCTTGAACATTGAAAGGGTTTACGGTAGTTCTGGCACCAATCCAAAGCACATCAACACCATATTTCAAGGCCAACTCAACATGCTGAGGAGTAGCAACTTCAACGGCTG
>CAMCYZ010000117.1 GCA_945885545.1 Spirosoma fluviale
TTTAGAATCTCCCAAATTCTTTTGTCACTTCCGGTAGCTATCAGCAATTTCTTAGCTGTAAAAATTTTCTCTGAATTGGTAGAAACCTCCCAAAAACTATCCTTTTTTACAATATCTTCCACTCTTTCTGAAGTAAAGAGCTTTACAAGCTTAGATTCATACAAAAAACAGTCAATAATAGTTTGAGAAGAATTACTTTCAGGAAATACCCTTCCGTCTTTCTCTGTTTTAAGCCGAATTCCACGTTTTTCGAACCAGTTAAAGACTTCTTGAGAGCCAAATCTTTTGAAAGGTTCTAATAAAAACTCGTGACCTCGAGGGTAATTATTTATTAATTCGAAAGGATTTGTGCAAGAATTCGTAACGTTGCACCTACCACCTCCTGAGACTTTTACCTTTTGTAAAACCTCACGATTTTTCTCTAAAATGGCAATTCTTAAATTAGGAAAATTTTGAACGGCGTTTATGGCTGCAAAATATCCTGCAGCACCGCCTCCAATGACAAGAAAATCAAATTCGAACATTAATTATTGCTTAACGTACTTTGAATGAAGAGCTTCTCTCTCTTTTCGAAGCAAATTAATCAATTTTTCTATCTCCGGAACGTTTTTGCCAAATTCAAAAGTCACTTTCTTATTTTTTTTATCAGCAGTTATTATTTCAATCCACTCAGTACCCCCATCTGCACAGTCAGGACAACCATAGATTTCGTTTAGTTTAAAAAAATTCTCGATGTTTATCATCTTTTGGATAGATTCTGATTTTTCAGCTAAAACAAATTCCTTGTAAATGTATTCTTTGTTTACTAAAACACCTGTTTCAAAATTACGCTCCTTCACCAAAAACTCCACATTTTGACCCTTAATAGTCATTTCAGAATGACATTTACCTACACAAAAACCAAAACTTTGACCGGACTTGATGGTTATGGTTGATAAATCAAACGTTGCTTTCGACTCTATACTTATAAAATCACAAGATAAAACCAAGAATAACAATAAAAACAGGGTCAAAATACCTTTCATAAATAGTTTAGTTTATAAATTAATATTAGTCAGGTGATTGCATTTTTTTTCAAAAATAAAAGCTTCTAAGAAACTTGTTTTCCAGAAAATCTTCTGATTTTTGTAATGAAGAGCAAAAATATAAAAAAATAGTTGGAATGACCGCAAAACAAATTCAATATACGAGTGAAACACTCAACCTTAGAACGTCTCAAATCATAAAAACCGTTGAATTGTTGCTTGACGGTGCCACTGTGCCGTTTATTGCAAGATATAGAAAAGAAGTAACCGAGAGCCTAGATGAGGTTCAAATATTGGACATCAAGAAATTGCATGAGAAGTTCATAGATGCTGATAAAAGACGCGAGGCCATTCTGAAATCTATTCAAGAACAAGGAAAACTGACGCCTGAACTTGAAAATTTATTAAAAAATGTACTTTTTGTTAATGAATTGGAAGACATTTATTTGCCTTACAAGCAAAAAAAGAAAACAAGAGCAACCATAGCTATTGAGAACGGATTGGAACCTTTGGCAAAGGTTATTTTTGGCCAGAAAGATCGAGATATTGTAGCAATTGCACAGAAGTACATTTCTGAAAAAGTAAAAAATACGTCCGACGCACTAGCTGGAGCAAGGGATATTATGGCAGAATGGATAAATGAGGACATTAATGCCCGGAATAAGGTTAGGAATATTTTCGAGAAAAGTGGATTGTTAAGTTCTAAATTAAAAAAAGGTAAAGAAACTGAAGCCATAAAATACAAAGATTATTTCGAGTATTCTGAGGCCGGAAAAACAATCCCTTCGCATAGATATCTAGCTTTAAAAAGAGGCGAAGAAGAAGGTTTCCTAAAGGTTAGCATTGATATTGAACTCGAGTATGCCATTGATATTTTAGAAAGGCTTTATTTACAAGGATTTACTGAACCAAAAGAGCAAGTTGGCTTGGCTATTGAAGATTCACTTAAAAGACTCCTGCTTCCTAGTTTGGAAAAAGAATTTGATAATAAATTGAAGGAAAAAGCAGATTTAGCGGCAATTCAGATATTCACTGGAAATTTAAGGCAGTTGCTACTTTCAGCACCTTTAGGTCAAAAAAGAGTTTTATCCATAGACCCAGGAATCCGAACGGGCTGTAAAACTGTGGTTTTGAACGAGTTGGGCGATTTAATTGAAGATTTGGTCATTTTTCCACTTACCAAACAGCAAGAATCCGCGGCAATTGTAAGGTCGTTAATAGAAAAACATAAAATAGAAGCGATAGCGATTGGAAATGGAACGGCAAGTAGAGAAACTGAAAGTTTTGTAAAAAATGCACTTTTGAGCTTCGAAAAAGGAAAATCTGTGATGACGGTGGTGGTTTCAGAACAAGGAGCATCTATATATTCAGCATCTGATATTGCTCGGGAGGAATTCCCTAACAAAGACTTGACTGTTCGAGGAGCAGTTTCAATAGGAAGAAGATTGATGGATCCATTGGCTGAATTGGTAAAAATTGATGCCAAATCTATAGGAGTAGGACAATATCAGCACGATGTAGACCAAAAAAACCTAAAAGAATCGCTAGATGTAACCGTAGAATCTTGTGTAAATTTAGTGGGAGTAGAATTAAATACCGCCAGTAAACATTTGTTGAGTTATGTGTCGGGTATTGGGCCATCAATAGCTCAAAATATAATAGATTTCAGAACCAAAAATGGAAAGTTTAAAAGTAGAAAAGAGCTGAAACTTGTTCCGAGACTTGGTGAAAAGGCATTTGAACAAGCAGCAGGTTTCCTTCGAATTCATGGAGCAGAAAATCCCTTAGATAATTCAGCAGTTCACCCAGAAAGTTATCATTTAGTAGAAAAAATGGCAAAAAATTTAAATACAAGCCTAAAGCAACTTGTTGAAAATCAGAGTCTCCAAAAAAGTATTGACCCAAAACAATACGTGACCAAAGAAGTTGGATTGCCTACGCTAAATGATATTTTAAATGAACTCAAAAAACCAGGTCGTGACCCAAGAGAACAATTGGAAAGTTTTGAGTTTGGAAATGTAAATGACATTAAAGACCTTGCAGCCAACATGGTTTTGCCGGGAATAGTGACCAACATTACAGCTTTCGGATGTTTCGTTGACATTGGCGTGCATCAAGATGGGCTCGTTCATTTGTCGAATATGGCCAATAGATTCATAAAAGACCCGAATGAGGTCGTAAAAGTGCATCAAAAGGTTACGGTGAAAGTTGTAGAGGTGGATGTTCAGCGAAAAAGAATTGCTTTGAGTATGAAGGATATTTAGATTTCACCTACATCGCCTAAGCCTTCTCTAATTACGTGTATGTTAGAGCTTTCGGTAGCATCAACTACCGTGGAAGGAATCACTCCGCACCAACCTGCGTCTATTATTACGTCCACTTTGTGTTGGTTTTGGTCAAAAAGAACTTCTATTTCATTAGGATATTCTACTATATCGTCAATATCGTCTTTCACGGACGTAGTAATGATAGGGTGTCCAAGTTTTTGAATAATCAGATTGGGAACCTTGTGGTCTGGCACCCTGATTCCGATTGTTTTTCTATTCGTTTGAAGAATTTTTGGTAAATCACCTGTAGAGGGCATGATGAAGGTAAAGGGTCCCGGAAGGAGTCTTTTCATCAATCTGAACGCCTCGTTGGATACTTTGGCATAAGTAGAAATGTCTCTCAAGTCGCTACAAACAATAGAGAATTTATTCTGACTTGGCTTTATGTTTTTAAGCTTGCAAAGCCTTTCTACAGCTTTTACGTTGCTCGAATCACAGCCCATAGAATAAACCGTATCGGTGGGATAAATAATTACCCCACCATTTTTTAAACAGTTCACTATTTTGTCGATAACCCTATCGTCAGGATTATCAGGAAAAACCTCAACCAATTCAGCTGCCATTTATTTTGTTTTTTTCTTGCCCGTTGATGTTGCAACAGGAACTGGATTTTTAAGAGCTGGATAGTTGAATACCATATTGCAGAAGGTTTTCACACCAACCGCAAAACCAGACTCATCCAAATAAAAGTCGGGGGTATGATGAGGAGCGGCTTCGTTGGACGATTTCTTTGGATCCATTCCTCCCAAAAAGAAGAAAAATCCAGGTACTTTTTCTTGGAAATAACTAAAATCTTCAGCACCCATGGCAGTTGGAATTTCTTTTACCATGTTTTTCCCAGCTGATTCATATAATGTTGGAATCATCATATTCGTCAATTCTACGTCATTAATTGAAACAGGATAGCCATTTACAATATTTACATCTACCTCACAACCAGCACCTTCTCCAATACTTTTGGCGATAGCAGAAATTCTTTTGTGAACCAAAATCCTCTGCTCCCTACCCAATGTTCTGATAGTACCAATCATCTTAACTTCCTCTGGGATAATGTTGTGTCTAATTCCTCCATGAATAGCACCAACGGTTACCACGGCGGGTGCCTCGGTGAGTTTAACATTTCTAGAAACAATGGTTTGTAAACCCATAACTATCTGAGAAGCGGTTACTATTGGATCAATTCCTTCCCATGGATATGCACCGTGTGTTTGTTTCCCTTTAATTTTTATATTCAGTTCGTCTACCGCTGCCATTGTTGGACCAGCTTTATAAGCAATCATACCTGCTGGCGTTTGCGAATTAATATGTAATCCAAAAGCCACATCTACTTTTGGATTTTCTAAAACCCCAGCTTTTATCATTCCATCCGCTCCAAAAGCAATGTTTTTATCCGGCACACCTTCTTCGGCTGGTTGAAAAACAAATTTTACAGTTCCTGCTATTTGATCTTTCATACTGGCTAAAACCGATGCGGTGCCCATCAAAATAGCAACGTGGCTGTCGTGTCCACAAGCATGCATAACACCTGTAGTCTGTTCATTGTAAGTTACTTTTACATTTGATTTAAAAGGAATATCAACTCGCTCTGTGACAGGCAAACCATCCATATCGGCTCTCAAAAGCATTACCGGTCCAGGTTTTCCACCCTTTAGCAAACCCACCACACCCGTAAAAGCAACGTTTTCTGTTACTTCCATTCCCAAAGATTTCAGATGATCTGCAACAATTTTGGCCGTTCTAAATTCCTGATTTCCAAGCTCTGGATGTTCATGAAAATCTCTACGCCAAGCGATAACTTTTGGTTCAATTTCTTTAGATTTTAGTTCAATGGCTTGCTTAATGTTGGTTTGAGCAACAATTTGAACTTGTGATAAGCCCAATAATAGGGTTAGGGATAGGAGTTTTTTCATTATTTAAAATTTGTTTATGATTTTGTTTACAGCTTCTGGACGATCTGTGGCCAAAATATTTACGCCTTGGTCGATAAAACTTTTGTAATATTCATCTCCACGGGCAGCAGCTTTTTTGTCCAAATTGCCTAAAACACCCAAGATACACATAATACCTTTTTTATGCAAAAAATCTACTAGTTCAGTTTTAGGTTCTCTAGTGCCAATAAATGCCACCATATTTTTATCTGGAATACCAGCTTCATGAAGACGCTCATAATCAGATGTTTGCAGAATACTGACAGAAATTAAGAGATTCGAATTTAATCTATAAACCTCAAACGCTTCTTTGGCGTTGTAGGTTATAATTAAAGCATAATTTCCAGCATTCAGCTTGTCTACCATTTCTACTACTTTTTTGAAAGGCGTACTTTTTTTTACATCAAGCGTAAATATCACTTTATTCTTTCCCCATTTGAGAGTGTTTTCCAAAGTTGGAATTTTAAAATTAGTGGTGTTTCCAAAATTATCCTTCAATTTAAGCTGTTTAATAGTTTCAAAAGTATTGTTCACGACCCAATCTCGCCCAGTTGAAGTTCTATCCAAGGATTTATCATGCATCAAAACCATTACCGAATCTTTGGTCATTTCTACATCACACTCTATTAAACAAGGCATTTTTTTGGAAATATAATCAAAAGACTCGATGCAATTTTCGGGAAAACCTTTCAATTCTCCTCCTCCCCTGTGCACAGAAACCATTGTTTTCTTTGAGTCCTGGTATTTAAAATAATCAAAAATAGAACTTGGAACGGTGGTGTAGTTTATATTATTTTGTGACATTTTGCACGAAAATCCAACAAATATCAACAAAATGAAGCTTAGTTTTTTTATCATTGTAATTGAAATGTATAAAATATTTATAGACAAATTTAGATATATCGGGCGAGATTCATCTCAAAACCTTTCTAAAAAACAGTTTAACAAAGAAAGTTTGAATCTATAATAATTTTTTTATGGATATTTTTTTAGATTCCAAAATATTTTCTTAATTTTGCACTCCAGAAAAATAGACAAATAAGAATTAATTAAATATTTCAGATGGCAAATCATAAGTCAGCATTAAAGAGAATCAGATCAAACGAGGCTAAGCGTTTAAGAAATCGTTACCAACATAAAACTACTAGAACAGCAATCAGAAAATTGAGAGCTTCTAAAGATGCAGTTGAAGCATCTGCGTTGTTGAAAGCTGTTTCTTCAATGGTTGATAAATTGGCACGTAAGAATGTAATTCATAAAAATAAAGCGTCCAATCTAAAGTCTTCATTGACGAAGCACGTAAATGCTTTAGCGGCTTAATTTTAGGAAACAATATTTTGAAGGCTGGCTTTTTAAGTCAGCCTTTTTTGTTAAATTTATTTTTTAAAATTAACTTCAGATGTCATACAACGTAAAATCTGGCATAAAGGCGTGGGCAGAGGACGATCGGCCTAGAGAAAAATTATTAAATAAAGGAAAAGCAAGTTTGTCAGATGCCGAACTCGTGGCTATTCTTATCGGTATGGGAACTCGAGAAATGTCTGCCGTTGAACTCTCAAAAAAGGTTTTACAATCCACTGGCAATAACCTCAATGAACTCGCCAAATTGAGTGTAAAAGATTTAATGAAGTTTAAGGGTATAGGTGAGGCCAAAGCCATCAGTATAGTGGCAGCCATGGAAATAGCCCGTAGAAGAAAAGACACCGACCCACTAAAAAAAGACAGAATCAGATACTCAAAAGAAGCATTTGATATTCTGAAACCATTCATGATGGATTTGGACCATGAGCAATTCTGGATGATTTGCCTCAACAGAAACCAAGAAGTAGCAAAGATTATACAAATAAGTACTGGCGGTGTAACTGGTACTATAGCGGACCCTAAAATTATCTTCAAATATGCACTGGAGCATCTGGCGAGCTGTATCATTCTGAGCCACAACCATCCCAGTGGTAATCTAAGCCCAAGTCAGGCAGACATAAAACTCACAAAACAACTCAGCGAAGGTGCTAGGTTATTGGATATGACACTTTCAGACCACATTATCTTTTCCAATAACGGATATTTCAGTTTTGCAGATGAAAATATGCTTTGAATGAAAGAAATCATAGAAGTAAAAATAACTGATATTCAACACATTACGGGCTATGTTATAGTAGATATTAGGGAAAAAGAAGAATTTTTGGAGCATAATATTGGTGGAATAAATATACCTGCACACGAAATTACCAGCAGGATTTCAGAAATATCAGATAAAAATAACCTAATAATTGTTTGCTCAAATGGCATTAGAAGTAGTATTATGGCCAGAGTAATCCATAAAAAAATCCCTTCCGCAAATGTTTACCATCTGACCGAAGGGATCCTTCAATAAAAGTATAAAAATTACTTTCTTCCGATTCCTTTATAATCTCTGTCGTTTTTTACCAACCATTTGCCTACAACAAATGCTCCTGAAAGCAACAAAACAAAAAACAAAATAGGTAACCAAGTGGGAAATTGATATCCAAACATATTCTTTTTCTTTTTTTTACAAATTTAGGACAAAAATCTTTCTAAAGGAATAGTTTACATTAAAATAAAATTCAAAATAAGCTATAAATAGCAAAGCCAGATAAGACCAATAGAATCATCCAAGCCACTAATTGGAGTAAAAAAGGAAATTTAAAGCCATTAAAAATCTTTTTGTTTCTAATACTTAACAAAACTATAGCCAATCCTATGGGTAATACAAATCCATTGATGTAACCGGCAAACAGTAACAAGTTCACAGGTTTTCCAAAAACTAAAACAGCTAAAACAGAAATAAGAACAAAAATCAGGGCAAATATCTTCTTTTTCTCCTCAAAAACAGTATGAAAATCCTTCAGAAAAGCAATGGAAGTATATGTTGCACCAATAACAGAAGTAATAGAAGCCGCCCAAATCATAAGACCAAAAAGAGCTTTTCCAGCCTTACCAAAGGTTGCCATAAAAACCGAAGCAGTTGGATTATTAGCATCGATACTAATGCCTGTAAGCACAATAGATAACGTGCCTATGAACAAAAAATATCGTAGTACTCCTGTAAAAACAATGCCTATGGAAGCACTTTTCACAACTTCCGACGAATGCTTCTCTCCTACCATTCCCGCATCCATCAGCCTTTGAGCACCAGCAAAAGTAATGTAACCACCCACCGTACCGCCTATGAGCGTTATGGTAGATTTGATATCAAAAACTTCAGGTAAAATGCTAAAGCCAATAAGTTTTGTTAAATCTATTTTTGCTTTAAATAACATTATTGATATCAAAACCAACATAAGAATACCAAGGATTCTAATGACATAATCAAGGTTTTGAAGGCTATTTTTAGCATAAAAGAGATAACAAACAATCACGGCCGTAATTATAATTCCCCATTCGTTAGGAATGTCAAACATAGCGTTTATGCCCATGCCTGCCCCTGCAAAGTTTCCGATATTAAAAACTAAACCACCAAAAGCTACGCAAACAGCTAAAATATTGCCTAGTCCTGGAAACAAAATATTCCCCAACTGTTGTGCTTTTAGGTTAGAAAAGGTTAGAGTTCTCCAAATAGTAACCTGTGCCACCACATCAATCAGAATAGAGATTACAATGATGAATCCAAAATTGTAAAGTAGTTTTTCGGTAAATACGGTAGTCTGTGTTAAAAAACCTGGTCCAATAGCCGAGGTAGCCATTAAAAATGCCGCTGCAAAGATCTCTTTTCCTGATTTTTTAAACATCAATTGGTTTTATTTAACATACAAAGCTCAAATAAAAACAAATAAAATACAAATAAAAAACGGCTTGTGGTTAGTTTCTTAATACCTTATTTTTGTCTATCAAAATGTAAGCCTTATCCATTCTATAGCTTGAATTTGGCCATTTTTATAGTTATTGTGCAGTAAAACCATTTAAGACAACATTTATGCGTCCTCTTTTAATTGCAGCTGGCTTAGTTTTAGCCTTAATTCTAGGCAAAATTTTCTTTTTTAGTGAAAGTTCTCAACCAAAATCTGATAAACCCGGAGAACAAAAGCGTGGCGGTTCAGCTATGGGTGGAAAAGGTGGAGATGCCAAACCAATGAGGGTAAACACAACGGTAATCGGCCTTGGAAATTCAGAAAAGACCGTTTTTTCGTCTGGTACAACTGTGGCTAATGAGGAAGTAGAAGTGAAAAGTGAAATTTCAGGTAAAATTGTGAAGCTGAGCATTCCTGAAGGCTCGGTTGTACCGAAGGGATATCTAATAGCCAAAATCAAAGACGATGACATTTTAGCTCAATTGAGAAAAGTAGAATTAGAGGAAAAACTAGCTGCTCAAATAGAAGCCCGACAGAAGAAATTGCTTGACATTAATGCAATCAGTAGAGAAGAATACGAAATTTCACAAAACAGAGTTTTTACTTTGAAAGCAGACAAAGACTTATTGAAAGTGCAGCTGGATAGAACTGAAATCCGAGCTCCTTTCTCCGGTAAAGTTGGCTTAAAGAGTATCTCACTAGGAGCATACGTGACTCCCGCCACTGTTATTTCCACAATTGTGCAGTTTAATCCAATAAAATTAGACTTTACTGTACCAGAAAAATATGTCGCAGAAGTTAAGCTTGGGAAGACGATAAAATTTCAAACCGACGGATCAAATAATCAATATTCGGCGAAAATTGTGGCCATTGACCCGAAAGTAGACGAGGCCTTGAGAACATTGAAAGTACGAGCTATCTCTCAAAACGGCGGAAATAATTTAATGCCAGGTATGTTCATAAAAGTTATGTTGAATCTGAGTACTTCACAATCTATAATGATTCCTACCGAAACAGTTATTCCTGTGGCAGATGGTAAAAAGGTATTTGTAAAAAGAAATGGTAAAGCCGAAGAAGTAAGTATAATCACAGGCCTAAGAGATGCAAGTAATTTGCAGGTTTTGAGTGGACTTAACATAGGAGACTCATTGATTACTAGTGGATTAATGACTTTAAAAGCAGGAAGCCCAGTTTTTACTAAAAATAATTAATTATGTCAATATCAACCTTATCAATCAAGAGGCCAGTTTTGGCAATTGTGATGAACCTACTCATTCTACTGTTTGGGTTCATTGGATATCAGTATTTAGGTGTTAGAGAATATCCATCCATTGACCCACCAATTGTAAACGTAGGCACCAGTTATCCAGGAGCCAATGCCGACATAATAGAGTCACAAATCACCGAACCACTCGAAAAAGCTCTGAATAGTGTAGAGGGAATACGCTCGGTAAGCTCAAGTTCAAACCAAGGAAATTCTAACATTACGATAGAGTTTAATCTTGATGTGGACATGGAGAAAGCCACCAATGATGTTAGAGATAAAGTTTCGCAGGCAGCATATATTTTACCTAGAGACCTAGATGGCTTACCTACAGTTAGAAAAGCGGACGCAAACGCTGAAACTATTCTTTCGTTATCCTTAAATAGTGATTCAAGAAATATTCTAGATGTTTGTGATTATGCCGAAAACGTGGTTTCACCTCGTCTTGAGACCATTGAGGGTGTAAGCGAGATTCGTATTTGGGGGTTCAAAAGATACGCCATGAGGCTGTGGATGGATCCTAATAGGCTTGCCTCCATGGGTGTAACCACACAAGATGTTAAAGCTGCTCTTGACAGAGAAAATGTGGAATTACCTTCTGGAAAGTTGCAAGGCGATAATACTGAGCTTGTTGTAAAAACCGTAGGTAGATTTACTAATACTGAGGACTTCAACAACATGATTGTTAAAAACGTTGGAGACAGAATAATAAAATTTAGAGACATTGGTTATGCGGAAATTGGAGCGGAAAACCTTGAAACTACACTAAGGTGGAATGGCGTACCTATGTGTGGAATAGCCGTTCAGCCACAACCGGGTGCTAACTATCTAGATATAGCAAAAGAAGTTTACAAAAGAAAAGCTGACATAGAAAAAACTTTACCGTCGGATATTAAGCTCGGTACAATTTTAGATTATACTATTTTCGTAAAACAATCGGTTGAGGAAGTAGTAGAAACCTTAGCTATTGCCATCATTTTAGTCGTAATTATTATCTTCTTGTTCTTTAGAGACTGGATTGTGGCGATTCGTCCACTGATAGACATCCCAGTTTCCTTAGTAGGTACATTTTTTATTATGTATATTTTTGGCTTCTCCATAAATGTACTTACGCTTCTGGCTATTGTTTTGGCCACAGGTTTGGTGGTAGATGACGGAATTGTTGTTACAGAAAATATTTTCAAGAAAATAGAAGAAGGTATGAACCCTATTGAAGCATCAGTAAAGGGTGCCAATGAGATTTTCTTTGCTGTAATTTCTACTTCGGTTACACTTGCGGCGGTATTTTTACCCGTTATTTTCATGGAAGGTTTTGTTGGAAAGCTTTTTAGAGAATTCGGTGTGGTGCTTTCGAGTGCGGTATTAATTTCAGCCTTTGTGTCGCTCACCTTGACACCTATGCTTAATGCCTATTTAAACAGAAAAACCATTAAAAGGTCTAAATTTCATAACATGACTGAGCCTTTCTTTGAGGGCATGGAATCCAACTATAAAAACAGTCTTTTGAATTTCTTGACAAAAAAATGGTTGGTGATGCCTATCATGGCGGTTGTTTTTGGAATGGTTTACTTCTTCTGGGGTGAGTTAAAGTCGGAATTGGCACCGCTGGATGATAGAAGCAATTTGCAGGTTCAATTTACAGGCCCAGAAGGTTCGTCCTATGATTATATGGACAAATATATTCAGAAAGCAGGTAAGATGATGAAAGATTCAGTACCAGAACTTGCTGGCGTAATGACTATGACAGCACCGTCTTTCAGTGGATCAGGAGCTTCAAATACTGGTTTTAGTAGAGTCGCACTATATCCAAAAGATCAAAGGACCAAATCTCAAGCTGAAGTTTCGGAAGTTGTTTCTAACTTACTTAAAAAATTGCCAGATGCAAGAGCATTCGTTAATCAACAACAAACTATTGCTGTTAATAAGCGTGGTGGATTGCCTGTTGGCTACGTAATTCAAGCACCTGACTTTGCAAAACTTAGGGAATACCTTCCTAAATTTATGGAG
>CAMCYZ010000118.1 GCA_945885545.1 Spirosoma fluviale
TCTTTGACTGGGCTCGAAATGTTTAATATCAACATGAAAAAAGGCGGCGAGTTTTCTTTAAAAATTGAAGAAGGTAAAAACGTTTTGTTTTATGTGGTGGACGGCGAAGTTTTGGTAAATGGCAAATTGGTCATTGGGCATCAGTTGGCGGTTTTCGGCACAAAAAATACGGATATTGACTTAAAAGCTCAGTCAGCTTCCAGAATCATATTCGGAGCTGGTGATCCTATTAATGAGCCAATGGTATCTCAAGGGCCGTTTGTGATGAACACCACCACCGAGCTGATGCAAGCCATGCGTGATTATCAAATGGGCAAAATGGGGGTGATGTAATGATTTATATGTTTATAATTTACCGCTAAGGCACAAAAACGCCAAGAAATGGTCATTTCTCTGTGTGTCTAAAATCTTAGTTATGAACGTTTCATTTTATCCTATTTCTAAAAATAATGGGGTCGTATTCAATTCCTAATCCTGGACTATCCGGAATTCTTATTTTTCCGTTGATAATTTTTATGTCTGGAGTAAACCATTCTTTAGGTTTTTCTGTGGGATTAAATACACACTCTTGCAAACCATACAAATTTTCAATAAGAGCTGCCACCTGCCAAAACGGAGCAATCAGCGGATCGGCTTTAGGGGTGTGTGGTGCAATATATTTTTTATATTTTTTGGCAATTTCGGCTACTTGTAGGGTTTTTAAGATTCCACCGTTGTAATAGAGGTCTGGCTGAAGAATATCATATACATTTGTGCGGGCTAGGCGTTCAAACCTGAAGGTACTGCTATCTTGTTCACCGCCCGCTAATTTCAATTTATTGAATGCTTTTGAAACTTTTCGCATTCCGTCTTCATCCTCAAAATTGCACGGTTCTTCAAAAATCTCTATTCCGTATTCTTCTAATAGTTTTCCAGTCTCTATTCCTTCTTCCACCGAATAAGAGCCATTGGCATCCGCGTAAATGGCAATACTATCTCCTAAAATTTTACGAATTATCGGAATAAATTTTTTAGTATATTCTGTGTTTTTTTCTGAATTGGTCAGTCTTCCGCCTACTTTAATTTTTACTCCCTTGGCACCCGTCAAAGTTATTTTTTCTAAAAGATTCGAAGCTATTTTTTCAACATCACCTTCACGGTTCCAGTCGGAAATATAAACGGGGTATTCTTTTCTAAAAGATTTTCCAAGAAGCTTATAAACAGGTGATTTGGATATTCTACCTAGCAAATCCCAACAAGCAATTTCTACAGAACCGATACAATTCCATAAGGGCATACCGGCATACTTATAATTAGAATTCAGACGATAAGCGTTATCAACGAGTTTGGGTAAATCTCGAGCATCTTTGCCTACAAAATGCGGAATTACCAAGCCTTCCAATAAAGATACTAAGTGGGACATTCGGTCATTGCATTGGGTGATTCCCATTTCTCCATTGGCTTTTACTATTAAAAACACTTGATTCATGGTTTTTAATAATTCCACTGACTGAATTATGACTGCATCATTAATTTTAGTATTTAAGTTTTCAAACTTCCAGGTAGGTAAATCTTCTTTTAAGTCAATATTAAAAGTATTTAGAGATTGGATAGCAAAAGGGCTTAAAGCCAGAGATTTAACAAAATTTTTACGAGAAATTTTCATCTTTTTATAATTTACCGCTAAGGCACAAAGACGCTAAGAAATAATCATTTCTCTGTGTGTCTAAAATCTTAGTCATGAACGTTTCGTTTGTTTAAGTGGTATTTACAGCTTCACACTAACACTTTTGCCTGAATAAACTCCCTGTGGCAAGTCTATTATTATCATCGTAGTATCGCTTTTTTTATCAGGAAAGCATAAAAAACCCTTGCCTAAGGTCATATAAATACTTGGCAAAGTGATGAGTATTTTGCTTAAACTGCGTGAAGGATCAGAAACGGTTACAGTCGTAATATTCTCTCCGTTCAGTTTTAACATAGCCATACCTTGGCTGTGCATTTTTATTTTTTTATTTTTTGCAAGTTGAAGCTCTCCTGCCTTATAAAAGGCCATTTGAATGATGCCAAGCTTATTGTGTTTTACAGCTTGCAATTCTTCTGTGTTAGAAATAATTTCAATACTTCTATTATTTGCACTGCTCTCTTCCAATTCTTTTTCCGAACTATTGGGTACTACAATGTATTCATATCCAGGACTTTGGTCTAGTTTTCGCTTGCCGTGAATATCTGTATCGTTTATTTTATCGCCATGGTCAAACCATAATTTAAATACCTCTGTACTTACTAATTCTTTGCTAATATTTTTTTGGTCTGTTATGTCTGACCATCTGCCGGTTTCGGTTTGATTTGAAACGTTAATGGTGGTTGGTTTTGGAAAAACATATCCTACTTTGTCTTGATACACCCATTTTACATTTTCAGCTACTCTATTGCCATTTTTTAATACTTTTTTTTCTCCATTTTGCATTATACTTACTTCACTTTTAAGCAAAACCTGATTTATGGTTGTGACAATTGGCAAAGACTTTTTGGGTTTAATACCGGCACCCAAACAAACATATTCTTTGTCAAAAAAGAACCACGATTTTTTTGCTTCAAGCATATCATGCGGGCTTTTAAAATCAAAAGCTACTGCACCGTACAATTCATCTGTTACGGCACCTACAAAACTCGTTAGACCTTCTTTTTGAATCTCATTGGGGCTGGGGAGTGAAGGTTTTTGCATGATGGTGGTTCCAGATATTTTTTGCCAATCGTAAGCTGCCCAAATGTTTAAATATTCATCGCCCTTTAAAACCAAATAATTCGTGCCATCTGCTCTGTGATGAGTGGGTTTTCCGGGACCGTTGTAAGGTTCCTCCATGTTTCTATTTCGGGTAGAGAACATTCTTACGCTCGTATAAAAATCAGGTCTCTGAAAAACAAAATGCTCAGTTTGCCAGAAAAATTTTGCGAAAGATTGTGATGGTTTTGCTTCACCTTTTCTAAGACGAATAATTTCTTCTAATTCGTTTTTTCTATAATCTGTGCTTATTAATAGCCTTTCTATTTCTACGGTTTCTTGTGGTTTAAAAGTAGTTTTTTGAGTGATAGATCTATTTTTTACGGCCACATCTGTATATATTCCATAGGTTTGTTGCTTGTAAATTCCATCTAAATAATAATCTACCAATAAGTTTATTTTGTCTTTTTGAAATTGGTATTTAGTACCCGAAACATAAAAAGACCATTCTCCATAAGCATTTGCGAATTTTCCATATCCGTAGGAATCTGTATTATTTACTCTGTCGGGCCGATGATGAAAACTGAAGTCATGTTGAATTCCTCGCTGACCTGTGGAGAATTTCATTTCTTCGGCAATAATTTTTATTATTTCATCAAATTCCAAATCCTTTCCTAAAAACAACAAGTTTTTTGCTACTAAGCCCGCAATAACAATTCTGTCACCACTAGGCCTAGCCCCCGAAGCACTCATATTAGCTCTTTGAATCATCGGCTGTACTTTTTCTACCATTTCTTTGGGTAAATCATTGCCAACTGCAAGCATAAGGTTCAATAGATTAGTTGGCGTGGTTATCTGATTATCGTGCCAATTTTCCCCCACAAAATCGTTTTTTATCCAAAAATCTAAGCCTTTATGAATAGCAGATTTGACTTTATCGCTCTGAAAGTAACTGGAAGAAGGGGTTTTGTATGCTTTTCCTAAATAGGCCAAATCACTCGTGTGTCTTCCATGTGGAAAGCTCGCTGTACGGCTTAAGTCGGAATAATTTATATCTTTAAAACTTCCATTGTCTTCGTTAAATTGAGATAAAATAAGTGCTACTTGTTGGTCGTTGGGTTTATTTTTCATGAGCTCCGTCACAATCCGTTCTTTTATGAGGATAAGGTCTTTTGATTGTGCATGGCTTTGTGTCAAAAAGCTTAAAAGCAAGAATAGGATGGTCACTGATTTTTTCATTTTATTTATGGTTTATTCAAGGATAATCGAAAGTGAAAATTTTATATTTTTACTGCTACAATTTTATTTCTAAGGTTACGGCTTAACTGAAAACACTCAAATTCATTCTTTTAAAATATTTCTTACATTTATAAAGCACTAAATAACAGCAATTTAATAATTTGTAAATAAATACTAGTTGTTCTTTGTGTTTTTTTTAGTCCGTGTGTAAAATTCGTTTCCGAAGTATTTCTTGTAACACTAAACATTGCTAGCCAAATTTTTAGGCGGACGGCTGGTCAGAACCATTTCCGACCGTAGTAGTGGCAAAAAAAGTGTTTTTTTCGTTTGGGACCGGCCTTTCGGCTTTTACTTTAAATTAAGCCCGCTTGGCAAGGCTCACAAAGTATATAATCTAAACAGCTTTACTCCGAAACTTTAGTAAATAATTTATTACTTGAATCTGGGAAAGATTAATTACTTGAATCTAAGTTTAGTTTTAAACCGAGTAATCCAAATTTAAAAATAGCTTCAGCCAAATATTTTTTTTAAAATCTATTTTTTTGATTCTATGGTGGATGAAGATTCTTTTACCCGAGCGATTTGTTGCTTTAAATCAGCTACAACAGCCGGATATTTAAAATAAAGATTATTTGACTCTAAGGGGTCTGAATCTATGTCATACAATTGTCCTTTCGGCATGTTTTCTTTAGGTTCAATGTAGGAAGGATTTGTAAATCCACCAGAGCCAAGCATGTCAATATACTTCCACTTGCCTTGTCTTATTGCGAAAAACTTTTGACCCGTATTATGAATCATAGAATTCCTAGTGGGTTTAGAGAGGTTTCCATTCAATACATGATTAAAACTAAAACTATCTTGGCCGCCCATTATTTTTTGATTGGTTAGGTCTGAAAAAGTGGCAAAAAAATCTGTTAAACTAACCAAGTGTCTATATTTTTTGGCCTTAGAAATTTTTGCAGGCCATTTTATTATTAAAGGAACATGGTGGCCACCATCCCAAATGTCTCCTTTTTGTCCTCGCCTGCCATAGTTTGAATTATGCTTTTGAAGTTTTATCTCTTCTTCAGGCCAATAGCCTCCGTTGTCTGTCGTGAAAATTATCATCGTGTTATTAGCAATTCCTAGTTTTTGCACTTTTTCATTGATGATTTTCACTACATTGTCTACTGTTAATACAAAGTCTCCATAAGTGTCAACTGATGATTTTCCTTTAAATTGCTCTTCAGGAACCCAAGGAGTATGTGGCCCAGTGAGTGGTAAATACAAAAAGAATGGGTTGCTTTTTGAAGCTTTTTCTTCAATAAATGTAATAGATTCGTTGATTATACTTCCTAGGCATTTTTCAATTCTAAAAGACTTTGACATTTCGCCATCTCGCCACCAAACTCCTTTTTTCCAATAAATATCCCGTGCATCTGTATGTTTTTTGTCCCAAGAATGTTGGGTTGTTTCTAAACTTTTTGGGTAAACATCTGAAGATAAAATCATTTGATTATCAATAGCCAAGCCATTTTTTAAAAACAGATAAGGAGGGATGTCTAAAGATGCTGGGTGAATGAAAGAATAATCAAAACCGTAAGAATTAGGCCCCGATTTAATAGGTTTCGAATAGTCCACATTCGAATATTTGGTGAGTTTATTTAAGCTAGGTTGCTCGTTTGGGTTAAGAGTGGACCAATCAAAGCCTAAATGCCATTTACCAATGCAGGCCGTGTTGTATCCTGCATTTTTTAATAAATGAGCAATGGTTTTTTGTTCTGGAGCCAAAACCGATGCGTCAAAACCTCCAACATTACCACCCTTGAGTCTGTTTCTGAAGGCATAGCTGCCCGTTAAGAGCCCATACCTAGATGGCGTACAAACAGAGGCACTCGAATGAGCTTCAGTAAAAACTAAGCCAGTTTCAGTCATTTCATTTATGGCTGGCGTGTGTGTTTTGGCTTCAGGATTTAAAGCAGAAACATCACCATAACCCATGTCATCTGCAAAAATAATAATAATATTGGGACTTAGGTTTGGTTTATCTTTCTGTGAAGACGATAAAAGTGCGGTCAAAAGTATTAAACTAATCTGTAATAAAAATCTTGACCTCATGTTTTTGTATAAAAATTTCTTGATAAAATTAAAGAAAAAAAACACAAATAGTAGAAGATGATAGAATTATTTCCAAAATTTTATTTGTTCAATGGCTATTCTAAAGTCAATAATCAAAGGAGATACTGACCCTCTAAATACTTTAACTATCATTGTTAAACTTTTTCTTGACAAAGGTTAATAAGTATTTGATCATTAGCTTTTTGTTTTCCTCCGAAGCTTCAGTTAGTAAATATTTGATTGAAAAATAGAATGAAACATTGATGACTAAGATTTTAGAAACACAGAGAAATGATTATTCCTTAGCGTCTTTGACACTTAGCGGTAAATTATAAACATTTGAAAATCAAAACTATCAAAATCCAAAATCTTTAATGAAGTCGCTGATTGTAAAAAAGCGGCAAAAACAAATATTATTGCAATAATAATTAACAATGCCAAATTAAAAATACGATTATTGAAAAATATACTATCAAAAAAAACATATATTTGATTTTAACTTTCAGCCCTAAATAATGAAAAAAATACAATTACTTCTATTATTTCAAATATCCTATGGTATTGTTTATGCCCAAAACATGTTTAATGGTTGCCCCATCTTGAAGCATTACGACCAAAGTAAATTGTTGAATATTGCTCTGCCAATGGGCGGAATCGGCACGGGGACGGTTTCTTTGGGGGGAAGAGGGGAACTCAAAGCTTGGCAAATTATGAACCGGCCTGGCATGAACTACAGCACCGTGACAGCAGGTAACAACGCACCTTTTTTTTCTATTTATGTAAAACCTGTAAACAAAAAGGCCATAACTAAAGCTTTGATTGGTCCACTGCATCCAAGCGAGTATCAACATTATGAAGGACGCCCCGTAAACAACCACGGAATGCCTAGGTTTTCATCAGCATCTTTTGATGCTTCCTATCCTTTTGGGCAGGTTAATTTAAAGGATAATCAAATGCCGGTATCAGTAAAAATAATAGGTTTCAATCCATTTATTCCCGGAAATGCCGATGCCAGTAGTATTCCTATGGCCATACTAAAATATGAAGTCACCAATCCTACAAGCACGGCTGTGGAAGTTGCCGTTTGTGGTACCATGCGAAACTTTATCGGTCAAGATGGTAGCTCATTTCGAAAAGATTGGAAAGGCGACATAATACCTACAGGAGCAAAAAAGAACTTAAACACCTACAGAGAGGAACCTAATTTCAGGGGTATTTTCATGAATTCATCGGGCGTACCCATTTCTGATCCAGCTTGGGGTACAATAGCTTTGTCAACACCAGACAATAAGTCTGTTAGCTACCGTCGTTCTTCTTCCAAAAATGATTGGGAAAATGCAACTTTAAGTTTTTGGGACGATTTTAGTGCGGATGGAATATTAATGGATAAGCCTGAATTGGTAGATGATAACCCTATGGCGTCTTTGGCAGTTAAAAAAGTTATACCGGCCAAATCATCGCAAGTGTTTACATTTTATATTACTTGGCACTTTCCTAACCGCATGGATTGGAACAATGATAAAACCAATATAGTCGGTAATTTTTATACCAACCAATATCAAGATGCCTGGAATGTGCTAGAAAAAGAAGTGAAGAATATTCCTAAGTTAGAAAGTGAATCTCTGAAATTTGTAAAAGCCTTTATGCAAACCACTGCTCCTAACTATGTAAAAGAAGCCGCTCTATTTAATCTATCCACTCTTCGTTCTCAGACCGTTTTTAGGATTCCTTCGGGTCATCTGATGGGATGGGAGGGTGTAATGGACGAATTTGGGTCTTGTGCAGGCTCTTGTACACATGTGTGGAACTACGAAACAGCCACTTCATTTTTGTATGGTGAACTGGCCAAAACCATGCGTGACGTAGAGTTTACCTACGGTACAAAAGAAAATGGCAAAATGAGGAATCGGGTGGAACTTCCATTAGAAAAAAACTTTACAACAGACCATGTAGCCGCTGCCGACGGACAAATGGGTACAATTATGCGGTTTTATAGAGATTGGATACTTTCGGGAGATAATGAATTTCTAAGAAAACATTGGCCAAAAGTAAAAGCGGCCATGGCCTACGCTTGGGTTGAAAAAGGCTGGGATGGAAACATGGATGGCGTGCAAGAAGGCAAACAACACAACACTATGGATGTAGATTATTTTGGCCCTAATCCTCAAATGCAATTTTGGTATTTTGGGGCTTTGAGAGCATCTGAGAAAATGGCTATTGCTATGGAGGACTTAGAATTTGCAAAGAAATGTGAATTAATTTTCAAGAAAGGGAGCGAATGGGTAGATAGCAACCTTTACAATGGAGAATATTACGAGCATAAAATTACCGACCCACTTACTTTTCAATACTTAGACATGAAAAACCCTGACCTAAAAATACCGCCCTATCAATTGGGTTCCGGTTGTTTGGTAGACCAGCTGGTGGGGCAATATATGGCTCATGTTTGCAATTTAGGCTATTTGGCAAAAAAAGAAAATGTGCAAAAAGCCCTGAATTCGGTGATGAAAAATAATTTTGTAAATGCATTTGGAAATTCATTCAATAATATGCGATCGTATGGAATGGGGGATGAGTCGGGTTTGATTATGGCCAGTTGGCCAAAAGGAAGACTGGACGTACCGTTTCCATATTTTGCAGAAACGATGACGGGTTTTGAATATGCTGCCGCCATAGGAATGCTCTATGAAGGACAAACCGAAAACGGACTAAAATGTATCAAAAGTATACGTGACCGTTTCGATGGTGAAAAAAGAAATCCCTATGACGAGCCTGAATGTGGGCACCATTATGCCAGGGCCATGGCTAGCTGGTCTTCTATTTTGGCCTTAAGTGGGTTTAAATACAATGCTAACGAAAAATCGATGGAATTTACAGCTACTCCGGGAATGTATTTTTGGAGTAATGGATATGCTTGGGGAACTTGCAAAATACAAGGAAATACGGCTAGTTTAACAGTTTTGCAGGGCAAAATAGAATTAAATAAATTTTCAATTCATGGAAAAGGGCACAAGATTTTCCAAAATGAAATGTTAAGTTTTGGTGACAATAATACGATTTCCATTCTAGTAAAATAAAAGAAAAAAGATACTTGATTTATAGCTAAAAACCTTAAAATATAATTTCGATGAAGAACAATTTTTCTTTTTTCAAAGCCATTTTGGCCTACTGCTGCATGGCCGTTTTTTGGATATTTGACGCCAAGGCCCAAGGTTTAAAAGACCCGGCGTTTTCAGAAGCCCTAAAAAATGGACTTTTGGTAAACGAAGGCTTTAACCGAAGTATAAATTATGTGAATGCTTGGACACAAAAAGCCGACCCTAGCACGGGCTTAATTCCTCGCAATTTAAAAGATTCCTATTGGAATGCCTGGGATGCCGCCGCCGACAATTATCCATATATGGTATTGACAGCATCTGTTCTAATGCCTGCCTATTTTGATAATACGGCATTGGAGATGCTTAAAACGGAGCAAAAGATAACCTCGAGGATTGGGAAACTGCCTGATACTTATTCGTTTCTAAAAAAAGGATTTTTAAACGAACAGCCCGACTCCAGCCAAATAGTTTTTGGAGCAGCCGAATACATGAAAGACGGATTGATTCCGTTGACGGAATGGTTGGGAAAAAGCCCATGGAGCGACAGAATGCTGGAAATATTGGATGATATACCTCGTATCACCAGGATGGTCAAAGAAGTGAAAGATAGCAAATTTGGAAAAAATGCAGTCGTGGAGGTGAATGGAGATTTGTTACAAGTGCTCACAAGAATGTATTGGTTTACTGGCAAAAAGGAATATTTGGATTGGGCGATAGAAATTGCAGATTATTATTTATGCACCGAAAGGTTGCCAACTAACCTAGATCGACTTCGAATTAGAGACCACGGATGTGAAATCATTTCAGGTTTGTGCGAAACTTATCTGGCTGCTTATTATGCTATGCCCCATAAAAGGAAACAATGGCAACCTTTTATCCACCAAATGTTAGACCGGATTTTGGAAGTAGGGAGAAATGCGGATGGGCTTTTTTACGATGAGATAAATCCAGTAACAGGAGAAATTCTTTCTAAACGTATAGCCGATAATTTTGGATACACATTCAACGCCTACTATTTTGTGAATCAAATTGATGCCAAACCCGAGTACCTCCAGGCCGTGAAAAAAGCCTTGAATTCCTTAAACCAAAAATACCGAAACCACGATTGGGAGGGCAACGCTGACGGTTATGCCGATGCCATAGAGGGTACTTTGAATCTGTATAACAGAGAGCCAATACCTTCGGTAAAAGAGTGGCTCGATAGTGAAATAAAAGTCCTTTGGGGTTTTCAGAAATCAGACGGAATTATTGAAGGCTGGCACGGAGACGGGAATTTTGCTAGAACTACCCTCATGTATTGCCTCTGGAAAACCCAAGGGATTGTTCCTGTGCCTTGGAACGACCAACTTCAGATTGGAGCCGTAAATGATAAGGGTAAGTTAAAAATTGCTGTTACTTCTAAAACAGGTTGGGAAGGTATACTCAGATTTGATATTCCACGCTTCAGAGATTTTATGAACTTTCCTGTGGATTATCCGAGAATAAACCAATTTCAGCAATGGTACACCCTAGATACTTCTAAAAATTATTCTGTTAAAATAGGCAACCAAAAACCTAAGAATAGTGAAGGGAAAATTCTTGCAAGCGGTTTGGCTGTGAATGTTAAGCCTAATGAAATCCTTTACATAACAATCAATTAGATTAAAAAAAAGATGAAAAATTTAGTTTTATTTTTAATGGCAACCTTAACATCTTGCATGCAAAATCAAAAAAATGAGACATCAAGCATTTCCTTCAAAAAAGGAAGTTTTGGATATGATCTTCATTTTCTAAAAACACACCACAAAGATTTGTTGGTTTTAGAGGATGATCAGTCAGGTGCCCAAATAATAGTATTACCTGCCTACCAAGGAAGGGTAATGACAAGTACGGTAGATGGAAACGAAGGGACAAGTTTTGGCTGGGTAAACCACGAGCTGATTGCAAGTGGAAAACCCTCTGAACACATTAGCCCTTTTGGAGGTGAAGAACGGTTTTGGTTAGGTCCAGAAGGAGGTCAATTTTCTATTTATTTCAAAAAAGGCGTAGATTTTACTTTCGATAACTGGTTTGTTCCCAAGGAAATTGATACGGAATCGTTTAAATTAACTTCCGTTTCAAAAAAAGAAGCGAACTTCGAAAAGGAAATGTTGCTAGAAAATTATTCGGGAAACCAATTTGATCTAAAAGTAAACCGAAACATAAAACTGCTAGACAAAGCAAGCATTGAAAAAATCCTTGACTTTACATTGCCCAATACCTCAAAAGTTGTTGGCTTTAAGTCGGAAAATATAGTGACTAATCAAGGCAAAACAAAATGGGATAAAAATTCGGGAATGCTATCTATTTGGATTTTAAGCATGCTCAATGCCGACGAGAAAACTACCGTTGCTATTCCATATAAACAAGGCGACGATGCGATTTTGGGTAAAATCGTGACAGACGATTATTTTGGCAAAGTGCCTGGTGAAAGGCTGAAAATCAATGAGGGTCTGTTGTTGTTTAAAGCCGACAGTAAATATCGTGCTAAAATTGGTGTTTCTCCAAAGCGTGCTCTTCCCTTGGTGGCAAGTTATGATGCACTCCACGGCGTTTTGACGTTTGCTAGTTTCACTCTTCCAAAAAACCAATTGGACTATGTAAATTCTATGTGGGAAATTCAAGAAAAGCCATTTGAGGGAGATGCCATTAATGCCTACAACGATGGCCTAAATCAGGGCAAACAGCTTGGGAAGTTTTATGAAATTGAAAGCTCATCTCCTGCGGCCGAATTAGCACCTGGAGAATCCATAGAGCATTCACATTCCACCATTCACATAAAAGGCAGTCACCATGATTTAAATAAGATTTCTTTAAAACTATTGGGTGTTGGCATTGACGCTATCAAAATATAAAAATTTCTCCATCTGTATTTCCTTGTGCAGGACAAGCCAGAAAGGCTAATTTACATATCTTCCAGCTATGCTGTATATTCCCGTCGTAGGTGTGAAAAGCTATTTTTAGCCGCAGATACAGTGATTTGTTTTAGAAAGCAAAAAAATATTATGCAAAAAACTCTTTCTTTTCCTTCACTCAAAGACCGAAATACACATTTATGAAGGTCGGTATCTTTGCGTAGCATAGGTTTTTTATGACAAAATTAAGCCGTACCAACAGGAATCTAGTATCACCGAAATATGCAGTCTAGAAAGAAAAAGAATATT
>CAMCYZ010000119.1 GCA_945885545.1 Spirosoma fluviale
CAAGACAACTCTTGATTTTTTGAAAATTTTTGTGACAAAATGCGGACTACTTTTGTCTTATTTGTTAAGGGCTGAATATCAGTCTTCTATACCTTTCTCGTGGTTAAAATCATTTTCATCTTCATGATATTCCAAAAAGCCATTTATACCACCAAACCATTCTAAAAGTTCGGTTTTTTTTAGTTTCGTATTGGTTTCTAGCAATATCCTTCGGTATGAACTCCATTCATAGGCGGTAAAATCTTGGGTTATTCCATGGAGTTTGGGATTGGCATGAATGTAGTATACCAACGATTTGAAATATTCGGTTTTTTCTACCAAAGCTCTTTTAAAAGGAGTTTGAAAAAGTGTTCCTATTCTGTTTTGCTGTTTATTAAAGGCCATTGCATACGCTTGGAAGAATTTTTTGAATTGATGGCTTACAATTGCACTAACCGATTTTTCGGAGATTTGTGATTTAGAAGAACTTAAAATTCGTTCTGGATTTGCCTCTTGATATTTTAGCAAGTTCTCTTTTATAGTTTTTTCTGGCAAAACTCTAATCATCAAGTGGAAATGATTGCCCAAAAGACAATAGGCATATATTTCGACATAGTCGGTAAGATATTCATCGAGTTTTTTCAGAAAATACATATAGTTTCCATGGTTAGCGAAAAGCTTGCTTTTGTCAACTGTTCGATTGTAAACATGGTAAAATGCGTTGCTTTCGAATTGTGTAAAATAGTGTTCGGTTTTTGCCATTGGTGATTAAATTTATCGTTTCACATATACAGTTGACAACTTTTAGAAAGTTGTCAACTGTTGTTCAATATCTCATTAAAAAATACTTTCCAATTTAACATCATGCTTAATCGGCCCAACGGCCGTCAACTTTATTTTGGCCATATTGGCACCTGCTTGGGCACATTCTTTTGAACTTTTACCTGAAAGATATGCCGCTAAAAAACCCGACCAAAAAGAATCACCAGCACCTGTTGCGTCTACTACATTTAGTGCCTCTGCTTTGTTGAAGACCAATTCTTTTCCATCCGATACCACACTTCCTTTTCCACCCAAAGTATAACATATTAGCGAAGCTCCCCAACTGTGAAAATCTTCAATAACCTTTTCCATGGACACGGCTTCCCCATAAAAACGTTCGGCGTCGTCTTCGCTTAGTTTTATTAGGGCTCCGTTTGATAGATATTCTTTTATAACAGCGTGTGCTTCTTTCCTATCGGGCCAAACTCGCTCGGCATAGTTCAGGTCGGCACTCAACACGCATCCAGCCTTTTTTGCTCTTTTGGCGGCATCTAAAACAGCAGCCTGTGACGGTTGCATGCTCAAAGGCCAACAAGTGGTATGAAAAACCGAACATTTTTGAAGTAATTCGTCTGGAATATTTTCGGGATTTATCATCCTGTCGGCTGTTCGGTAGGGGATAAAGTCGGGTGTTCCTGTAGTTTTTGAGACCAATACTATGCTGCTGGGTTCGTTTTTATCGTAAATTACCAGACTCGTATCCACCCCTGCTTCCGCAACTTTTTCTACCAAATATTTACCTAAATTGTCTGTCCCAACGGCACTGATGATGGCTGTTTTGAATCCTAAACGAGCCATATTGGAGGCTAAATTGGCTGGGCTACCGCCTTGGAATCGCTCAAATTTGGGAGTATCGTATAAGCTGATGCTTGTTTCGGTGCCGATAAAATCACCCAATAGCTCACCAACGGCTACCAAGCCGTATTCTCTTTTGTTCATTGGTTTTGTATTTGAAAACAAAAATTGGGAAATTTCTGGCCAAAACAAACTTAAAAAGCAGATTTTTGTTAGCCATTTTGAAACGAAACATTCAATGGCAGAAAACTTATACATTCCGGAAACTACAGATAGAGCAACCATTTATGAAGCAGTAATTCCTCAAATAGAGGCTTTGATTTCTTCTGAAACAGACTTAATCGCTAATTTGGCCAACATTTCGGCGGCTCTTAAGCAAGCCTTTGGTTTTTACTGGGTCGGATTTTATTTAGACAACAAAGCAGGCGAATTGGTTTTAGGGCCATTTCAAGGGCCTATTGCCTGCACCCGTATCCGCTACGACCGTGGTGTTTGTGGCCACAGTTTTTCTACCAAGCAAACCGTTATAGTCCCTGATGTAGATGAGTTTCCAGGTCATATTGCTTGTAGTTCGGCCTCAAAATCTGAAATTGTGGTGCCGTTGTTCAACTCAAAAAACGAAATTTGTGGTGTTTTGGATGTTGATTCTGATCTTTTGAACGACTTTTCGGAAGTAGATAAAGTTTGGCTTGAAAAACTTTTGAAAGTTTTAGGTGCTAAAATCTGAAGTTGTTTTTCGATATTAACATTTTCCTTAACGCTGATTATAAGCTTTTTATAAAAAATTTACCTGAGCGAATATTTTCTCGGTAAACCCAGATACCTTTTCGTGCATCTAAGTGATAAATCTCAGAAAAAGAATTTTAACACTTAAAAATTTCGATCATGAAAAAGCTATTGATTTTAGGACTGCTCCTTTCTACTGCATTGTTTCAGTCTTGTTCGATTAACGAAAACCCTCAACCTATTACCAATGAACTTTTGGCTGAGGTTTTTGAAGTAAAGGCTGATTTTACGTCGGGCAATAGCTTCCGAAACTATTATAATCTTAACCCCGTCATTTTTGATTCTGATGTGCTTTTGGTTTATGAATTTGTTGGATTGGACAAAACTGGGGCGGATATCTGGAAACCACTTCCGCAGATTTATACCTCTGAAAATGGAATTCATCAGTATAACTTTGATTTCACAAAGGTTGACTTTAGTATATTTCTTGATGCCAATTTTGATAGAATGAGACTTAACAATTCTTGGAGATTGGGCAAGGTTTTCAGGGTGGTGATAGTACCCGGAAAATTTGCTAAAATGGTGGATAAAAACAATTTACAAAACGTGATGAATACACTCAAATTGACTGAAAGCTCAGTAGTGGACTTATCAAAATAAATCAGTTTTTTCTTAAAAATTTTAAATGAGGCTGTCTAAAAAGTATTTAGCAGCCTCGTTTTTATGTTGTTTATTCAGATATTCAACCGGATATTTACAGATATTCAATTCTCAGCGTTTAGCTTTTTCTCTTTAGGCAGACGTATTTTTTTAGCGTTCAATTTCCCCTAATTCGAATCGGTGTTCTCCAAAACTCAAGCCTTCAAAGTAGCCAATTCGCTTTTTACAAAATCCATCAATTCAGCTATATAATTCTTAGAGAAGTCGAATTTGATGCCTGCTGCTTCGTAAATCTCTTTGATGGTTTTGGTGTAACCCAATTTTAGGGCCGCCAAATAGCCATCGAGACCTGCTTTTGGGTCTTTTTTGTAGTTTCGCCAAACACTGATTGCCCCAAGTTGGGCCATGCCATATTCAATATAGTAAAACGGGACTTCATAAATATGCAGCTGTCGTTGCCACGAATATTCTCTAAAATGCTCAAAACCAGCCCAATCGGTAACATCGTCGAAAAACGCTGCATTTATTTGTATCCAAGCAGACTTTCTTTCGTCTTCGGTGTGGGTTGGGTTTTCGTACATCCAATGTTGGAATTTGTCCACTGTAGCTATCCACGGCAGTGCGGCCAAAATATCTTCAAGATGTTCTATCTTAGCCCTTTTTAGCTCTTTTTCGTTTTCAAAAAACGAATCCCAATGCTCCATCGATATCAATTCCATGCTCATTGACGCCAGTTCGGCCACTTCCATAGTGGGGTTACGGAAGGCGTTGATTGGTAAGTTTCTCACCTCAAATGAGTGAATGGCATGGCCACCTTCGTGCACCATGGTCACAAGGTCACGCACACTGTCAGTGGCATTCATGAATATAAAAGGAACACCAATTTCCTCCAGTGGATAGTTATAACCACCCGGAGCCTTTCCTTTGCGAGATTCTACGTCAAAATGCCCCATGGCACGCATGATTTTGATGTATTCTGAAAGTTTAGGGTCAATTTTTTCGAAACAAATTTCGGTTTTGTCTAGGAGTTCTTTTCCGTTTTGAAATGGCTTGAGGGCTGTTCTTCCTTCGGCATCGACCTTTAAATCCCATGGTTTTAGTTCGCCTAATCCCAACTTTTCTTTGCGTTCGGCCGTCATTTGGTTTACGATGGGCACCACGGTTTGGGCTATGGCTTCATGAAAAGCGAAACAATCGGCAGGAGTGTAGTCAAACCGACCCATGGCCGCAAACATGTAATCTCTGAAGTTGGCGAAGTCGGCATGGAGAGCTTCTTGATGACGAAGATCGCGTAGTTCGTTGAAAATCATATCTAATTTGTCTTTTTCGCTGTATCTTCTTTCTGATATTTTTATCCAAGCATTCTCTCTGGTTTCACGTTTTACGGCTTGCAAATAAGTGGCCGCTTTCGGCATCGTCATTTCTTCGCCGTCTATCTCGACGGTCATGGAGCCTGTAAGGCCCTGATATTCTGTTTGTTTGAGCTGTATTTTGGTATCAAGTTCGATATTTTCCTCGCGAAAAATCTCTACAGATTTGCGTAATCCGCGGAGCATAATGTCATATCCATCTCCCGAGAGTTGGTATTTTTCGGCTAGTGCGAGAGACTTTTTATTGAACTCATCAGAATATACGGCTGTGTTAGGCGAGATTTGTTCTACAAAAAACTGATAGGCCTTTTGACTTTCTTCATCAGACGTATCGCAGGTCATTTTTATATATCTCCATGCCATATTTTCTGATAAATACGACTCTAGTTCGCTTCTATCTCTAAGCCATTTTTCAAACTCTTCTTTTGAGTTTATTTCCCGGGTTTTAAGGTTTTCGTAGAACGGTTTTACCAACTCCCACGACTCCAATTTAAAATCTTCCCCTAAAAATTGTCTTTTTCTACGTTCTATTATTCTGTTGCTCATAATCTTTGTTTTTCAGCCTGCAATTTAAGAATTGATTCGCAAGAGTCGAATATTTGTTTTTTGGAAATAAAAAATATTCGTGGCCATTCATGTTCTTGTATTTTACATAAATGCGATAAGTGGCCATATTCCCAAAATCATTTTCTACTTTTGCACCATCATTTTTTTCGCTAAGTTTAAATATAATATGACAACTCATACGCTCAAATTAAAAAAGCCTATTGCCTTTATTGATCTCGAAACCACCGGAATCAATATTTCAAAAGACCGCATAGTTGAGATTTGTATTGCGAAGGCCAACATAGATGGCTCGGTGGATGTAAAAACCAAAAGAGTAAACCCGGGCATGCCCATTCCGTTGGAAACGAGTTTGATACATGGCATTTATGACGAAGACGTAAAAGATGAGCCCATGTTTCGTCAGATGGCTAAGTCACTTTCTCAATTTTTGGATGGCTGCGATTTGGCGGGTTTTAATAGCAACAGATTTGACATACCTATGTTGGTAGAAGAGTTTTTGAGAATTGACACCAATATATTTGACCTAAAAAACCGCAAGTTTGTAGATGCCCAGAAGATTTTTCATTTGATGGAACCACGTACGCTGGGTGCTGCTTATAAATTTTATTGTGGCAAAACCCTAGAGAATGCCCATAGTGCAGAGGTGGATACTTTGGCTACGCTAGAAGTTGTGTGTGCTCAGGTAGAAAAATATGAAGGTGTAAAACTGAAAGATGCCACTGGTACAGAATATGAGCCTGTGAAAAACGATGTTGAAACACTTCACAAACTGAGCTCAAATAATCTTGTTGACTTTGCCCAACGCATGATTTTAAACAACAAAGGCGAAGTGGTATTTAATTTTGGAAAAAATGCAGGTAAAAAGGTGGAAGATGTACTTACCAGAGAGCCACAGTATTACGATTGGATTATCAACAATGATTTTCCGCTTGACACCAAAAGAAAACTTACGGATATTAAAATCAAAATGAAAAGATAGGCTTTTTGATTGATTAGTGTTATTTTTGCGAAAAATTTAAAAACCGTACAAACTTATGTTTGAAAGTTCTATAGACCGAGTTCCAGACGTTTTTATGCAAATTCCTTTAGTGAATTTCGTGCTTTTAGCCACGATGCTTTTCACTATAGGTATTATAGGCGTGTTGATCAGAAAAAACGCCATAATTATTTTTATGTCCATAGAGTTAATGCTCAATGCCGTAAATCTTTTGTTAATTGCTTTTTCTTCTTACAGGTCCGACCCTAATGGACAGATTTTTGTGTTTTTTATCATGGCTGTTGCGGCTGCCGAAGTGGCGGTTGGTTTGGCCATTATAGTGATGATATTCAGAAACATAAAAACTATAGATATCAGTTTACTTAATAGACTGAAGGGATAAAATCAAAAAATTACAATTCTTATGACACCAATAGCTCTGATTCCCTTGTTTCCATTGATCGGTTTTTTGATAAATGGAATAGGGTTTGGAAAAATATCAAAATCATTGGTTCCGATTATCGGTACTGGTGCTTCATTGCTTTCGTTTGCTTGTGTTTTAACGGCCTATTTGCAGTTTGACGGTACGCCTGTAGTTGTTACGTTATTCGATTGGATAACAGTAGGTGACCTCAACATTAAATTTGCATTTCAGTTAGATCAACTTTCGCTGATTATGCTTTTCGTTATTACGGGAGTAGGTACCCTCATCCATCTATATTCGGCTGGCTACATGAGTCATGACGAAGGCTATGGCAAATTCTTCGCCTACCTCAACCTATTCTTGTTCTCGATGATTCTTTTGGTTCTTGGAGCCAACTACCTCATTATGTTTATAGGTTGGGAAGGAGTAGGTCTTTGTTCATACTTACTCATCGGATTTTGGAACAAAAATACCGACTATGCCAATGCTGCCCGCAAAGCATTCATTATGAACAGGGTAGGGGATTTGGGATTTTTGGTGGGTATATTTTTGATTATTCAGACCTTCGGAACCTTAGAATACCTAGAAGTTTTTGAGAAAGCCAAAGGTTTCCAAATTGGTGATGGAATTATTTTAGCCATTACATTTGCCCTTTTTGTTGGGGCAATGGGTAAATCAGCTCAGATTCCTCTATTTACTTGGCTGCCAGATGCCATGGCTGGTCCAACACCTGTTTCGGCTTTGATTCACGCCGCTACCATGGTTACTTCGGGTATCTACATGATTGTTAGATCTAATGTACTTTACAGCCTTTCGCCAGCAACCCTTGAGTTTGTGGCTTGGATAGGTCTGGCAACCGCCTTGCTTGGAGCTACTATTGGTCTTTTTCAAAACGACATCAAAAAAGTATTGGCTTATTCTACAGTGAGTCAGTTGGGCTACATGTTTTTAGGGCTCGGAGTGATGGCTTATTCTTCAGGTCTTTTTCATGTTATCACCCATGCGTTTTTCAAGGCTTTATTGTTTTTAGGAGCAGGTAGTGTTATACACGCCATGAGCGGCGACCAAGACATTAGAAATATGGGTGGGCTTTGGCCAAAAATCAAAATTACGGCCATAACTTTCTTAGTCGGAACAATCGCCATTAGCGGTATTCCTCCTTTCTCCGGCTTTTTCTCAAAAGACGAAATCTTAGCTCATGTGTTTGAGCATAACAAATTGATGTGGTCTTTGGCACTTTTAGGCTCTTTCATGACTGCTTTTTACATGTTCAGATTGTTCTTTGTGACTTTTAAGGGTAACTTTAGAGGTACTCACGAGCAGGAGCACCATCTGCATGAGTCGCCCAGCAGCATGACTTTACCTTTAATAGTATTGGCGGCATTGTCCATCATCGGTGGAGCCATCGGATTCCCAGAGATATTCCATTTTCCTCATAAATTAAATGAATTCTTGAGTCCGATATACGCAGGAAGTAAATCGGTAAATCCGGAGTTTGGCGTTATCCATATCGACCATTCTACTGAGTGGATTTTGATGGGTGTTTCTGTTTTGGTGGCTGTTATTGCCATAGTTTTTGCTTACGCTTTATATGGAAATGGTAAAAACGTACCTGGCTCTGATGAATCTATGAGTGGAATCAAGAAAGTGGTTTACGACAAATATTATATAGACGAGCTATACAATAATGTTTTTGTAAACCCAATCTCATCGCTTTCGAAGTTCTTTGGAAATGTTATTGACAACAAATTTATTGACGGCATTGTGAATGGTGTTGGAACTTTGGTAAATCAGGCTAGTGCCCAAGTTAAAAAAATCCAAGTGGGTGGCACAAGCAGTTATTTGTTATTCATGACCATCGGAATCATCCTTTTGTTAGGATATAGTTTGGTTCCTAGTTTGTTTGAATCTCTTAAGTCGATTATTAAGTAAAAAATCAATTGAAAAGCACCCTATGTTAACGCTTTCGCTATTTATTATACCATTGATTGCAGGTTTGGTTTTGTTGAATATCAAAAACAAAGGCCTTGCGTCGAGCATTTCATTAGTAGTTTCTATTATCCAAATAGCCGTTTTTGTATATGCTTTTAGTGTATTCAAAGATAAGTCGGCCCTTTTATCTTTTGACAAACCTTGGTTGTCAGACTTCGCCATTAGATTTCATCTTGGGCTCGATGGTTTGTCCTTGATTATGGTCGGTCTTACGGTCGTATTGGTGTCTATTATTTTATTGGCGATCAAAAATCTGAATTATGAAAATATCCCTAAGCTTTTAGGCTTGATATTACTTACCGAGGCGGCACTTGTAGGTGTGTTTTCAGCAAAAGATATATTTTTGTTTTACTTCTTTTTCGAATTGGCTTTGGTGCCAGTTTATCTTATTGCTAATCTTTGGGGTGGCGAAAATTCTTCAAAAATTACTTTCAAAATGTTTATTTACACGGTTTTTGGAAGTTTGTTTATGCTCATTTCCTTTGTGTTGTTGTACATGAGAGGTCAAAGTGGTGATATAGAGTCTATAAAAGTAACAGTGTCGTTGCTTCCAAATCTCATCAAACAAATTTTATTTTGGGGTTTGCTTTTGGCTTTTTCTATCAAAATGCCGATTTTTCCATTCCATACTTGGTTGCCAGATGCTTACAGCAAATCGCCTACGCCAGCCACGATGTTGCTTTCAGGATTACTTTCGAAAATGGGTGTTTACGGTTTAATAAGAATCTTACTACCTTTTGCTCCATCTGGTATTCAGTTGTATGGAGAAATCATCATCATTTTGGCGGTGGCTGGATTGGTTTATGGTTCTATCATAGCCATTAAACAAAACGAAATCAAACGTTTGATAGCCTACTCTTCATTTGCCCACATGGGGCTTATGGCTGGGGCAGTACTTACTCTGAGTGTAACTGGTTTGCAGGGTGCAATTTTTCAAATGGTAGCTCATGGATTTAATGCAGTGGGCTTGTTTTATATTGCCAAAATCATTTTTGATAAAACAGGAAGCAGAAGTCTAACAACGCTTGGAGGTATGACTCAATCTGCCCCTTTGCTTACGGTTATGTTTATGGTGGTTTTATTAGGAAGTGTTGCACTTCCATTGACCAACGGCTTTGTGGGTGAGTTTTTGATGTTAAAGGCTGTTTTTGATTTCAATCACGTAATAGGAATCTTAGCCGGATTGAGCGTTGTTTTTGGAGCAGTATATATGTTAAGATTTTTTCAGAAAACTATGTACGGTCCGTCAAACGATATCACTATTAAGATTACCGACATAGGTACTAAAGAAATGATGGTATTAGTTCCAATAGTAATCGTTGTGTTACTTACAGGAGTTTTTCCAAATCTGATTTTGGACATTAGTGCCTCATTTGTAAATAGTTTAGGAGTTTTAAATAAATAATTTTATTAGGTATATACCGAAAGAAAATATATAAGATATGTATCCAATTATTGTCTTTTCTGTTTCAGGTTTGTTAATGCTTTACCTTGGTTTGTCAGTTTCCAAAAAGAGTTTATTACCTATTAATTTAGCTTTTTTGTTAATTGGCCTATTATCGGGTTTTATAGATTGGAACGCTCCGGGTTTGTATTTTAATAATATGGTGGAGGTGAGTAATACACTCATATTGGTACAAAGTGTGGTTATTTTGGCGGCAATTCTTGTTGCTGGTTTAAGTTCGAAATTGTTTGAAGATGCCATTGATCACCCAGCTGAATACTACGCACTTATGCAGTTTGCAGTGGTAGGAGCACTTATAATGGTAAGTTTCCAAAACCTCATTATGCTTTTTGTAGGCCTAGAGATACTTTCGGTGGCTCTATATGTTTTAGCGGGTAGCGATAAGCGTAATCTAAGAGGAAATGAGGCTTCTATCAAATATTTCTTGATGGGGGCGTTTGCTACTGGTATTCTACTCTTTGGTATCGCCATGTTCTATGGTGCCACTGGTTCATTTGACATTAATAGTGGTAGTTCGGTAGCGAATAATCTTCCTGAAGGTAAAATTTTCTTTTGGATAGGATTGATTTTTATATTTATAGGTTTGTTGTTCAAAATTTCTGCTGCACCGTTTCATTTCTGGACAGCGGATGTTTATCAGGGTTCACCTACCATCTTTACGGCCTTTATGGCAACCATAGTAAAGACGGCAGTTATTTTCGCACTTTACAGATTGGCCGTATATAGTTTTAGTTTTGAATATGACAATTGGTCTAAGTTTTTGGTGATCATTATTGGCTTAAGTATGATTATTGGTAACCTAACTGCGGTTTATCAATCTAATTTTAAAAGAATTCTGGCTTATTCAAGTATTTCACAGGCCGGATTTATGCTACTGAGTTTGATAGGTTTGGGAGAGCAATCTTTTGGGAATCTAGGATTTTACACACTTAGCTATGCATTTGCAACTATTTCGGGTTTTGGCGTATTTTTAATAGTTTCCAATGACCAACTCGTGGATGGAAGACCAAACGAAAACATCAATGTTTTTAACGGTCTTTTCAAAAGAAATCCAGATTTGGCGGTAATTCTATTAATTTCGATGCTTTCTCTTTCGGGAATTCCTCTAACATCGGGTTTCTGGAGTAAATTCTTTGTTTTAAATGACGCTGCCACCAAAGGTTATCTTTGGATTCTTATACTGGGTATAGTTATGTCAGCGGTTTCATTATATTATTATTTCAAGCCAATACGAGCTACTTTTGGCAGCACGGAAAGTGAGTCTATTACTGTTTCTGCCATCGCCAAGGCAACGCTTTATGTTTGTGCTGCCATGACTGTTCTATTGGGTGTGGCTCCTAATTTGTTCAGAGGTTTATTTTAAGTTTTAGATTAGATATTGTTTAAAAAAGCCTGTACGTTCAGGCTTTTTTTATTAGATTTTCTATAAAATTATCTTTTTTCTATAGTGGGCTGTACAAAAACAAGAATTTTAAAGAAAATTTTAAGAAAATTTTAAGAAGTTTTGCATCAAAACTTAAAATGTTCTTAAATTTGCAATGTCTTATAACAATAAAAAATCTAAGAAATGAAAAAAGTATTTGGAATTCTTTTCGTTGCAGGTATGGTAGCTTTCGCTTCATGTACTTCTGCTACTGAAGCTACTGAAGATGCAGCTGCTGTTGATTCTGCTGCTACTATGGTTGACTCTGCTGCTACTGCTGTTGTTGATTCAGCTGCTACAGTTGTTGATTCAGCTGCTGCTGCTAAGTAATTAGCATAGCAAAAAAAATTGAGCCTTATCTTCGGATAGGGCTTTTTTTTTGCCTAAATTTCTGACTCTTCCAATTATTTTTATAACATGCTTATCCGAAGTATTGCACCCCATTTTATTCCGACTCAAAATCTTACTCTTCCGAGTGTTGTAAAGGTTTTGGACAGTTCTGGAGCACATTTTTTTTATTTAAACAATCCCAATCTGGAGGTTTTTCGATTGGAAATCGTTTTTAAGGCTGGTTCTTATTTTGGACAAAAATTTGCTCTGTCGTATTTTACTTCAAAATTACTTTCAGCAGGTTCAAAGGACAAAAATTCGAATGAAATCGCAGAAAGTTTTGAGCGTTTGGGTGGTTTTCTTGAAGTAAGTCAAAATCAAGAACGCTTGGTGGTTACGCTTCATGGGCTTACCAGGTTTTTCGAGCAATATTTGCCTGATTTGGTAGAAATCGTTTTTTCTCCAAGCCTACCAGAAGAGGAATTAGATATT
>CAMCYZ010000120.1 GCA_945885545.1 Spirosoma fluviale
CGTGCCTTGAAAAATTAGATTTATGCCTTGTTTTTGATTTCTCGAATATACAATTGCTCCACTTTTGTTCTTGCCCAAGGTGTTTTTCGGAGAAATGTCAAGCTTGATTTTATACTTGCATCAAATTTGAAACAGTTTACTTTTACCTCTGTGTACATAGCCTCCCAGCCGAGGTTTTCCACCAAATAAATCAAGATTTTTTCGAGCGTGACACCGTGTAATGTATCCATTTTAAACAAATTTTAAGAGTTTTTGATAGGATAAAGCAATTCCAATCGCAATTCCGAAGCTCAACAAGGTGCCTATCAATATGTATTCTGTCAATCTCACTTCATGGCTTTTGGTCAAATCTCCAAACCTAAAAACAGACTTGGCTGCCAACAAGAAACCTACTCCTTCCCAGTGGTTCAGAACTATAAAAACGAAAACTAAAATCCGCTCCATTATTCCAATATATTTTCCAGCGGCATTTGTGGCTTCATTTTCTTGTTTCCATTTTGAAATCAATATTTTTATAACCACAGAGGCCACGTAGCTTATTGATACAAATGCTGTTAAAAGCAATAATACTTTTGGCATAAATACCTTAGTAAAGTCAAATTGAAATGAGAAATAAAACTTAGTTACAAGAAAAATCACTAAAAAATGTAAGGATTGATCTATAAAAAACAAAGCTTTTGTCTCTATTTCTTTTCTCAAAATAAGCTTTCCCAAATCAATCACATAATGCGAGATTGGAATAATAATTAAGGCTGTCCAATATTTAAAATCGAATTCTAAAACCACCAAAAGTAACACAAAGTGTATAATAATATGATAATAGAAGTACTTCGATTTATATGTTTTTCTATTCTTGTTTTCAATCCATTTGTCGGGCTGAAGCATAAAATCCCCCAATAGATGTGCGAGCGTAAGTTTTAATACCCAAGTTATCATAATTCATTGATTTTGAGTTTATAATAATCCAAAAATTTCTGAATTTCGTCGTAACCGCCTCTTTTCAATCCCTCGCTTATGGTACCTTGTGCTGTTTTATTGAGCATGTTGGCCAAGTCTTTTTGATTTGCTGTCGGATTTTCAATTTTTATTTTGATTAGTTTGGCTGCGGTTTCTGTCCACCGGTCTATGGTCAGCGAAGCCAGTTCTATCATCAAATTCAGCGTTTCGTTCAGGTCTTTATTGGGTGTTTTGATGGCAAGTGTTTGCTTTTTTAATTCTTCAAAACACGCTCCAGAGTTCAAGAAGGCCGTTCCGTTCGATTCCGTAATTTTAGCAGCTTGATAGGTAATTTCACCTATTCCTATTCCTATTCTTACGTCTAAATCTTTCCATTGCTTTATTTCAGCTTTTATAAAAATTGCGGCCATTAGGGCATCCTCGGGCTTGGTGTTTAACTGAAAACTATCGCCTCTGAATATTTCCCAATTTTTAGGTTCTTTACCGTATTGTTTGAGCACTTTTTTCAATGCAGGCATCCACTCGTTGGGGTCAACCAGCCTTGAATTCATCAAGTCACCTGTAATTATTGCTTCCATATTATTTTAAAAACATTCAAATATAATACCAGAATGCATATTTTCAAAAAATATCGGCTAATAAGCAGATATTTTTAATTATCGGTCAATTAGCAGATATTTTTAATTATCGGCTTTAGAGCCGATATTTTCTAAAAATATACTTTAAATTTATATTTAGAGTGCTTTTTATTCAAAATGTCCATTGAATAGGCTTTCGATGTTCTTACCCTTATCTTTGTACCCAAAAAAACATCCTGAATGGATTATTTCAAAGATTTAGCGGAATTACTGAAAATAGAAAAACTTGAAGATCAAGCACAATATAAAAAGCTTACCGAGTCTGCTTCTATCAGCGAACGACGTGCCAATGGCCTCACGTGGTATCCTGTGGCTATTAGAGGCCAAGAATTAGGCCGAGGAGATTATCTCACGGTAGAATTTGAACGTACCACGCACCAAGATTTACCGCATCAATTTAGATTCGGAATTCCCGTAGTGTTATTCTCAAATCACGACCCAAAAGTGGATAAAATAGAGGGCGTAGTGACACATCAAGGAGGAAACAGGCTAAAACTCAACCTCAGAACTGACGAACTACCCGAGTGGAGTCGTGATGGAAAATTAGGGCTAGAAGTACTATTCGACAACACCTCGTACGAAGAGATGTTCTCGGCCTTGAAAAAAGCAGAAAACGCTGAAAATAAAGACGTAATAAAAGGAATAAAATCGCCTACATTCAATCAGACTGAAATATATACTGCCGAACAAAAGCTGAACGAATCTCAAAACAGAGCAATCGCCAAGATTTTAAATGCCAATGAGTTGGCTGTTGTTCATGGCCCTCCTGGCACTGGCAAAACCACCACTTTGGTAGCTGCCATCACGAAATTGGCCAGAGAGAAAAACGAAAAAATATTGGTAGTGGCACCAAGCAATGCCGCAGTAGATTTGCTTTCTGAAAAACTTTCAGAGGCTGGCTTAAATGTGATGCGAGTAGGTAATCCGGTAAGGGTTTCAGAAAGTTTGTCGGCCCTTACATTAGACGGTAAAATGAAGGAGCATCCGGCGTATAAAGACATAAAAAAACTTAAAATCCAGGCCAATGAATACAAAAACATGGCCCATAAATACAAGCGGAATTTTGGAAAGGCAGAAAGAGATCAGCGTAAGGCACTGTTCGACGAAGCCCACAAAATAATGAAGGAAGTGGACAAGACTGAGCAGTACATTCTAGATGACTTGTCCACCAAAACACAAGTAGTAACCGCCACTTTGGTCGGCTCTAATCATTATTCGGTTAATAAATACGAATATGATACAGTTGTAATTGACGAAGCGGGTCAGGCTTTAGAACCAGCCTGCTGGATTCCGATACTAAAGGCTAAAAAAGTGATCTTGGCAGGAGACCATTGCCAACTCCCTCCTACCATCAAATCTCAAGAAGCAGCCAAAAAAGGATTGGAAAAGACACTTCTAGAAAAGCTCGTAGAAAAACATCCTGAGGCGGTAGTTTTGCTGGACACCCAATACAGAATGAATGAACAAATTATGGCTCATTCTTCAAAAACTTTCTATGGCAACAGCTTAAAGGCACATAATTCGGTCGCCTTACACCGTATTTTACCCGATTTGACCCCATTACAATTCATAGATACTGCAGGCTGTGGTTTTGATGAAAAATTAGAGGGCACAAGTTCGACCAATCCAGAAGAGGCCGCATTTTTGGTAAAAAGAGTAGAAGATTTGATGGAAAATTGGCAAAATAATCCAAGTCCTAGCATAGCGATTATCAGTCCATATAAACAGCAAATTCAAATACTGAACGAATACGTAAAGGCCTCGAGCATTCTTAAGCCCTATTTAACAAATATTTCGGTGAACACCATTGATAGTTTTCAAGGTCAAGAACGCGATGCTGTTTTTATATCTATGACACGTTCAAACACGGATGGAGAAATAGGCTTTGTGGCTGATACTCGTAGAATGAACGTGGCCATGACGCGAGCAAGAAAACTATTGGTAGTGGTGGGTGATAGTGCCACTATTGGTAATTTTAACTATTATTCGGACTTTATTCAATATGCAGAGTCCATTGATGCATATAAAAGTGCATGGGAGTATTTATAATAACTATTTCATTAGAAAATATAAGCTCAAAAAACTGGAATAATTATTGTAAAAATTGAAATTATTGCATTTTAAATACAATTAATGCCTAGTAGTATATCTAAAAAAACCTATGTCGACAACAACAGCCATACCTATAAGTGTTTTAATACCAGCAAGAAACGAAGCAAAGGGTATTCATCGAATGCTCGATTCTTTAGAAAAAATTGATTATCCCAGAGATAGTTTACAAATAATACTTGCTAACGACAATTCATCTGACGATACCCTTCAGATAATGCAAAAATTTGCTAAAGGAAAACCCTGGATTACAGTGGCGGACATTCCAGAAAGGCAAACAAACGAAGAACTAAAAGGTAAAACTCGGGCACTTGCAAAAATAATGCACCAAACCATCGGCAAATATATTTTTTTTACTGATGCCGACGTGGCCTTGCCGAGTCAGTGGATTAAAGGAATGCTTTCGGAATTAGAAAACAAAATGAACAACAGAGCCGAAAACACAAAAGGGATTGGTGTAATGGTGGGCGTAACCGGTATGAAACATGATAGCTTTGCATCTAGCATGCAAGCCTTAGAATGGCTTTGTGTACTTACGGTCAATAAATTATTTTCGGATCGAAACATACCCACTACGGGCATGGGTAACAACATGGCCGTATCAAAAGAAGCGTATTTTGCTGCCGGCGGCTATGAAAAAATTGGATTTAGCATAGTCGAAGACTACACCCTATATAAAAAAATAATCGCCGAAGGTTACGATTTTAGGCAGGTTTTTATTCCTGAAGTGGTGGCATATACGGTGCCGCCCGAGGATTATTTTGAGCAACGAATTCGGTGGATACAGGGAGCTATAGAGTCAAATTCTGGCCCCTTATATCTAGGCATCATGCAGGCCGTTTCGCTTCCTTTGTATGCACTGATAGCTTTTTTCTCTTGGAAAACGTCTCTGACGGTATTTCTAATTACTTTTAGTTTTTACAGTTTTTTAGTATTCCGATTTGAGTCAAAACTCAAATTGTCGGGTTATGCAAAATACCTTCCGCTTTTCGCACTGTATTTGCCTATGGCTTGGCTACTCCAGTTTTTACACTATTTGTTTGCAAAAAAGATAGTTTGGAAAGGTAGAGATTACTAAAGAAAAATATTTTAAATTCTTTAAAAAATAAATATTTTCGGTTTTTTTAACTCAAAAAATGAATTCTAAAATAGATTTTTATCATTTTTGCAAATATTTCTAAAAACGAATGAAGGCATTAGAATTAATCATCGACAATCTTGATACAGTATTTCGCGGAGACGCATGGCATGGCCCTTCTGTTATGGAAATCATCAATAGTTTACCACTAGAAAAAGTGTCTCAAGTTCAAAACTTCTCAAGTCAAACTATTGCTCAGCACATTTATCATTTGGCTGCTTGGAGGAAGTTTACAATTGAAAAACTCAACGACAATATACATTACAGTCTAGAAACCGAAGAAGACAATTGGGGTACCGCCGAAATGACAAACCCTGACAATTTCAACGAATTGATAGAGTATCTCAAAAAACAGCATTTTGCACTTATAGCTGAATTGGAGAAATATGATGACGATATTTTAGAAAAAAACGTACCCGGAGAATACTATAATTTTTATAAACTACTAAATGGATTAATTCAGCACGACACCTACCACTTGGGTATGATATGGGTGTTGTGGCAGTGAAAACCTTGTTGATATGGCTAATTATACAAACATTAACATCGAAAACTTAAAAAATCTTTTCAATACCGCATTTCACGGGGGTGCATGGCACGGCCCTTCTGTTTTGGAACTTGCCAAGGGTCTTACGGTAAAGGAAGCGTCGTTTTCGGCAGGAAATATTCATAATATTGCCGAGTTGCTTTATCACATTACTAGCTGGAGGCTGTTTGCTGTAAAAAAAATGCAAGGTGACGAAAGCTATAATATTTCAGATGAGAAAGCAAACTGGGGTAACATTGGTAAAATTGACCAGTTTGAGTTAGAAACGCTAATGATGGAACTGACCCTTAGCCACGACGAACTTATAAAAGAATTGGAAACCAAAGAAGATTCTTTTTTGCAAGAAATTGTTCCTGGGGCAGAGTATAACTTTAACACGCTCCTTAATGGTATAATTCACCACGACTTATACCACTCTGGCCAAATAGCCATAATAAAGAAACTAGCTAGTAAAGGCGGTAAGGCAGTCGATGACGATTATACCGAAAGCAGATATTTTGAGGATGATTTAGAAGACGATTTTATCTAAAATAAGAAATTATAATAAAGCCTTCCTAAGTTGCAATACTTAAGGAAGGCTTTTTAGTATCCTCAGCTATAGATTCTTAATCGGCCTTCGTGAATTTTGACGTCCTGCCAATGAGCAATATTCCTATATAACCCCTTACGTCTAATTGGGTTGGGCTAACCAATTTCATATTGCTAGCGTATGTTTTACCACTATTTGGGTCATAAATCGTCCCATCTTTCCATGCTTTTTCTCCACCTTTCTGGAAATTTTTCAAAAAAACTAATCCCAAAAGCGGAGCACTTTTAAGTTTGTCGTTAGGATTAAACTGATCTAAAAGAGGTTTTCCATTTTTATCTGGGTCTTTTAGCCACACTATTTTGCCAAATAACTTACCGTTTGTTTCATAAAACTGAAGTTTAGCATTTTTTTCTTCATTGTACCAAGTGCCTTTAGTGATATCTTGTGCAGAAAGTTTAAACGTAAGTGCTAGAAGGAGAAAGACTATTGAAAATACTTTTTTCATCTAGTTATTGATTTGTTTAGTTTAAAAATAAAGGCGGAGGATAAAACTCCAATAAGGCCTCCAAAAAATACATCTAAAGGAAAATGAACCCCTAGATATATACGACTGTAACTAACGATTATTGCCCAGCCCAAAATGCAAACTGTCCAGAAATGTTTCTTGCTAAATATTTTAAAAATACAGTAAAACAAAGCAAAGCTGTTAGCCGCGTGCGAACTAGCAAATCCGTACTTTCCGCCACAATTTCCCACCAATGTCATTTCGTTTAAGAAATCATGACAGGGTCTTAATCTTTGAAAAAAGGGCTTCATAATTCCAGAAGTAACAAAATCGCTCATACCAACAGCCAACACTATCAAAGCCACGAATCTTACCCCGCCTTTTAATCCGTAGTTTCTGAACAAATAAAAAATTATAATAGCATATAAAGGAATCCAGACTTTTGATTTTGAAAAAAAGAGCATTACTGCATCCAACCAAGGTGTATGGAAGCCATTAAGGAATAGAAACAACTGTTTATCAAAATCTAAAATTATTTCAATCAACTTTACGAAAATTTTAAGAGTTTCCTAACTTCATTCATGGTTTTAGAAGCCACTTCTTTTGCCTTCTCCTCGCCCCTTTTGAGTTTTATCTCTAGTTCATCTGGATTTTCCATATAGAAATTAAAGACCTCTCTCTGTGTTTGGTATCTGCTCAAAATCAGCTCCAAAAATTCTTTTTTTGCATGGCCATAACCATAACCCCCAGCTACATATTTTTCTCTCATAGACGATTTTTGACTTTCATCTGCAAGAAGAGCATATAATTTAAAAACAAGGCAAGTATCTGGGTTTTTAGGTTCCTCTAGAGGGGTGGCGTCTGTCACAATTCTTTTTATCTGTTTGTCCAGTTCTTTTTCTGGTAAAAAAATGTCGATGTAATTATTATAGGACTTGCTCATTTTTTGGCCATCAATACCAGGTATTGTCATCACAGACTCGTTAATCAATGGTTCTGGCAATACAAAAACTTCTCCAAAAACTCTATTAAAAGTGGAAGCTATGTCTTTAGACATTTCCAAATGTTGCTTTTGGTCTTTGCCGACTGGGACAAAATTAGCTTGGTACAGTATAATATCGGCCGCTTGAAGAACGGGGTAAGTAAAAAGGCCAGCATTGACATCAGAGAGCTTGTCAGATTTTTCTTTAAATGAATGTGCATTAGCAAGCATTGGATATGGCGTTAGACAGCTCAAATACCACAAAAGCTCGGTATGAAATCCCGCTAGCCGTGACTGTCTGTAAAAGAAGTTTTTCTCAGCATCAAAACCACAAGCGAGCCAAGCCGAAGCCACCGCAGCTGTGTTGGACTGCAACAAAGCTGCGTCTTTTACGGTTGTTAATGAGTGTAGGTCGGCTATAAATAGGAAGGATTCATTTTCTGGCTTTTGCGACAGGGCCACTGCTGGCTCTATGGCACCTAAAATATTGCCCAAATGTGGTCGGCCGCTTGCTTGTATTCCTGTTAAAATTCTAGACATTTTTTATTTTTCGCTTTTTTAATCTTACTTTTTCACAAAATTAGACATTTATTATATGATAAGAGAAGCTACTTTTGAATTTTTGAGAAATTTAGAAGAAAACAACAACCGCGAGTGGTTCAATGAAAATCGTGCTTTTTATGAACAAGCCAAAGGAAACTTTATCGATTTCGGTGATACCATTCTTACTAAATTGAAGGAAATTGAGCCCGATTTTGCAAACACACAAATCAAAGATTGTATTTTCAGGATAAACAGAGATGTGAGATTCTCTAAAAACAAAGCACCTTACAAAAATAACCTCTCTTTGGCCTTTGGCCCCGGCGGTAGACATTCTGGCAGAATAGACTATTATTTTCAATTACAGAACAACGAATCTTTTATTGGTGCCGGTATGTGGCAACCTTCACCAGCTAACCTAGCTAAGTTTCGTCAGGAATTGGATTACAATCCCGAAATCTTAAAGGGTATCATTGAAGATCCAAAATTTAAAAGAACGTTTCCGACCGTTTATGGAGAAAAACTAAAAAGGCCCCCAAAAAATTATTCGGAAGATCATCCAGAAATAGAATTGCTAAAATGCAAAGAATTGTTTTTTATTCGTAAATATCAAAATAATGAGATACTAAAAGCAGGCTTTACAGAGGTACTGTTCGAACACTTGAAAGTTATCCAACCTTACATTCGTTACTTAAATGATTTGTTTTTCTTGGAAAATGATTAAAACAAAATTAAATATTGCATTTATATAGAAATGCCAAATATCCTGCAATGTGTACAGTTTTTTATTTCAAGATATCAAAAGAGGCATTTTTTAACTTCAAAAGAGATATAATTCAATTTTTTGAACAAAATCACCCTTGTTTTAATTGCACTATTTTAATTTTTTTATATATTTTTTAAATTATTGTTGTTTTTTTAACCTATTTTTTTAAATTTCATCAAAATTATATTTCGTTTTATTTGGAAAATACCAAATCAATTATTTAAATTTGTATCTACAAAACGACATAAATATGAGAAATTCAATAGAAAAAGACGGTTACAGATTTTTGTTTGGCATATTAATATTTTTTGGGGTAGTTTTAGCCATCGTCTCAACGTTACTATACATTGATCTGAAAGGCTTCGCTCCTAAGACTTTGAGTGTATCAACATCCCTTCTGTTCTTATTGATTGGAGTTTCTTTGTGGTTGCGTATAGAATATTTAAAACTTTATAACGTCCAACAATACCAGACCAAAAGAATACCTATGTGGTTCTCTGCCGCTGCTTCTGTCTTGGTGGGCCTATTCATTCTTGTATAACCTATTTTTACCTTTATATTGAACTGCTAAGAGGCTTCGGTCTCTTTTTTTTGTTTTTTTTGTTTCAAACTAAAACTACCTGCACTTCATTTGAGTTATACTTGTTTAATCATTCTACATCTAAAATGAAACACTTAATTGCATTTGCATTTTTCTTAGTAACAACAACTGTATACGCTCAAAAAAATGGTAGTATCACGGGCAAAGTCGTAGATAAAAACACCCAAGAAGTACTTCCTTTCGTTAGTTTGCAAATAGTTGGAACTCAAAAAGGTGGCACCACCAACGAAAATGGTAGTTTTCGTGTTAGTGACATACCTGTGGGTACTTACAACATTATGTTTAGCTATGTTGGATATCAAAACTTCACACTTTATAATGTTGTAATCAATACAGGTAATGAAAGTACCTTCCAAGTAGAATTAGAAGCCCAAAAAAACGATTTAAATGCCTTGGAAGTGACTGCAAAAAAAGAAACCGCTTTTACTGGCACATTAGAGTCTCCCTTGAGTATACAAAGATTGACAACAGAAGAAATCAAAGCCAATCCGGGTGGAAACTTTGATATCAGCAAGGTTATTCAGATTCTTCCTGGTGTAGGCGGTGGAGTTGGTGGTGGTTCGTTTAGGAATGACATCATTATACGAGGCGGTGGTTCGAACGAAAACGTTTTTTATCTCGACGGCATAGAGGTTCCAGTAATTAATCATTTTCAAACACAGGGAAGCAGCGGAGGTCCACAGGGAATGCTAAACGTGAGTTTTATTGAAGACGTAAAGTTGAGCTCATCGGCATTTGATGCAAGATATGACAATGCCCTGAGTTCTGTGTTTCAATTTAAACAAAAAAATGGGAACCCCAACGAGCTTCAGGGAAATATAAGACTTAGTGCAACCGAATTGGCTACTACCTTTGAAGGTCCCTTATCAAAAAATACCACTTTTCTAGCTTCTGCTCGCAGGTCTTACCTGCAGTTGCTTTTCAAGGCCATCGACCTTCCCATACGACCTAACTATTGGGATTTTCAGACAAAAATCAGTCACCAAATAGACAAAAAAACCTCCCTAACCTTTGTCGGTTTAGGTGCCATAGACGAGTTTAGTTTTGCTATTTCAGATGAATACTCGGCAGAGAAAGCACAAACTATCAATTCCGCCCCAAATATCAATCAATGGAACTACACCGTTGGTGCCTCGCTTAAGAGGCTGATAAACAACGGTTATTGGAATTTGGCACTGAGCAGAAATATGTTTAATAATGATATTGTAAAATTTGAAGACAATGAGAATCCTGAAAGTTCACCAAAAACTTTAGATTTAAATTCTCGAGAAGCGGAAAACAAACTTCGTTTTGATGTAAATCAAACTTTTAATGGCTGGAAATTAGCCTATGGTTTGTCTACCCAGCTGGTGAAATATACCAATCAGACCTTTAATGTGATTAGAAAGCAGATTCTTGATGCAGACGGAAAGGTTGTCCAACCCGAACTAAGCATCAATTTTGAAAGCCCTATCAATCCATTTATGAAATATGGTGCATTTGTTCAGGTCGGTAAAAGATTTGAAAAACTAGGAGTTAGCGGTGGAATCAGAACAGATGGAAACAGCTTCACTGACAATGGAATGAATCTTTTGAAAACCCTTTCGCCTAGAATTTCTTTGAGCTATTTCCTAAATAGTCGGTGGTCCATCAATGCCTCCGCTGGTAGATATTTCAAATTACCACCTTACACAATCTTAGGATTTGCAAATAGAGCCGGCACTTTATTAAATCAAGATGCTGAATATCAAATTAGTAACCATTTGGTTTCGGGTTTAGAATTTATTCCGAACGAAAGTTTGAGATTTACGCTTGAAGGTTTTTACAAATTCTACCAAAACATGCCCGTTTCTAAGAATTCAGGAATTTCATTAGCCAACTTGGGTGCTGACTTCAATGTATTGGGCAATGAGGAGGTTTTGTTTTCGGGCGATGGTAAAACTTATGGAATTGAATTTTTTGCTCAAAAGAAACTTACTAAAAGGTTTTTTGGAGTTTATTCTTACACTTATTATAGAAGTCTATTCAGTGGTTTAGACGGCAAACTGATTGCTAGTTCATGGGACAATAGACATCTGATGAGTTTTGCATTGGGCTATAAATTCCGTAGAAACTGGGAAGCTGGTTTGAAATTTCGCTTGCAAGGCGGTGCACCTTATTCACCTATCGACGAAAATGCTTCGAGACTTAATTTTATTACCCAAGGAGTTACTGTTTATGATTATTCAAGACTAAATACCATGCGTTTGGGTTCATTCAATAGTAGTGATATCAGAATTGATAAGAAAATCAACTTCAAAAAGACAGCTTTAGATTTATATTTAGACGTAACCAACTGGTACTTAGCCAAATCGCCAACAGTGCCTGAATTCACACTCAAAAGAAACGAAACCAATACAGGTTTTGCAACAACTGATGGCGGTGTCATCAAACAAGATGCCTCTAATGGAATTCCTGTAATTTTAACAGAGCCATCGGCATTGGTTACACCAACTATCGGATTTATTTGGGAGTTTTGAAATTGGTGATATACATAAAAACAAAAGCACTTGGAGACCTACTCCAAGTGCTTTTTTAT
>CAMCYZ010000121.1 GCA_945885545.1 Spirosoma fluviale
CGAGAATATCAAAAAAACCTTGTCTCAGATGGCTGACAAAGACAAGTATATTTATTTGCTCATGGCAACTAAAACAAAGACCGATTCTATCAATTTAGCTTTGGCTATGAACCTCACAAGTGTACTTAGAAACGGCATAGCGGATAAAGACGTAGAAGTAAAGGTCGATAAAACGGTGGTTTTTATTAATATTTCTGACAAAATGTTGTTTAATTCAGGTAGCTTCAAAATTTCTCCAAAGGCAAATGCGGTGCTGGAAAAAATAGCTACCATAATAAAATCAAGGCCAGACCTAGAGGTTATGATAGAAGGCTACACCGACAATGTTTCTATCAACACCAATTGTGTCGAAGACAACTGGGATTTGAGTGCTAAACGTGCCACATCCGTTGTGCGGGTAATGCAACAAAATCACAACATTGACCCAAATAAATTAATTGCGGCTGGACGCGGTCAATACAATATTTTAGCAAGCAACATTACAGCCGAAGGAAGAACAAAAAACCGTAGAACACGGATTGTTTTGATGCCAAAACTTGATCAATTTTATGATTTGTTAAACCCAGACAATGCAAAATAAATGGTCAAATTTGGAAAGCTGTCAGAAAATACGAATTTCATTAAAATCTAGAAACTTTAGTGGCTTTTCATAGGAATAGCCACTATTTTTTGCTCTATAAACTCCTGTCAACTGTAGACCAATCCTTATGAAAACTAAAATCCCTGTTGCCGATATTCATACCTTCACTATTGAAGAAATTTTGCATGATTTTGAAACAAATCCTGACACAGGACTCGGTATTACCGAGGCTTCGGCCCGCACAAAAAAGTACGGATTGAATGTTTACACTTCGCAAAAGGCCAAAAGCCCTTGGCTGATACTTATTGAACAGTTTAAAAGCAAAATTGTCTATTTGTTGGTTTTTGGGGCGGTTATTTCACTATTTTTCAAAGATTATATCGAAGCTGCCGCCATTTTGGTAGTGATTTTGGTGAATGCATTAATTGGCTTTTTGATGGAAATGCAAGCCCGTAGCTCCATGAAAGCCTTGAAAGAAATGGATATTATAAAAACCAAGGTTTTGCGAGACGGGAAACCGGATATAATACCAGCTGAAAACTTAACGCTGGGCGATATTGTGATACTCGAAGCCGGCGACTTGATTCCGGGCGATGGGCGATTATTGGTGGCCAACCAACTGAAATGTGATGAATCTTCTCTCACGGGCGAGTCGCTTGCGAGCGATAAAAACACAGAAAAACTCCCGAAAGATACCGTTTTGGGAGACCTCCAAAACATGGTTTTTAAAGGTTCGTCTGTAATGAATGGTACCGGAAAAGCGATTATTACTAGCATTGCCCAACATACAGAATTAGGAAAAATCAGTTCATTGGTCGACAATTCAACCGAAACCACTACGCCACTTGATAAAAAGTTGGCAGTTCTAAGCAAAACGCTCGTTTGGTTAACGCTTATTTTGACCTTCATTTTTGCCATCACGGGCTTTATTCAAGGCAAAGATTGGGTAATCATCCTCAAAACTTCGATTGTTTTGGCCATTGCGGCATTCCCTGAAGGCTTACCGATAGTTTCTACGGTGGCTTTGGCTAATGGAATGTTAATGATGGCCAAACGCAATGCGATTGTCAAAAAACTCTCAGCCGTTGAAACTTTGGGTAGCACAAACATAATTTTGACTGACAAAACGGGAACTTTGACCGAAAACAAAATCTATGTTGAAACGCTGGCTTTCCCCGACGAAAACCGAAAAGTAAGCATCGAAAAAGACGTTTTAGTTTTTAAAGATGGGGCGATAGAAAAAAGCCAAATAAACTTTGAAAAACTGCGACTCGTTGGAGCTTTGTGCAACGATGCGAGCCTCAAAAAAGCGGGCAAAAAGGAGTTAATCGGAGACCCGATTGAAATTGCCTTGATACAATTTGCAAATGCCTCGGGATTTAAAGCAAGCGAATTAATAGCACAATTCGGACGCGTAGAAGAAGAACCGTTTAGTTCGGAAACCAAAATAATGGGAACGCTTCATAAAAGCCCTGATGGTTTTTTGGTAGCGGCAAAAGGTTCGGTGGAAGACTTACTCAAAAAGTGCACAAAAATTCAAAGCGGCGAAACTATCAAAGATTTAGATAAAAATGCAAGAAAAGGCATTTTAGAAGCCTCCGAAAAAATGGCGGCTGATGGGTTAAGGGTTTTGGCTTTTGCAAACCGCGAAGGCAAAGATTTAAGCAAAGATGATTTTCTAAAAGAATTGGTATTTCTCGGAATGATTGGCTTCCTTGACCCACCAAGACTCGACATAAAAGGGGCGATACGCTCATGCATAGATGCAGGAATAAAAGTGGTGATGATTACGGGCGACCACCCACTAACGGCTCTAAATATTGCCAAAAAAGTAGGTTTAGTGGAAGAAACTGAACAAAACTATATCATCGGCAAAAATTTACCACCGATGCAATCACTAACAAAAGATTGGAAAAATAAAATTCTTTCAACCGCGATTTTTGCCCGAACCACTCCCCAACAAAAACTCGAAATTGCCGATGTTTTTCAAAAAGATGACAACATTGTAGCCATGACCGGCGATGGTGTGAACGATACTCCCGCTTTGAAAAAGGCCGATGTGGGTATAGCAATGGGGCTGCGAGGCACACAAGTGGCCAAAGAAACAGCGAGCATTGTACTGAAAGACGATTCTTTCAAGTCCATTGTGGCGGCTGTTGCCAATGGCAGATCCATTTTTTCAAAATATCCGAAAATTTGTTGTTTATTTGGTTTCCTGCAATCTGAGTGAGATTTTTATCGTGACATTATTGGGTTTTCTTGCCCCTGCCGCTACACTTTTGCCTTTGCAAATTTTGTTTCTGAACATGGTCACTGATGTCTTTCCAGCTTTGGCACTTGGCTTGGGTAAAGGCGACAAAAATGTAATGAAGAAACCACCCATCGATTCAAAAAAAGCTATTGTTGATAAAAAAGACTGGATAATAATCGGTATTTATGCCATCATAATGACGTTTTCGGTGGCCGCGGCTGTTATTTATTGCAAACAGTACATTACGCCTGATGACAAAATAGCCAATAATGTAGCCTTTATAACCTTGGCCTTTGCCCAACTTTTCCATGTTTTCAATATGTCGGCTATTGATTCAAAGGTATTTATTAATGACATCACGAAAAACAAATATGTTTGGTTGGCGATAGTCATTTGCACGGGGTTTATGGTTTTGGTCTTTGTATTACCACAAATGCGTTTGGTTTTGGGTTTAGATTTTTTACCTACCAAAATCTGGATTGTTTCAATTTTGGCGAGTTTGATTCCATTATTTACGATTCAGCTGTACAAAATATTTTTTGGGAGAAGACTTTCATAAGTCCGCCAAAAAGATAACCAACGGAGCCATGCTTCTATTTAAAGCCACATTTAAACCTGAAGATAAGTACCTCATAATCAGTTTAAACTCGTAGCTTAATGGCTTATCGTTTGTTGAGATTCTAAGGAAAAACCAATTTCAAAAAATAACCAAAACCTGGACTCTAGGAGGCCATTTGACTTTGAACAAAAGGTGAACCGAATGGATAGCTCCGTTAAGATTGACATTTACTTTCCTTGGATAGAGAATTAAATGTGTCTTTTTTATTTGAGCCTCTGATACATTTCGCTGATACTTGGACTAACTGCAAAAACCTGCAAGCGTCAGAAATTACAAGCCTTTTGAATGAGTTAAAAACTTAAATAAATTTTGATAAACAGAACGGCAATTTTACATTTGAGTTTTAGATATTAACACATGAATGATCTTAATTTCAAAAAAATATAGAAACCTTGAATTAAACACAAAAAAATATCTACGATTAAAGATTTACCCAAAAATACAAAATATCAATTACAAAATATAATTGAGATATTTGTCTGCAAGCGGAAAAATAGATGGACAAAGATGCTCGTTGTGGTCAGTTTAAAAGACGACATTACATATAAAAACAATGAGAATTTCAGCAAGGCAAATCTTTACAGCAATAATTTTAGGACTAACTTTGACTTCGTGCAGACAAAATGAAGTTGACGGTATTTTTATTGACCATACTTTATACGAGAACCAAAGTCTTGAAAAAAACGGAGAACTCAGACAGCTAATTCGACAAACTTTAAATAAAGACGAAAAGGCATTGGCAAAACTGAACGACTTTTAGTGTGGTGGTGGAGCAGGCTGTTACGACCTTGGGTTTACTATGACACAATTTTTTTACAAAATAGGCGAAAACAACTTTATTGAAATATCAAAAAAAAACTTGAAAGCAAAGAAGTAAATAGACTTGAAGGTATGATTATGGCAGGACTTGAATATGGTGAAAGTGACAAAGATGGTAAAATGGACAACAAGAGAATAGAGTCAGAGTTTCCAGAACTTTACAAATTACTGAAATCTAAACATTGATAAGTCAAGAAAGTCGAACCACCATCATTTAGCAAAGCAGAAAAAAGTCGAAATGCCCCGTAACCCTGCCCGCAATTAAAGTTTCGGCGGCTCGACGTTTCGATTTTTTTGCTATTCTGCAAGCTTAAACGCCACTTTTTTGTAAAGGCTATCACTTTCGTATGTATAAAAAGCGTCCCGATAGATTTCGGAAATAGCCGCATACAGAGTGATTTATTTTAGAGAGCATAAAAAAAATTAATAGGTAAAATACATTTTGTTTTTGTTCAATCAAAGACCGAAATGGGCTACCATAATTTCTGATATTTTTATTATCAAGTTAGAACAAAAAGCAATTTTTAAAACCCAAAAATGGTCAGTATCTGCCGTTAAGTAAGGCTCTTTTAGTCTATTTCAGGGGGTCTGTTTGCTCCGAAATGGAGGATTCAATTTGTTCCGAAATATCCAAAAGTGCGAAAAGGCGAAATATTATAAAGCAAAATCCCCTGTTACCATTTTTTTTTAATCTAAGTGAAAACCAAAAAAAAAATAAATCGTATGTCAATAAAAAGTTCGTCTCAAAAACAAATTGCTTAAAACGGAGTGAATGGTATTAATTGGTAAATAATTGACAAATCAGTAAATTGCACAAAAATTAAGAATAATACATGCCCATCATAGCACCTTCCATGCTGGCTGCAGATTTTGCCAACCTCCAAAGAGATACCGAACTCATCAATAATTCGTCAGCAGACTGGTTTCATATAGATATAATGGACGGCGTTTTTGTTCCAAATATCAGTTTTGGCTTTCCTGTAACCGAAGCCATAAAAAAGCATGCAAAAAAACCACTGGACGTACATTTAATGATAGTAAAACCAGAAAACTACATTGATCAATTCGCCAAGCTTGGGGCAGAGTATATCTCGGTACACTGGGAAGCTTGCCCTCATATTCATCGAACTTTAGGCCAAATAAAAGAAGCAGGCTGCAAAGCTGGCGTAGTATTGAATCCCGGCACCCCAGTTCATTTATTAGAGGAAATTATCACTGACTGCGACTTAGTATTGCTTATGTCGGTAAATCCGGGCTTTGGTGGTCAGAAATTCATACCCTCGACCATAGAAAAAGTAAAGAAACTAAAAAGCCTCATAAAAAGCTCCAAAGCCAATACCATCATAGAAATTGACGGCGGAGTAAACTACGAAACGGGTAAAGCATTAGTTGAGGCGGGTGCAGATGCCTTAGTAGCTGGCAGTTATGTATTCAGTAACGCCGACCCAATAAAGACCATCGCCGGCCTTAAAAACCTGTAAAGCAACTTATTACCTTATTCTGAGGTAAAAATATTAACCGAGCCAAACAGTTATTCATTATTATATAACCGAAAATTAGTAAATTTGCGGAGTTTTTAATCACCATATATTCTAACAAATCAAAATGGTCGAAGATATTTTTGACAAAGTAGCAAATAACATGGGACCTATTGGATCGCATGCTCATTATTCTCATCACTACTATTCGTTTCCGAAACTTTCAGGCGAATTAGGGCCTTACATGACATTTAATGGCAAAAAAATGCTTAATTGGTCACTCAACAATTACTTGGGTTTGGCTAATCATCCAGAAGTAAGAGAGGCAGATGCCAAAGCAGCAGAAGAATATGGCCTGGCCTACCCTATGGGTGCTCGAATGATGACAGGTAATTCTGAACTTCACGAAGAATTCGAAAAACAATTGGCTGAATTCGTGGGCAAAGAAGACGCATTCCTGTTGAACTACGGCTACCAAGGTGTTATGTCAGTAGTGGAATCTATGGTGGATTTCAAAGATGTAATTGTATATGATGCAGAGTCTCACGCATGCCTCATAGACGGTGTAAGACTACACAGAGCCAAAGGTGGCAAGACCTACACCTTCAAGCACAACGACATGGAAAGCTTGGAGAAAAACCTCATTAGGGCTACTAAAATAGCCGAGGAACAAGGTGGTGGTATTATGGTTATCACGGAGGGTGTGTTTGGGATGTCAGGTGCTGTGGGCAGCTTAGACCAAATAGCAGAATTTAAAAAGAAATATAAGTTTAGACTTTTGGTAGACGATGCCCATGGATTTGGTACTATGGGTGAAACTGGAGCCGGAGTGCCAGAGCATTTTGGGGTGCAGGATGCGGTAGACTTGCATTTTTGTACTTTTGCAAAATCGATGGCTGCTATCGGAGCGTTCATTGCTGCCAAAAAAGAGATTATAATGTATTTAAAGTATAACATGAGGTCTCAAACGTATGCCAAGGCCTTGCCTATGCCGTTTGTACTGGGAGGAATGAAAAGACTAGAATTGATAAAAAAGAACCCTCAGTTTAAAGACCAACTTTGGACAATCGTTAAGGCTCTACAAGACGGTTTCCGTAGCAGAGGATTTAACATTGGCAATACTACTTCGCCGGTAACTCCTGTTTTGCTTCAGGGTGACTATGATCTGCCTACTGTTACTAATCTTATTAGAGATTTAAGAGAAAATATGGCCATTTTCTGTTCTATAATAGTTTATCCCGTGGTGCCAAAGGGTGTTATACTATTGAGGGTAATACCTACAGCAGTACATACACTCGAGGATGTTGAATATACTATGAATAGTTTTGAAATAGTGAAGCAAAAACTTACAGATGGAGCCTACAAACCACAGTAAAATGTCGACCAAATAAGATTATTGCTATAAAATCGTCAAAAAATGTAAGTTTTTTTGCTAAAAAAACTTTTGAGTTAAAGTTTTTTTATATTTTGCATTGTGAATTTTTTTTATACACTTAAACCCCTTTAAATTCATGGAAAAGTATTCTGAACTTTACGACTTAGTTACTTCTTTAAAAGACGACTTCGACAAATTCTATGACAAGAAGAACAAAGCTGCCGGCACAAGAGTAAGAAAAGGCATGCAAGATGTTGGTGCATGGGCTAAAGCTGTTAGGGCTGAAGTACAAGCAATGAAAAACGCTGGTATATAATATTTGATATTATTTACTAAAATATAGAAAAGCCGCTAATTGCAAAATTAGCGGCTTTTTTATTAACCTACATTTTGGGAAGCTATGCTGAAAGTTCAATCAAAGTCCAATCCTTATCAATAGTGTTCTTCGTTAAGAAGGGTACCAATGCCTCTGATGGTCGTCTTTTTTGTATCCTTGTTTATCACTTGTGTTGCTATTTGAGCAATGTGCCTTGCGGAGTCCACACTTACCACCTCAAATACCACCTGATAAGGCGTGTCCACATGCATAGGCCTAAGGTATTCAGTTTCTTGTTTCATATATATGGATCCTGGGCCACCTGGCACGCCCATACCCAAAAATCTTGTAAAAACACTGCTACTCAAGTGACCATGAATAATGGGTACCTTAAATTTCGTAGTAGCGGCATATTCAGCGTCTAAATGTATCGGGTTATGATCTCCTGTAAGATTAGCAAAGGCTATTACGTCGTCTTGAGTAAAACTAAAATCATGCTCAAATTTGGCTCCGACCGGTATTTTCTCGTTCATTGTTAATTTTATAATGGTTTGTTGAAAATATAAAAATTTAGCTTGTATGGTCACTCACAATGACCCATTTTCCGTTTACTTTTTTAAAAATCAATGTAAAATAGCCTCCCACGTCCCCTTTCTCTGGTCTAGTCAAATACCACTTACCCAAAACCCAAGCAGATTTCTTGGAGTGAAAATCCACCTCCAAAATGTCGAACTTTAATTGCCCCATGGTGGCCCTATCTGGGTAGCTTTTAAAATACCTATCCTTTGTGGCTTGCCAACCTTTTACCACGCCTTTACTACCTATAAACTGCAAATTCTCCGATTTCCAATAGTCCTCCATAAATTTATCAATATCCCCGGAGTTCCAGTTGGCTTGCTGTCGGGCCATAATTTCTAGTATATCTTCTCTTTTTTGAGAAAAAACACTAAAACAAAAGGCAGAAAACATTAAAATTAGAAATAGTTTTTTCATTTTTGCAATTCAATTTTTCCCCAAATATATCCAAATAAATTGAGCAGCCAAACTCCTGTATTTATAATTAACCCCATAGCCGGTGCAAAAAAAGTAGATTCTAAAAAATTGATAGAATCCTATCTTTCGGACAAGCAGCTTCAAGGCATAATAGAAACAACTACTGAAAAAAACCATGGCAAAGCACTCACTAAAAAATACTTAAACGAAGGTTTCCAACATTTTGTGGCTGTTGGCGGCGACGGAACCGTTAACGAGGTAGCCTCCGAGCTAATAAACGCTGAAGCCTATTTTTCAATTATTCCTTTGGGTTCGGGCAATGGATTAGCTAGAACACTCGGAATACCTATGAACCCAATAAAGGCCATTGAAAGGGTATTTGCTGGTAAAAAAAGTATTATGGATATTGGCCTTATCAACGAACTTCCGTTTTTCTGCACTGCCGGTGTAGGATTTGATGCCTATTGTGCAAAACAGTTTGCCTTGGGAAAGCACAGCCGAGGACTTTGGAATTATATAAAAGTTATAATGTCTAGTTATTTTAGCTACGAAGTCAACCTAAGTAAGTTTTGCGAACAACCAAAAGCGTATTTCTCCATAACCTTTGCCAATGCCAATCAATTTGGCAACAACGCCTACATAGCACCAGACGCCATTTTAGATGATAACCAGCTGGACTGTACGATTATCGAAAAACATCCCAAATGGTATGGAATGGTGATGGGCTACTTGTTAATGTCTGGTAAAATCAGACAGTCTTCTTATGTGGAGTATTACAGAGGAACGGAGTTTTCCTTAAGTCATAAAGAAAAAATATTAATGCACATCGATGGCGAATATGTGGAGCCGTTTTCAGACAAAATATTAGCCAAAACTTTGCCACATGCATTGAAGTTAATTATTTAGAAATTGGATAATTCAAAAACCAATAAGGTCAATGCTAAAATATAGAACAACGAAATCCTTTTTAATTTAAAATTGTTGGATATTTACTTATGAAACAAATAAAACTAGGTCGAATATATACACTGATTATACTTCCTTAGCGACCTAGCGGTAAAATAAAGCTTATGAAACGTTCATGACAAAGGATTTAGAGACACAGAAAAATGATTATTTCTTAGTGCCTTTGCGACTTAGCTGTAAATTATAAACACATGAAAAAAACCAAAAACCAAGGAGGAGTAGTATACTCAACAAATCCTGACTTTGAGTATGACAACTTCGATAACCAAGCAGAAACGCTACCAAACGATAAACAAAATTTTAAGATTTGGCTAGATAGAAAAGGTGGCGGCAAAGTAGTCAGCAGAGTGGAGGGATTTATAGGTACCGAAGACGACCTCCAATCGCTCAAGAAAAAATTACAGAATGCTTGTGGAAGTGGCGGAACGGCCAAAGACGCAGAAGTATTGATCCAAGGTGACCACCGGGACAAAATACTGGCTTTTTTGCTTAAAGAAGGCTACAAAGCAAAAAAAGCGGGAGGTTGACCTTCCCGCTTTTATCTTTTATTTCTTAAAACCCTATTCAATCCCTCCCATCCATTTCTTGATTGGTTTGTATAGAAGTATAAATATCAAACCTAAAACAACGCCATAAATACACACCTGCATAAACAGATCTGGCATTTGCTGCACATTCTCCTCATTGAAATTGCCAGCAAACAAACCAGCGATAAGATTACCCAAGGAAGCGGCAACAAACCACAAACCCATCATTTGGCTGTAGTATTTTTTAGGAGCCAACTTCGTATTGCTACTTAAACCCACAGGACTTAAACAAAGCTCTCCAAGCGTATGAAACATGTAAGTGAACGTTAGCCAGCCCATACCCGCCATCGAACCGTCTAAGATATTTTTCGCAGCAAAATACATAATTAAAAAACCAAGGCCCATTTGTAACAAACCCAAACCAAATTTTACAGGCGTAGAAGGATTGAGGTTTTTCTTATTTAGATAAATCCAAAATGCACCAACAGGAGCTGAAAATATCAATATAAAAAACGAATTGGCATTCTGAAACCAAGAGGCTGGCAACTCCCAACCTGCCAACATTCTGTTGGTATGTCTATCCGCAAATATGGTGAGTGTGGTACTTGCCTGCTCGAATCCCGACCAAAAAAGAGCCGCACCAATGAAAAAAACAAACAACACTCCTACTCTCTTCCTCTCCACAACAGTGAGGCTTTTGTCCATAAAACCAATATAGGCGAAGTAGAGAAGGGTTACGGTGCTTATGATATACTTCATAGAATGAGCCAATGAAACGCTGTCTAAAACCCCAGTCAACACCAAAAGAGCCATAAAAGTCAAGGCTCCTATAACTACATATAAGTAAGTGTAACTCGCCTGAGTCTTTGGTTTATCTCCCAACCCGTCCAAATATTTGCCGTTTAGTTTGAAATTGATTAAACCAAAAAACATAGCAAAAGCAGCAGCACCAAAACCATAATGCCAGCCTATTTTCTCACCCAAGTAACCCACAATGAACATCCCCAAAAAGGCTCCAAGGTTGATTCCCAAATAAAATATCGAAAAAGCAGCATCACGTTTTGCTCCACCCTCAGGATACAATTCTCCAACAATAGAGCTTATGTTTGCCTTCAATAAGCCTGTTCCCACGGCTACAAAAGCTAAACCCAAGAAAAACACATAAGTACTTCCCGGAATAGCCAAAATCACATGACCAATCATAATTACAATTCCACCCCACCAAATAGCTTTTTTCTGTCCTAAAATATTATCGGCAATCCAACCGCCCGGTAAGGTAAGTAAATACACCGAAGCCATATAAAGTCCCATAATAGCACCTCCCGACTTTTCATCAAGACCCAAGGCCCCTTCAGAGGCACTTTTGGTAAGATATAAAAACAGAATGGCACGCATGCCGTAATAACTGAAACGCTCCCACATTTCGGTAAAAAATAGTACAAACAAGCCTTTTGGATGTCCAAATAGTGTTTTTTCGTTCATAATTGGTTAATTGTTAATAGGGTTTATGTTTATTGATAAATATTATTTTTTTGTTTATTAAATAGCCTCTCCTGAAAATTTTCTAAAACCACTGCCCTTTGTTTTTCTAAGATTGCATCTATAAAATGATTCACATTCAATTCTTTCAGCTCGGCATATCGTTTTTTGTCTTGGCCGGCCATTTCCGCTAGTTCGTATTTCATTTCTTGATATTCTATTCTTGCCCACTCATTTTTTCTTAAAAAGTCCCTTGACAAAAGATGTCTTTCCAGAGCATGACTACCTACAGGACAGACATATAAATGATGAGAAATTTTATCTAAAACTGGGTTGAAAGTCGTTCTCACTCGCTTAAAAACCTCTCGCTCTTCAATTCCTTGGTTACCGTTATGATAATACCCA
>CAMCYZ010000122.1 GCA_945885545.1 Spirosoma fluviale
AATTGTATAATAAAAAAAACACACCTACAATCAAAACTGCAACACCAACAATACCCAAAAAATCACTATTCATACTTTCATTCTTTTCCCAAAATTAATTCAATAATTACGAAAAAAAAATCGAATAGCAAACTACGGGTTCGGCACCATAAATGCAATGCCAAGTTTTTTTGACTATAATCCAAATAACACCTATCATAAAATTCTTTGGCATGATTTTTCGTAAATTTATGAGAGAACGAGGCCAAACGTCTCCAAAAATATAGTCTAGAAATAATGAAAGGTTTGAACATTAGAAAAAATATATTCCTCATTTTAGGGCTTATCGGCCTATTGGCAGGGATTTTGTATTTTTTTCTTGTCGAAAAAGATTCTCAAAATAATCTCTCAGCTCGGTACCAATCCAATCTTCAGAAGAATGTAAAACGAGAATTATCCAAATCCGATTTCGAGTTAAATGAGGTGATAAATCAGATTATTGAGAAAAAACATATTTCTTTCGGACAATTAAAGATAAATACCAAATACCCTTATTTTATATTTCGAAATAGCCAAATAGCTTATTGGTCCGACTTTAAGGTTGTTCCAAAGTACGAAAAACTTCCGCACCAAACTGATGTCTTTTTTGCTAATTATTTTCAAAACAAAGGCATCTTCCAGAGAAAATCGACAATTATTGATAAGGATACCATTGAGGTATATTCAATTATAAATCTGTACCGATTCTACCAAAATCAAAACGACTACCTGCATTCAGGTTACAATTCAGATATTTTTCACCCCGCCCCTGTCAATATTTCCGGTAATAGTTTTGAAAAAAGCCAGGTTATAAACGGTTTTCCCAACGAGCCTCTTTTTTATTTTCAAGAACCCGAGAATGACAAAATAATTAATCCAAAACTCCCAAAAAATACCTTATGGTTTTTTGTGGTAACCTTGGTGTTTCTCGGAATATATGCCATTCAATTTATCAAGAGCCTGCTTAAAAAGCATCAGTTTGGCTACGCCATAATTACTTTATTTACTTTTCTAACTATTCTCAGGCTATTGCTCCTAAGTACTGGTTTACCATGGATTTTCTTAAACCAAGAGGTTTTTAATCCAAGTTTTTACAGTGGTAATTTACTCAATCCAACACTTGGGGACACCGTGCTTAACAGCCTTTTCATAATGATTTTCATAGCCGTTTTGGCCTTATACTGTTACAGAACCAGAGTTTTGTTGCTTTTAAACCAAAGCCGCCCATTTATGAAAAGCATGATTTCAGTACTAACGGTACTAATGGGAATGGCTTTGGCTTGTGTTTGTTCTAACCAAATCAAAGATATTTACGAAAACTCACTTTACAACCTGGGTTATTCACTGAATTTAGGCTTTGGTAAGTTCAAAATTATCAGTTTTATATATTATTTCCTTGTTTTGGGTATTTTTTTCATTGGTTCGCACATAGCCATCTACCTTTTCTCGAAACTACAACCCAAGAACAAACTTGGTTTCTTTCATTGGCTTTATGGTTTTTTGACGGGCATGATTCTTTTCTATTTCATCACAGGTCTTGATTTGGCATTTATATTAGCTGGAATCTACTTCTGGATTGTGTACTTTTTTAAGCTATCAAAGTATTTCTATACACTGCGACTTCAGACCTTACTTTATTTTATCCTTGCTGCTTTTTTCTTTGCATTGATATCTGTAAAAACAGTTGAAAACCAAGAATCTAAAAAAAGCATTCTCGACAAAAACAACTTCGGAAAAAGACATTTGGCTGAAAATGACCTACTTGGAGAAGGTTTACTGGATAGGTTCGGACAAATGATTAGAAATAATGAGTCTATAATTTCGGCATTCCAGAGGCAAGATTTGGCTTATGAGTCTATCAAACAACAAATCAAAGATAATCTTTTGGATATGTACTTTGACAAGTATAATGTTGAGGTGAAAGTTTTTGATACTTATGGGATGATTATAGACTCGACCGACAATACCGAGAATATTAATCAGCTTAAGGCCAAAATGAGTAGCTTAAGGTCCAAAACAGACCTTCCGAACATATATTTTATAAACGCAACAGACAATAGTTCCAATAAACAGTATGTAACATTCAACGATATCTATGATGGTTCCGAAAAAATCGGTACAGTTGTTCTGGATTTGACACTAAAGGACGAAAACGTCAGCAACGAATATCCAGAATTACTATTGGATAAGAAATTTGTTCAAAATCCAGAATCAAAAAACTACAGCTACGCCATCTTCAACAAGAATAATAGCCTAGTATATAACTCAGGAAGCTTTAATTATCTGTTGTATTTCCCATTGGAGGTGCTTAACGAAACGGAAATTTACAACAGTGAAAAAATCATTGAAGGTTACTCACATTTTGCATTGAAATGGCAAAAAGATAAAAAGATCATCATTTCGCAACCCAATAATTATTGGAAAAACTTACTCTCTAACTTCTCATTTCTGTTTTTGATTTCGATTCTGGGCATTTCGGCCTTGTTATTGGTGGTTACTGTTCTCAACGGATTTAAGAGTATTTCTATGAATTTCTCTACCAAAATCCAGATTTACCTTAATGCTGCCTTTCTTTTGCCCCTTATAATACTTATCATTTTGACTTTGAGTGTGGTGAGAACTACCTTAATTTCCATCCAGGAGAGATCATTTATTGACAACACAAAAAACATAGCCAATTCACTACATTACCATTTGGAAAATCTTCAAACGGGTAAAAGCAGTAGGGCGTATTTTGAAGGTGAAATAAATAAATTGGCTAGAAACACCAAAGTAGATATTAACCTTTTCGATAGTAGAGGAAAGCTTAATTTCACAACCCGACCTTTGATTTATCAATATCACTTATTGTCGAACTATCTCAATCCGACAGCCTACAACAAGATACTTGAACAAAAAGCTAACGAAATGCTGACTACCGAGTCTCTTGGAGAATTGAATTACAAGACTGTTTATATAGCATTAAAGGGTAAAGAAAATAAGAACTATGGTGTAATGAGCATTCCGTTTTTTGATGCGAAAACAATGTTAGATTTACAGGTAAAGGAGGTAGTTGCCACCATCCTAATCATATTCTTACTGATGTTCCTTATACTTTTGGTATCGTCCTATTTTGCGAGTTCTCAACTTACTTCGCCACTAAAATTAATTGCCCAAAGACTGAAAAAGACTAATCTTGATAAACTAGGTGAAACCATTGAATGGAAATCAAACGACGAAATCGGCCTTTTGACAAAGTCCTACAACAAGATGATTAAGAAGATAGACGAAAGCAAAATTGCACTTTCGCAAAGTGAGAAACAGACGGCATGGCAAGAAATGGCCAAGCAGGTAGCACATGAAATCAAAAATCCATTGACGCCTATGAAACTCTCCATACAACAGCTCCAGAGGACTTTGCCGATGGACGACCCTAAGTCAAGAGAAAGAATTCAAAGGGCTTTGAACTCACTTACGGAGCAGATTGATAACATTAGCGAGATTGCCAATTCATTCTCGGAATTCGCCAAAATGCCAGTTCCTCGAAACGAACGTTTTGACTTGGTACCTGCCGTTCAAAAAACCGTTGATTTGTATTCGCAAAACAATGATGTAAAGATAAATTTTGAATCGTCAGTCAAAGAAATATTTGTGATGGGCGACAGAATGCTGCTAAATAGAGTGATTACTAACCTCATTCTTAACGGTATCCAAAGTGTTCCTCCTATCCGTAAGCCAGAAATAAAAGTAAAAGTATACAAAAACGAAGTGGAAAATTTTGGTATGATTGAAGTAAAAGACAACGGAAGCGGTATAGCTGAAAGTATTCGCAAAAAAGTCTTTATTCCAAATTTTAGTACCAAAGTGGGCGGTTCAGGTCTTGGCTTGGCCATGGCAAAACGTGGAATTGAACACGCAGGTGGAAATATTTGGTTTGAAACCGTAGAAGAGGAAGGTACCACATTTTTTATAGATTTGCCTGCCAATTGAACTCAAACAGAATTGAAAAATGCCTTTCAAAGCTTATCTTTGTCAAAATATTGACAATTAAATGACAAAACTAAAGTCTTTTGTATTCTCTCCATTTTCAGAAAATACGTACATCCTTTACGATGATACCCTAGAAGCCGTAATAATAGATCCAGGTTGTCTCTCACAAGCTGAAAAACTCGAACTTAAAGACTTTATTCTCGAAAAAAAACTAATCGTAAAAGCACTATTACTTACCCACGCACACTTAGATCATGTTTTCGGTGCCGCATTTGTCAAAAGAACATTTAAAGTGGACATATATCTAAACGAACTCGACATGCCGATTCTTGAAGATGTTGAAAACCGATGTAAAACTTGGGGAATACCCGGCTATGAATCTATAAAATCTGACAAACCACTTCATGAAGGTGATATTTTTAAATTCGGGGATACTGAGCTTGAAGTCGTACACGTACCTGGACATGCACCTGGCCATGTAGCATTTATTTGTCATAAAAGCCAATTTGTTATCGGCGGAGATTGCTTGTTTCACAGAAGTATTGGCCGTACAGATTTTCCGTTTTGTAGCCAAGAGCAACTTGTGAATTCTATCAGAACAAAGTTTTTTACATTGCCAGACGAGTATACCGTTTATGCCGGTCACATGCAATCCACAACAATCGGAGACGAAAAAAAACATAATCCTTTTTTGAAATGAAGCTATTCACCTTACCCAATTTTATAACCTTAGGCAATTTGATATGTGGCTGTTTGGGCATTATCATGGTTCTAAGCGGGGAATTCTCCAACGCATCCATTTTGATGTTGGTAGCACTGATATTAGACTTCTTGGATGGCTTTGTGGCTCGTTTGCTCAAAATAAGTTCCGATATTGGAAAACAGTTAGACTCTTTGGCGGATGTCGTAACCTTTGGCGTATTGCCATCTCTAATTATCTATAAACTTCTTGAGAATTCTGACCTCGAACCTTCCTATCTTAAATATGCCGCCTTCGTGATGGCAGCGGCATCAGCACTGAGACTCGCAAAATTCAACATAGACAATAGACAATCAGATAGTTTTATTGGATTACCAACACCGGCAAATGGCATGGTGGTGGCTACTTTTCCTTTTTTAATAAATGATTACGGTAAACTTGGTGAAATTGTAAACAACCCTTGGGTTTTATTAGCTTATGTGTTGTTATTTAGCTTTTTACTCAATGCCGAAATACCACTTTTTGCACTAAAATTCAAGAAATTTGGCTGGAAAGAGAACCAATTGAAGTATATTTTTCTGATTAGCTGCGTGTTGTTAATTCTGGCTTTCCAGCTCGCCGCAGTGCCCTTGATTATACTTGTTTATGTATTGCTTTCTTTAGCGATAAGTAAAACGAAAAAAGTTTAAGACACCTAAACTCTCCTCTTTTTGACCTTACAATCAAAATTACGAACATCCATTTTTTTAGGTGGAAGCGGTTCTATTAAAAATAGTTTGCCAAAAAAATGTCGAACAGGACCCTCTGCTTGGGTTGGTTTCCTAATAGTTACAGCGGCCTTTAGCCATTCGTAGTAGTTCTTTGGTTTAGGATAATAGTCCTGATCTAATTCCAAGTACATGAGATGAAGATGGGTGTCTGAGCGTTTATTTTTGGCATTGAATCCTGTTCGGCCAACCTCGCCTAACTTATCTCCAGGTTTCACTATCTGACCTGGCTCTACTACTATCTTGCGGTGGTGGGCATAATACCACAACCCTCCCCTTTCAAAATCAAAAACCCAAACATAATTTCCGCCTCTATATTCAGAACTATCCGTCCAATCTTTTTCAACGGCCAACACCACGCCATTGCCAACAGATACGATATCTACAAAAGCTTGCTTTCTGTTATCCATACTGTCCTGATCTGGGTCGTAAATAAAAATATCGTGTGCGGGATGGTTTCCAGAGACCGAGTGGTCGAACAAATTGAAATTTTTGATAAAAAATCCAGAACCATTGCCCCCAACTGCTGAGTAATTGCTTTGGGTAAGCGGGAAAACAAAATTACCGATTTGACTAGAATCCAGTGTATTGGGATAATTTTCTTTTAGAATACTTAATATACTTCTAAATTCATTCTCAGCCTCCAAAGTGGAAATCCTTTGCTCTCGAATATTAACTAACAACTGCTTGTAACGAGGAAAAACATCAATATCATCAGAAAAAGAAAACGCTGCAGATGTATCAGTTTTTAAACTAAAAACCGAAAACATAGCAAAAAGAATATTTAGAAGCATGGCTGTTTTAATAGTATTTCTAGAATTAAATTTGGCTCTGAGAGGCAAAGATAATAGAAGAGCGAGCCGCAAGCAACATGAAATCATACAAAAAGCATAAAAACTTAGCTATTTCCTTCTAGAACTTACGTCGAAATAAAAAAAACCTTGGTTCTTAACAAAAACGACTTGTAAAAACATTTGAAAATCAGGATATTTGTAAAACGATTCTATACTTATTGAAAAAAGCGGCTTATTTAATTAAAAAACGAAAATCACTTCTAGCATATTTTTTTGCAGCCGGTAGTGGAGTAATAGTTCAGTATTTAGTCGGTACAAGTTACTGTATTGGCCACCTAGGAATGTCTCCTTCAGCCGGTTATTCTATTGGATTCATAGTTTCTATTCCTGTCGGCTTTATTCTTTCCAAAATATTTGCATTCAACAGTCGAAAATCAGGAAATACCAAAAGAGAGATGATCAAATTCTCCATAGTACTGGTTTTTTCTTACCTTATTACGGTTTACGGGGCTTTACTAACCTTGCACCTACTTACGGCTCTTTTTGGAGATTTTAAAATGCAGATTCCATTCAAAACTAAGGATTTCAGCCTCATTGGTACTATTAGTCACTTTGCAGGAATGGGATTTAGCTTTATATTCAACTACTTCACGCACAAAAAGTTTACTTTCGTAGAAACGGGCCTATTTAACAAAATCAAAGACTACAAAAACTCAAGAGTCTAAACTCCTTCGGCTATCAATTCTTTAAATATTAGGGACATTATAGGTTCGGCTTTGGCGGCGTTGGCTAGAATTTTTGAGATTTCGGCAACTTGAAGTGTCTCCGGAATACACATGTCCGTAATTATCGAAATACCAAAAACAGAAATACCCATTTGCCTTGCCACAATAACCTCAGGCACCGTACTCATACCAACAGCATCGGCACCTAGCATACGCATCATGCGATATTCGGCCTTGGTTTCGAGCTGAGGGCCTGTTACACTTACATAGACACCCTCTCTAATCGTCTTAACTCCAAGCTTTTGAGCTATTTTATGAGCTTTTTCTATAAGTCGAATATCATAGGGTTCACTCATGTCAGGGAATCTATCTCCCATTATGTTAGGTCCAAGCAATGGATTACTTGGTAAAAACTGCGAAATATGATCATTGATAATCATCAACTCGCTCTCTTGAAAGCTTGGGTTTAAACCTCCGGCAGCGTTAGAAATCAGAAGACACTCAATACCTAGTAATTTCATAACCCGTATAGGAAAAGTGATTTCTTCCATGCTGTAGCCTTCATAATAATGAAATCTACCTTGCATACAAACAACATTTTTACCTGATATTTTACCAAATAATAGTCTAGATTTATGAAATTCAACAGTAGCCTCCACAAAATTGGGAATTTCAGCGTACGGAAATTCAAATTCTACTTCTATTTCTTCCACCAATTTCCCGAGTCCTGTACCAAGCACAATACCATATTGTGGCACGAAGGTCCCAATTTTAGTTTTTAAAAACTCTGCGGTTTCTACAATTCTTTGCATTTGGCATAAAAAAAAATTGAATTTTAAACTATAACAGTCCAAAATTCAATCCAAAAAAAATAAAAAAAATATTCTTATAGAGCCAAAGTACCTTTACGAGCCGCACTCAATAAAGTAGCTTCTAACCCTTTTTTGTTGATAGTTCTGATAGCACTTGTAGCTACTTTCAATTCCACCCAAACACCTTCAGACTCAAGAAAAAATTTCTTGGTTTTAAGGTTAGGGAAAAATTTACGCTTCACTTTGTTGTTAGCGTGCGAAACATTATTTCCGGATCTTGTTCTCTTACCGCTTATTTGACAAACCTTTGACATGATTGTTTATTTTTAATTTTTGAAACTTCGTTTACTCGAAACGAACACCTAATTGGGCTGCAAATATCCGAATTTTTATTTAAAAAACAAAATTCTAAACTTTAATTTCTACTTTATACGGGCAGTTTAGACAATTACTTTTACAGCAATAACCTCTTTTAAGATGATATTCCTTTGTAAAAACCATTAGTCCCTCTTTATTGAAATAAAAATCCGCATTTTTAGAAATCTTCTTTTTCAATATTTTCATTCAAACCACTTTTTATAGTATTCAATTTAAAGAGGCGTTTTAGTTGACCATTTGACTTCGGTCATAACAAACATGGATTGAACATTTTGAATATTCTCCAAAGCAGCAAGTTTATTGACCAAAAAATTCTGGTATTGTGCTATGTCTTTTACCAGAACACGCAACAGATAATCAAAATTTCCAGCAATATAATAGCATTCTACTACCTCATTAAAAGTAACTACTTCCCGTTCGAATTGTTCAAGAAAAGGTTTAGCATGTTCTTTAAGCTGCACGCTACAATAAGTCAGCATGGGCTTCCCCACTTTTTCTTTGTCCAAAAGAGCAACATAACCTTTTATGACACCTTCCCTTTCCAGTCTCTTAATACGCTCATAAATAGGGGTTTGGGAAAGTTTTAAATCATAAGATAGCTCCTTGGTGGTCACTCGAGCATTTCGCTGCAGTGCTTCAAGAATTTGTTTATCTATTTCGTCAAGCTCCATTTTTTTATGATTTTATCCAAACAGCTCAGAAAAGACCTCTTCCAGTTTACTCACTGGAACTATCTTGATATTGAAATCCTCAAGATTAAGCCCTTTGGTATTATTTTTTGCAATAAATATTTTGTCAAAACCCAACTTGGCAGCCTCCGAAATTCGGCTCTCAATACGATTTACGGGTCTTACCTCCCCACCAAGTCCACATTCAGCACAGAAACAAATTGAATGACTGACAGGAAGGTCTTCATAAGAAGAAACAATAGACACGCAAACGGCCAAGTCAATAGCTGGATCCTCGACTTTCAGCCCACCCGCCACATTTAGAAAAACATCTTGAGTACCCAATCTAAAACCACCCCTTTTCTCTAAAACCGCCAAAAGCATCTGTAACCTGCGTGGATCAAAACCATTACTACTCCTTTGGGGCGTTCCGTAATTGGCAGTACTCACTAAAGACTGTATCTCTATTTGTAATGGTCTATTTCCTTCTATCATAGCTGCTATAGCCACACCACTGATACTTTCGTTTTTCTCTGAAATCAATATTTCGGATGGATTACTCACTTGCCGCAGCCCATTGCTTAACATTTCATAAATACCTAATTCCGAAGCATTTCCGAATCTATTTTTGGTGGTTCGCAGAATCCTATAAGTCATAAACTGATCTCCCTCAAACTGCAAAACGGTATCTACCATGTGTTCTAACACTTTTGGGCCTGCCAATGAGCCGTCTTTGGTGATATGTCCAATCATAATGACTGGTACGTCAGATTCCTTAGCGTATTTCATTACTTCAGAGGCACACTCTTTCACCTGCGACACACTACCAGCACCACTTTCTATCAAAGGAGAAACTAAGGTTTGAATAGAATCGATAATGACGATATCAGGCTCTATGAGTTCTATTTGTTTAAAAATTGCATCAGTGGCTGTTTCGGTGAGTACATAGCACCTGTTATTCGAAAATGCCAATCTTTCGGCCCGCATTTTTATCTGTTGCTCGCTTTCTTCACCTGATATATATAGAATGGTGTAGTCAGAAAGACTAAGGGCAAGCTGCAGCATTAACGTAGATTTACCAATACCTGGCTCGCCTCCTACCAAGGTGAGCGAACCAGGCACTAAACCACCTCCCAAAACACGATTAAACTCTCCATCCTCAGTTATGATTCTGTATTTCTCAGTTTTATTTATTTCAGAAATGAGCCTAGGCTTACTTGTTGTTTTTGAAGATTTACCAAACCTCCACGAACCCTTTTCTGGCTCGTCTTTTGCTATTAATTCTTCTACTATGGTATTCCATTCGTTACAAGAGGGACAGCGACCCAACCATTTTGGTGAATTGTAACCGCAACTTTGGCAGAAATAGGCCGATTTAAGCTTAGCCATTTGTTAAAGACTCGTTATTTTTGTACTAATAAATCGCAATATACGTTTATTAGGACAATTCTTGAAAATTATAAACAATATCACAGTTATGAAAAAAATATTTTTAGTTTTGGCTTCATTATTGATAATCCAAAATTCTTATGGACAGTTCCAATTGGGCATTAAAGGTGGTGTAAATGTCTCTAAAATTTACACAAACGAGGGGTCATTCAAAGCAAATTTCAACGAGAGTTTAGATACCAAAACGGGTTATACCTTTGGTGCATTTGCAAGATTGGGTAATAAACTATACTTGCAGCCCGAAGTAATGTTTGCCACAAAAGGTGGTAAAATAAATGTAGTGCCCGTAGGAGGCGGTGGACCAGTGGTTGTAGACATCAAGACCAATAATATAGATATACCTGTACTGATTGGATTTAAATTATTCAACAGAATAAGAATAAATGCCGGGCCAGTTGCTTCTATTAAATTATCAGAAGATAGCAAATTTTTAGATGCCTTAAAATCCGTAACCTCGAACCCAGATGCAGCTTTTGAAAAGGCAACTTTTGGCTATCAGGCAGGAGTAGGAATAAAGTTATTAGGTTTTGACATTGATTTGAGAAAAGATGGCAGCCTTTCAGAAGTTTCCTCAAAACAATTTAATGGTAATCAGTTTAGCCAAAGGCTCTCGGGCTGGCAACTGACTTTGGGAAGAAAGATATTGTAAAAAAATAGAAAAGAATGCCGCCTTTGAAATTTAAAGGACGGCATTCTTTTTTTCAAAAGATTAATTATTTTTTATCCCACCAAACTCTAGTTTCTTGCGTATCTGGGCCTTGAGAGGCAACCACTTTGTCATAATTTACCTTGTTCAAGGTGCCTTCAGTCACAACGTAAGCCATTCTTCTTGGAATCTGACCACTTAGATTAAGAGGTTTCGCAGCAGGTTTCAAAACAGGAAAACCAGTTCTACGCCATTCAGCCCAAGCCTCATTTCCTTGATAAAACAAAGCAATCCATTTTTGTGTGGCGATTTGCTCAAATGCTTTAGCATCATCAAACTGTACATTTGGTTGAGCCAAATATCCGCTGATTGCCTCAGCACTTGCATTTGCTCCTAACCATTGCTGAATTGAGGCAGTAATTGCTGCTTCATAAAATTCTTTTGCATCACCACTTATCCAGCCCAATTTTGCTGCCTCTGCTTTTGAAAACAAAATCTGGGCGTATGTTAAAACATTAGCAGGAGAGTTTTGCAAACGCATTGAAGTGGCAGCTAAAGAAACATCTTGGGCTTTTGAAACGGCAGGAAAAACTCCATCTGGTACACCTACATATTTCAAATTGATGTTTTTATCAGCAATAGCAGGTAACCTTGGGTCACCATTAGCAACCATATTATTTATCATAACATCACTTACTGCATAATCTTTTCTATTTCCAGTAATATAATTATTATATAATGGATGCTCATTATTTGATTCAGACAGATATGTATATTTTACATTATCC
>CAMCYZ010000123.1 GCA_945885545.1 Spirosoma fluviale
AATCTTAATAGCGAGGTTTAAATTTTTTGTTGTTGATTGGTAGGCTAAAAATAGCCCATAAAATAATTATAATGAGTGAGTTATGGTACACAAAAACCACTTAAAGGACACTTAAAGATACTTTAAATCAAAATGATCAAATTCAGTATATATTTAAGATACAGGATAAGATTTTGTTTATACTGACACATTTTATTTTTGATTATCAAAAAAATCTCTATTTTAACTCATTTTTTCTAGGATAAATACACTAATTTTAGGTTTTTAAAAACAATCAACCCTATTATTTATTTTTTCAAGAATGGAATTCTCCTCAAAAGCCTTAATTGATTCAAACCCCCTTTCAAAACTCCAGTTAACTACCATCTTTATTTGTTTTTTGATGAATATGTTGGATGGTATGGATGTTTTGGTCATATCTTATACTGCACCGGCCATCGCCAAAGCTTGGGCTATTGGCCCTGATGTATTAGGGACGGTTTTTAGCTCCGGACTCATAGGTATGACGCTCGGTACCTTGCTGATAGCACCTTATGCCGACCGCATTGGTCGGAAAAACGTTATTTTAATCAGTGCGATTTTGATGGGCACCTGTATTTATCTGACTTCTTATGCCACAAGTGTCAATATGCTTTTGGTGTATAGATTTCTGAGCGGACTCGGTATTGGTTGTATGTTAGCAAGTACAGCGGCATTAACGGCTGAGTTTACGCCCAACAAAACCCGCGATTTTTGGGTGAGTTTCGTCATTTCGGGTTATCCCATCGGTGCGGTTTTGTCTGGCTTGGTGGCAGCCAAAGTGATTCCAGCTGAGGGCTGGGAGCAGATGTTTAAATACGCCGGTGTAGCCTCCTTACTCGCCATTCCCTTGATTATCATATTTTTGTCAGAGTCTATAGATTTTTATGTAAAAGCCCAACCCAAGAATGCCTTAGAGAAGATTAATTCCTTGCTCCAGAAAATGGGATTTCAAACCATCAGCGTGCTGCCGGCAAAGGCTGAGCCGCAGTCGGCTATTCCTGTTGGTAAATTATTGTCAGGAAAATACAAAAAACCTTCCATAGAGCTCTGGATATCACTTTTTATGGCCTTTGCGGCCTTGTACTTCATGACTAGCTGGATTCCGAAATTGGCAACAGATGCAGGCCTTTCATTGAGTTTGGCTATTTATGCCGGCACTGTGTTTAACATCGGGGCGTTTTTTGGCATTGTCACCCAAGGTTATCTTTCGAGTAAATATGGCTTGAAAAAAACCATCGGTGTCATCTTGATTTTTACTGCCGTCTTGATGGCTTGCTTTAAGTTTTTCATAGGTTCTGATATTGTTTTGTTGGTGTTTGCTTTCTTAGGTTTTGGTATTCAAGGCGGTTTTGTAGGATTATATGCCTTTGCTGCACGAATGTACCCTAGCGAATTTAAAACCACAGGTATCGGCTGGGCAATGGGAGCGGGGCGAATAGGCGGCATAGTAGGGCCCAAACTCGGCGGCCTACTCATAGGCATGGGCTTGACCATAGGAGTGAACTTTATGATTTTTGCTATTCCTGCTCTAATTGCGGGAATCATGACCTGGAGAAATAGCTCGAAGGATGTGAGTTGAGTGGTTTTATTAAGCTAATTTAGATTTTCTATTATTTTGGATGTACAGAAAAGGAGATGCGGTTTTCAAAGGGTAAAGCCTGACATTAACTTTCTCGAATGACATATCCTTAGGATAGGAATGTAACGTATTAGCAAGTCTCTTGCCAAATAATTTAACCTAAACATAAGGATAAAAAACAGAATTTCAATCCTCAAATATTTGAAGCAATTATACTAAAATACAATTGTAAATGCTTAAAAAAAAACTAAATTTGATTTCATATTCAACCTAAAAAAATGAAATTCAATTGCTTAATTGTATTGGTTTTAAGTGTGTTTGTTGGCATTTACACCCTTAATGCTTTTATTGATTCCGCTGCACATGTTTCGGAGATTGCCGATGTGGACGATAAAGGCTGGTTAAGCAATGAAATAGAATTTTTTGTTTTAGAAAAATTAGAAAACAACAATGCAAGCCCAACTCCACTGCGGATGAGGTAAGCCTACGTTTTTCTTAAATCAATAGCTTATTAAAAACCTTAAATAAATTGAAATGAAAAAATATATACTGATTTTTTCTCTTTTTTCAACTTTAACTTTTGCCCAAAAAAACCCAAAAACCAAAGTCGTTTACAATCTATCATCAAAAGATCTTCCAAGTACTGAAAAAGGCTTAGACCATGCGGGTTTTATCAAAGATTTCAACGATAATTCATTTGTTCGAGGCGAAAGAATTTATAATGCCACGTGTATTAGTTGTCACGGAAATGAAGAAAACGAAGGTTCGATTCCAATGTCCTTAAAGTTTTGGGCAGAGCCATTTAAAGCGGGCGGCGATGCTTATTCTATGTATCAAACCGTAACGAAAGGGTATGGCTCTATGCCTCCTCAGGTTGCACTCAGTCCGCAAGAAAAATACGATGTCATTCATTATATTCAAGAAGAGTTTGTCTCAAAAAACAAAACAGTGTCCCTTCTCAAAATTATGCCGGATTATCTTTCATCTCTTCCAAAAGGTAAATCAAGAGGTCCAGCAGTTAAACCTTATCAACCTTGGGCAGATATGGATTATGGAAATTTCCTGATGAATACCTATGAATTAGCCGATGAAAAAACGGGTATTCCGCGATACCATTCTCCAGGCCCGTCACCTTTTAAAGATGAAGATTACTCAAAAAATAATTTTGCCTACAAAGGCATTGCGGTACGTTTAGACAAAGGCAATGGCGGTGTTTCAAAAGGTAAGGCATGGATGGTTTTTGACCATGACCTCATGCGAGTAGCGGGGGCTTATACTGGAGATGGTTTTATAGATTGGAACGCTATCTTGTTGAATGACAAACACGAAACCTACCCCCGCACCGTAGGGAAATTGCATTTTGAAACACCCGTAGGCCCTGGTTGGGCCAATCCAAATACTGGGAAATTTGATGATCCTCGATTTGTAGCTCGTGACGGTCGTGCTTTTGGTCCATTGCCAAAATTTTGGGCCAATTATAAAGGACTTTATCATTTTGAAGACCAAGTGATCATTTCTTATAACGTTGGCGAATCTGCCATTTTAGAGAAATTTGGATTTATTGGCACGTCAGTTTTCACCCGAACGCTCAATATTTCGCCTTCGAGTGCTATTTTGAAAATGCGAGTAGCCAATTCCTCCGCTAAGGTTAGTGTAATGGGTAGTGGGGCTACACTAGTGGAAGAAAACGGACAGATTTTTGTGAATATCAATGCCAAAGAAGAAGTAAAAATCACTTTGGCGATTAGCGAGAAAGGTACCGCCTTTTCTGAAAAAGAAATATCAGCACCTGAATCATTAACTAAATATACCTTGGGAACAGGGCGTGCTCACTATCCCGAAATCCTAAAAACTTTCGTAACAAATGGCAAAGAAGATGGCCCCTTTGCGGTGGATCAATTGACCCCGCCTTTTGAGAATCCGTGGGCTTGCCGAATGAAATTGAGTGGCATTGATTTTTTTGAAGATGCCAATGTTGCTGCCGCTTGTGCCACCGATGGTGATGTTTGGTTAATAAAAGGACTTTTAAATCCTGATGGAAAATTAACATGGCAACGAATAGGTTCAGGTTTATTTCAGCCATTGGGCATTAAGGTAGTAAAAGAAAAAATTTATGTTACTTGTCGAGACCAATTGGTGTTATTGAGAGATTTGAATGGCGACATGGAAACCGATTTTTACGAAAGTTTTAATCACGACCACCAGGTGACGGACCATTTTCATGAGTTTGCGATGGGGCTTCAAACCGATAAAGATGGCAACTTTTACTATGCCAAAAGCGGCAGGCACGCCCGTGAAGCCCTTATTCCGCAACACGGTACGCTGCTCAAAGTGAGTGCCGATGGCTCAAAAACAGACATCATAGCCACAGGTTTTAGGGCTGCCAATGGTGTTTGTATTAATCCCGACGGTAGTTTTATTGTAACCGACCAACAGGGGTATTGGAATCCGATGAATCGAATCAACTGGGTGAAAGGTATAGGGAAATTTTATGGTAATATGTGGGGCTACAATCCACCCAAAGATTCTTCAAGGGCGGCAATGGAACAACCTTTGGTGTGGTTAGATATGAAATACGACCGCTCACCTTCGGAAATGGTTTGGGTAGAAAGCCCAAAATGGGGAGCCTTAAATGGTGGACTTTTGAGTCTTTCGTATGGCTATGGCAAAATTCAATACGTCTTAAATGAAACTGTAAATGGACAAGAACAAGGGGCTGTAATTGATTTACCGGGCGTTAAGTTTTTAACTGGGGTAATGCGGGGTAGGTTTAATCCTACTGATGGTCAACTGTATGCCTGCGGAATGTCGGCTTGGGGAACCAACCAAATGATGCGTGGTGGGGGACTGTATCGGGTAAGGTACACGGGTAAAACCATTCCAATTCCTGTTAAAATGAAGGTGTTTGAAAAAAATATTGTGCTTGATTTTGACAGCCCAATAGATCAAAAATCTGCGTCTGATTTGTCCAATTTTGAAGTAAAAACTTGGCAATTGTTACGAAGTAAAAAATACGGTTCAGAACGTTTAGAGCAGAAAGTATTGAAAGTGACTAAGTCGCAAGTAGAGGGTAATAGGCTGAAATTGAGTATTGAAAACTTAGAAAAAGTGGATGTGTTCACGATTGACTATAAAATCAAGAATGTAAAAGGAGAACTGTTGAGTGGCTCTATTCAAGGAACTATCCATCAATTAGGTAAATAGAATGTTTTAAATCTCGGAAAGGTTAAAAGTATAGTGGAGGCATGGATAAATGGGTAAAACCTTGGCATAGCGATTTCGGCTAAATTTACTATTGATACCTGTGGGTATAAAAGGAGCCAAAGAAATTAGTCAGGTGTAAAAGTACTGTAAAAAGAATGTTATCGGCTTCAAGATTATCAGCGTCCATAGTTTTTTTACAATGTGGTATTTTTGAATAAAATTGTGCTTTACCATCGAATAATTGTCTTAATTAATCAAATTTGAATACAATTTTGACATAATATGGAAAACAACCATACGAAATATTTTAAGCCAAACGCCAGGATAAAAAAACAGAATTTCAATCCACAAATATTTGAAGCATATGTACTAAAATATATTTGTAAAGTACTAAAAAAACGCTAAATTTGACTTTATATTCAACCTATAAAAAAAATGAAAATCAATCGTTTAATTGTATTGGTTTTAAGTGTGTCTGTTGGCATTTACACACTTAATGCTTGTACAGATTCCGCTGCACAAGGTTCGGAGATTCCCGATGTGGTAGATTACAATTTTCATGTAAGGCCTATTTTGGCAGATAATTGTTTTGCCTGTCACGGGCCAGATTCAAAAAAAAGACAAGCGGGATTAAGACTAGACATAGCCGAAGAGGCTTATAAAGCTTTAAAAGAAAATCCTACAAAACACGCCCTCATTCCTCGAAAACCCAAAGAATCGGAGGTGTATCTACGCTTAATCACAAAAGATGCCGAGCTAAAAATGCCCCCAATAGATTCAAAGCTGTCTTTAACCGAAACACAGATTGAGATCATTGAAAAATGGATTAAGCAAGGGGCGGTTTATAAACCTCATTGGGCTTTCTTGGCTCCTAAGCAAGCTCCTTTGCCAGAGGTGGACGATGAAGATTGGGTAAGTAATGAAATAGATTATTTTGTTTTAGAAAAATTAGAAAACAACAATTTAAAGCCCAACCCTGCAGCAGATGACGAAAGCCTTCTGAAAAGACTCTCCATTGATCTTACAGGCCTTCCGCCCACAATACAACAAATGGATAGCAAAGATAACTACGAGAAGAAAGTGGACGAGTTGTTGGCTAGCCCAAAATATGGCGAAAAAATGGCGGTGTATTGGATGGATGTAGCAAGGTTTGCAGACTCTCATGGCTTTCAAGACGATAGCTACCGGAGCCAATGGCCTTGGAGAGATTGGGTGATAAATGCATTTAACAAAAATATGCCTTACAATACCTTTGTGAGTATGCAGCTTGCGGGCGACCTCATGCCCAATGCCACCAAAGAACATGTTTTGGCGACGGCATTTAATAGAAATCATAAAATTACCGAAGAAGGAGGCATAGTAGATGAAGAGTACAGGGTGTCGTATGTGTCCGATAGAACCAACACCTTCAGCAAGGCATTTTTGGGCTTGACCATGGAATGTGCGGCTTGCCACGACCACAAGTACGATCCGTTTTCTCAAAAAAACTATTACCAATTATTTTCTTTTTTCAATAATGTTCCTGAAAAAGGTATTGAGTCAGTGGTGGGAGGGCCCGAAACCTATGCCAAGAAACCGTTCATAAAAATCACCAAAGGAGAGGTGGACTCATTGCTTCAGTTTATTTCCAAAAAAGATACCAACGAACTCATTGTATCTGTAATGGGAGAATTAGAAGACAGCATTCGCCCAACCTACGTACTCGAAAGGGGGGCTTATGACAAACTTGGTGCATTGGTTTTTCCACAAACACCAGAATCGGTGTTGCCTTTTGATTCAAAATATCCAAAAAATAGATTGGGCTTGAGCCAATGGTTGTTTGATAAAAAAAATCCGCTTACGGCTAGAGTTTTTGTAAATCAAGTTTGGCAAGAATTTTTTGGAAAAGGATTGGTAAAAACACCTGGGGACTTTGGTATGCAAGGAGCCTTACCCAGCCATCCCGAGTTGTTAGATTGGCTGGCGGTAGATTTTGTAAATCATGGGTGGGACATCAAACACTTGGTTCGAAAAATTGTAACCTCAGCTACCTATAAGCAGTCGGCCATCATTTCAAAAGAAAAATATGAAAAAGACCCCGAAAATGTTTTCTTGGCCCGAGCACCAAGATACAGAATCAAAGCCGAGTTTATCAGGGATCTAATTTTGGCCAGTAGTGGTTTGTTGAATCATAGCATAGGTGGGCCTAGTATAAAACCCTATCAACCCGATGGTCTTTGGGAAGGTGCCACTTCGGGTAGGGGCATTCTTTCTATATATAAACAAGACCACGGTTTTGATTTATACCGAAGAGGCCTCTATAGCTTTGTTAAACGCACCGTTCCACCTCCTGCTATGACAATCTTTGATGCCAGTAACAGAGATCAGTGCCAGATAGAACGCCTCCCCACCAACACACCGTTGCAGGCCTTGGTTTTGATGAATGACCCTACAGTTTTAGAAGCTTCAAGGGTGTTAGGAGCCAAACTCTTGGAAAACAAACATCCTTTGAAAGAAAAACTTTCTCAAGCATTCAGAGTCATTGTGTGCCGAAAACCCAACGAAAACGAGCGTGTCTTGCTAGATAATTATTATCATGTACTTGCCAAGGATATGACAAAAGCTAAAGCCGAAAAGCTATTGAAAGTAGGGGAGTATCCCATAAAATCGCATTTGGATAAAGTTCAACTTGCCACCCTGATGCAGGTCATAGCCTCTATATATAATTTAGAAGAAACCTTTTCAAGAACATAATCATGAATAAAAATTTTCTTGAACACCAATTGAATTTCAACAGAAGACGATTTTTGTCTCAATTGAGTATGGGAGTTGGAGGCGTAGCCTTGGGCTCGTTGTTGATGCCCGATCTTTTTAATAGAAACAAGGACGCCGAAGCCAATTTGTCGCTGGGCATTCCAGATTTTGCACCTAAGGCCAAGCGGGTTATTTATATGTTTCAAAACGGAGCCCCATCCCAGCTAGAAACCTTTGATTATAAGCCCAAACTTACCGATATGTTCGGCCAAGAACTGCCGGCTTCAATCAGAGGCGAACAGCGATTGACCGGAATGACAGCTAATCAATCTACTTTTCCTTTGGTAGGGTCCTTTACAGGGTTTAAGCAATACGGACAATCGGGGGCTTGGATCAGCGATTTGTTTCCTTACACCTCCAAAATAGTAGACGATATTTGTATTGTGCGGTCAATGCACACCGAGGCAATCAACCACGACCCTGCCCTCACGTTTTTTCAAACAGGTGCCCAGCAAGGCAATAGGCCCAGTATGGGGGCTTGGCTTAGTTATGGACTAGGCAGTGAAAACAAAAACTTACCCGCATTCACCGTATTGCTTTCCAGAGGGGTGGGCAATGGACAAGGCGTGTATTCAAAACTTTGGACAAACGGATTTTTGGAGTCTATACACCAAGGAGTGCAATTTAGCAGCGGCGAAAACCCCGTTTTGTATTTAAAAGACCCAGATGGAATGAATAGGGAAGACCGCCGAAAGATGTTAGATAATTTGGCGGCCATGAATCAGCTTTCTTACGACAAGTTTGGAGACCCAGAAATAACATCCAAGATTCAGCAATATGAAATGGCCTACAGAATGCAAACCGCTGTGCCTGAAATAATGGATCTTTCTAGTGAGCCAGACAACGTCATAAAAATGTATGGCCCCGATTGCTTAGTGCCAGGTACCTATGCTGCTAATTGTCTTATGGCCAGAAAATTATCTGAAAGTGGTGTGCGTTTTGTTCAATTGTATCATCAAGGCTGGGACCAACACGGCAACCTGCCTTATGAAATCACCAAACAAGCAAAAGATGTAGATCAAGCTTCGGCGGCTTTGGTGAGCGATTTGAAACAAAGGGGTCTTTTAGACGAAACCTTGGTGATTTGGGGAGGGGAATTTGGTAGAACAAATTTTAGTCAAGGTACTTTAACGCCCGAAAATTATGGCCGAGATCACCACCCACGCTGTTTTAGTATTTGGATGGCAGGCGGAGGAATAAAACCTGGAATGGTGTATGGCGAAACCGACGAGTTGGGCTATAATGTAATTAAAGACCCCGTACATGTACATGATTTTCAGGCTACTGTTTTAAACCAGCTTGGCTTGGATCATGAAAAACTCGTTTATAAGCATCTTGGGAGAAGATTTAGGCTAACGGATGTTTCAGGTAAAGTAGTGAAAGACATCATTTCATAAAAACAACTATGGTTTCAAAATCATTTTCCATTCTTGCGTAAAACTTGTGAAACGTTCATGACTAAGATTTTAGATAAAAAGAGTTATGATTATTTCTTAGCGTCTGTGCGGTAATTTATAATTAGTATGAAAAAAAGTCTTAAAGGCTATTTAGAAGCATTTCTTTTCTTGTTAAATATATTTTTAGTTTTCTTACTGATGTTTGAAAACTACATTCAAATTCCTTTATGGATGTTTCCGCTTGGGCGTTTGCATCCGCTGGTTTTGCATTTTCCTATAGCGTTCTTGCTATTACTTTTGCTTTTTGATGCTTTTCGACCAAAGTTTGAAATGGCAGTAGAGCATTTTGTTATAAAATATTCATCCAATTTATTACTGATAGCTGTTTATGTCACTACCGCTTCTGCTATTTCTGGACTGTTTTTGTCGCAAGAGGAGGGATATGATGCTGAATCTGTAAATTGGCACAAGTGGACAGGTAGCGGAATGTCGGTTTTGGGTTATTTTTATTACATTTTTAGAAGTAAAATTCAAGCAAACAAAATAGCACAAAGGCTTGCCACCTTTGGTTTAATTGGGCTTTTGTTGATTACCGGCCATTTGGGAGCAAACATTACCCATGGCGAAAATTTTGTTTTTGAAAGCTGGAAACCTCAAAAAGTTGTGGCAATTGACAAGGCCGAGGTTTTTGCTGATTTGGTTCAACCCATTTTGGAAGAAAAGTGCGTTTCCTGCCACAATGATAAAAAAACGAAAGGAGAGCTAAAACTCAATACCATAGAGAATATTAAAAAAGGAGGTAAAACAGGGCCTCTTTATGAAGGTAAAGATGCTGAAAAGAGTTTGTTAATTGAGCGTATTTTTCAAGATATAGACCATAAAGAACACATGCCACCTAAAGGGAAAACACAACTAACTTTGGAGGAGAAACAAATCTTGAAATGGTGGGTCCAAAAAAATTCCGAATATCATTTAAAAGTGAAGGAACTGCCAAAAAACGATTCCTTGTTTAGGTTGGCTCAAAAACGATTTTCTACTGGTACAAAAGAAGAAAAATATGAGTTTATAAAGGTCAGTTCTGAAACTGTTCAGAAACTAAATAATGAATATAGAGTTATAAACACTCTCTCAAAAACATCGAATGCATTAGAGGTTACCTTGTTTAATTCAAAATTCTATACGCCAAAATCATTGGAGGATTTAACTGAAATTAAAGAACAGATGGTGGCCTTGAATCTCAGTAAAGTGCCGATTGGAGATAAGGATTTAAAAACCATAAGCCAATTTAAAAACCTGCGTCATCTTAATTTAAATTTTACCAAAATTTCAGGAAAAGATTTTAGCGGATTGGTTGCTTTGCCGCATTTAAAAACCTTGGATTTGGGCGAAATAAAGGTTGATTTAAAAAGTTTTAAAGATTTTTTAAAGAAAAGTAAGAACCTCCAGTCGGTGAGTTTATGGAACAGCAATTTAAGTAAAGAAGAACTGCTAAGTGTAGAAAAAGAGTTTAAAAACATAAGTATTGTAAGGGGGGGTGAGGAAAATATACTAAAACTTAACTTGCCTTTTTTGAATAATAAACCTATTGTTTTTAAAGATTCGATAGATTTGAAAATAGCACATCCCATAAAAAACGTCACGATAAGATTCACTACCGACCTAACCGAACCAGATAGCCTAAAATCTAAAATATACGTTCCGGGTAAATCTATCCTTCATAAAACCACCACCATAAAAGCCAAAGCCTATAAAAATGGATGGTTTGGCAGTGATATGGCCACATTTACGGTTTTTCAAAACCACTATAAACCCGATTCGGTGATGCTTTTAAGCAAACTTAACCGTGTACACCCTGCCAATGGCTCCGCCACATTTTTTGATCAAGTATTTGGCACATTTAACGCCAATAGTCCGGCCTGGGCCAACAACTGGGCAGGTTTCAGAAACAACGACATGGAACTCTTAATGGTTTACAAAAATCTAACAACGGTTTCAGATGTTTCAGTAAACTTGCTCATCGAAACCGAAACAGGCATTTATCCACCTCAATTGATAGAAATATGGGGCGGAACGTCTGAAAAAAACATGAAGAAGTTAGGGACATCAAGGCCCGTTCAACCCATTCCAGCCACAAAGCCATTTATGCAGGTTGTTAGCTGTAAAATAAAGCCATTTCGAGGCACGTATTTCAAGGTAGTGGCGAAGCCATTCAACGTATTACGCGATGGTAAACCCAATCCAGCCTTATTTTTGATAGACGAGGTTTTTGTAAATTGATGTTTAATAGTAAGGGATGCTTTTTGGTTATTCTGATTAAGGTTTTGCGGTTACACGAATCAGTGGATTTCGGAGCACAAAACTGTTAACATACCACAAAAGTTGATGCGAGGTCGAATGCTCAGTTAACCACTTAATTCACTTTTATGCATACCCTTAATTAGGGTCTGCTGAAAAACTCAATCTAACTGATGAATCTTGGAGAAGTACAAATATTGTTAAAATTAGCCAGCGAAGTCATTTGCTGGTTGATTTTTTTTACCTAAAGCCTATACTGAAAAACTGGGTCGAGCGGTACCCGCCCAGCCATTTTGACCAGGTTAAGTACCAAGACGATCATCGCAACCCATGCTTCACTTGTTGTTTTTAGTTTGGCTCTGATTTTATCCATTCCATATCCTCTTTTGCCTTGGCCAAACTTGCCGG
>CAMCYZ010000124.1 GCA_945885545.1 Spirosoma fluviale
CTCACAAACAAAAGAAGGGCTGGTTTAAACAATGGCTAAAAGAGCTTCAAGACCTTAGAGAAATGGCCGCTTTTAATTTCTTATTTTCGGGGTTTAGATAATCGGTGTACTTATTAAAATTATCAATTAACCAATTTTGAAAAGTATCATTCAGACTTTTAATTTTGAAGGGTTAAACGCAATTTAAAAATGTGCTCAAAGAATATTTTACTTGTTTTTGTCGTTTTCTTAAAAGCATTTAGATTATTTTTGACCAATTCATTAAAACATTCCGATGATTGTCGGGAAGGCATTAACCTTTCAAAGCGTATTTGAAAGCATCAAAGCAAAGCTTTACTATGAGAAAAACCATTCAGTTGCTTTTTATATTGATTTTGGCCTGTCCGTTTTGGAGTTACGCAACTCACCTGCGTGCAGGAGAAATCACAGCCAAACGGGTGTCAGAAACCCAGCTTACCTATAAAGTAACACTTACCACTTTTACCGACCAAGTAAACGGTAGAGCTGCCAACGACGGCCAAGAAACCGTAAGTTTTTACTTCGGTTTTTCTACCAACAAAGTGGAGTCATACAACGTAACCCGAAAAAAGAAATTTCTGATAAGCCCCACTACCATGTGTAACGTTTACGACACCACGTTTACGTTTCCGGCACCAGGCCGCTATACCATAAGCTGCGGAATCGTAAACCGAAACGAACGCACCATAAACCTACCCCAGCCTTCCGAAAACATTAGTTTTTTTGTTCAAACTACCATAGTCATCAGTTCAAGTTTCGGTTTAAATAGCACACCTGTTCTTCTAAATATTCCATTAGACTCGGCCGCCATCGGCAAGAGATTTATCCATAATCCTGGGGCTTTTGACATAGACGGCGACAGTCTTTCTTACAAACTCACCACCCCACAAAGAGACAAAGGCGTAGATACAGGTATAGGTGAATTCGTATCGGGCTACCGCGATCCTAGTACCGTAGGGCCGTCACCTGTACTCAACCAAGCTCGAAATGGACCGGCAACCTTCAGAATAGACCCCCGAACGGGCGACCTCATCTGGGATGCTCCGAGAGAAATCGGACAATATAACGTTGCCTTTATCATAGAAGAATGGCGAAAAGCACCCGACGGCACCTATATAAAAATTGGGGAGATTGTCAGAGACATGCAAATCATAGTGGCAGAGTCTGATAACAACAGCCCCGAGCTCGTTCTGCCCCCTGACATTTGTATAGAAGCAGGAAAAAAACTCGAGTTTGAAGTAAAAGCATCAGACAAAGACGACCAGCCGCTTAAAATAACCACTACAGGTGGGCTTTATAATCTCGATGCCAACGGGCTGTCTTTCAAATTCATTGAGCCAGAAGCAGCCACATTTAAAAGTGCCATCACCAAAAAACAAGCTAACGGAACTTTCACGTGGAACACCAACTGCTTGCACGTAAGAGAGCAAGCTTATGATGTACTTTTTAAAGTCGAAGATAACCCTGGACGATTTGACATTCAGTTGGTAGACATAAAAACAATGAAAATAAATGTGCTGCCACCACGGCCGCTAGGACTGACAGCAGCAGAAACTGAAGCCGGCATAAAACTCACTTGGCAAGCCCAAAAAGTATGTAAAACGGCAGGCAAGATCTTGATTTATAGAAAAAGCGGCTGTAGTGGCTTGAACCCCGGAGAATGTTCCTCCGGCATTCCCAACGGCTGGGGATATGCCCTCGTTGGAGAAGTGAACGTATCAGACAGCACCTACCTAGATACCAAGGCCGACAAAGGCTCTATTTACAGCTACAGATTGATAACAGAATTAGCGGTAAATCAATTTCTCAACATGCAGAGTGCTCCATCTACTGAGTTTTGTATTGGTTCAGAAATAAAACAAGGCATGAATGTCATGACCAAGGTTTCTGTAATAAAAACCGACCTCACCACAGGCGAAATATTGGTAAATTGGACAAAACCTTTGGACTTAAAAACTGAAGAAAACAAAGGACCTTATGTTTACAAACTTTACAGAGCAATGGGTATCGGTGGCGAAAACTACACGCTCATACACACCCAAAACACACTTCTTGACAAGGCCGCAGATACAGTTTTTATCGATAAAAGCCTCAACACCAAAGAGTTGGTGTACAGATACAAAGTTGCGTTTTATACCGAAAACACTAAACTATTCAGTAGCTCGGCAGTAGCATCAAGTGTACGATTAGGCGTTCTTCCCGACGACAAGTCTTTGAAGCTTTCATGGGAAGCCAATGTGCCTTGGTCAAACGAGAACAAAATCCACCATATTTACAGGGAAGACAAGCTAAATCTGGGTAAATTTAATCTTGTTAAAAAGCTTAAATTAACACAAGCCAATACTTTTTCTTTCACAGATATTGGTCTAGACGAAGAAAAAGCAGACGGTGACATAACTTACGACATACAGAATGGCGAAACGTATTGCTATTATGTGGTAACCTTTGGAGCTTATGCCGAACTTCCGCAGTTGGGAGTTTTAGAAAACGCATCGCAGATAGCCTGCGGAAGCCCTTCCGATAAGTCACCGCCATGTACACCAGCTATTACAAACACTCCAGGCGGAACTGGATCCGGGTGTGTTGGACTGACCTCAAAAGACTTTTGCAACGACAACGTGTTTGTTAACAAGCTCAACTGGAGCAGCCCAACTACCACAGGAACAGGTGCTTGCAGACAAGACATCGTTTCTTACAGCATATTTTTTGCCCGATACGAAGACGAAAAGCCTACCTTAATTGCCGTTCAAGAGGCAGAAGCTGGGAATTCGTTTACGCACAGGAGAAACTCCAAGGACGGTTTTGCGGGTTGCTATTATATTTCGGCCAAAAATTCGATAGGAATTGAAAGCAAAATAAGCAACAAAATATGCTTTGACAACTGCGAAGACCTGACCTTCCCGAATGTGTTCTCGCCTAACAACGACGGCAAAAACGATACTTTTTCGCCCATGAATTGCCCTGCATTTATCAAAAACATCAGTTTTGATGTATATTCTTCGCAGGGACTAAAAGTAGCTACAAGTACAGGAGAAAGACTGGAGTGGGATGGTAAAGACCTTAAAGGCAACGATTTGCCTTCGGGAGTATATTATTATTACATCACCGTCAATTTTGAAAAACTCGACAGGGCTGGACTAACTAAAACCTTTAAGGGTTATGTGACTTTGATTAGGTAATTGAAGGCCTTGTTTCTAAAAGCAGACATGTTGTTTGTCAATCCTTGTGCCTTTTTTTAACATTAAGAAAATTCAGATTAAATGTACTAGCTGAACCTTCATGCACTTCATTTCTTAATGATCTTCATGTTAAAAAAACAAATAGCTAACTTAATACACTTCATTTCTTAATAATCTTCATGTCAAAAAAACAAACAGCTAAACCTTCATGCCCTTCATTTCTTAATCCTCTTCATGTTAAAAAAACAAACAGCCAAACCTTCATTTCTTAATACCCTTAATGTTAAAAAAAAACAAATAGCTGAACCTTCGTGACCTTCATTTCTTAGTAATCTTGATGTCAAAAAAACAAATAGCTAACTTAATACACTTCATTTCTTAATAATTTTCACGTTAAAAAAAACAAACGACTAAACCTTCACTTCTTAACACACTTCTTGTCAAAAAAAACAAACAGCCAAACCTTCACTCCTTAATACCCTTCATGTTAAAAAAAAACAGCTAAACCTTCTTTTCTCAACACTCTTCATGCTAAAAAAACAAAAAAGGGAGCAAAAGCCCCCTTCAATGTGCTTATAAACAATCGATTACATCGAAATCTCTACTACTTCTACCTCCACCATACCGGCAGGGGCTTGAATCTGTGCTTTGTCGCCAACTTTTTTACCCAAAAGACCTTTTGCAAACGGCGAGTTGATAGAAATCTTTCCTTGTTTAAGGTCAGCTTCTTCTTCGGCTACCAATGTATAGGTCATTATAGCACCGTTTTTGATATTTTTGATCCTCACTTTGTTCATGAGCGAAACCGTAGAAATATCTATAGTAGATTCATCCAAAATCCTGGCGTTTGAAAACAAGACTTCTAATTTAGAGATTTCTCCCTCCATAAGCCCCTGAGCATCTTTGGCCGCGTCGTATTCAGCGTTTTCCGACAAATCGCCTTTGTCTTTGGCCTCCGCTATGGCTTTTGATATTTCTCTACGTCCACGTGTTTTGAGGTCGTTGAGTTTGTTTTTCAAATTATCATATCCTTCCTGTGTATAATATTGAAATGACATGTTCTTTACGTTTTAATGTTATTACTACTAAAAAAAATAACCCGCCCTCTCAGGCTGGGTAGAAAAAAAAAGAACGGCGAAAATCGACCGTTCCTGATATTAAATAAAATCAGAAACCCGGCTAAGTTTTGCTTGAAAATGTAAATTTCGTTTTTTGCATCCTTTTCTTATAAAAGACAAATATAACACTTTTTTTTGGTGTGTCAAGCTAATTTTTGGGTAATGCCTATGCCATTTCTCATTGATTATATGAATCCGATAAAAGTGACTGTGTAATGTAAAAAATTGATTAATAAAGATTTGCAATAAACAGCCACAAAATAAACACCACACACAATACCTCAATATTACCCTCAATGGAGAAAGACTAGAAATTTACAAATCCTTGTTTTTCAAAAAACACAAACCACCAAACCTCAGCTCTTTTGGCGAATGACATAGTCAACTGCCGTGGTGAAAAAATTACGAAAATATGGAATGCCCTTAATAATGCCGAACTGCCGTCTCGGCATAAGACCAAACTTATACTTGTACATGGTTCCGATAAGATAATGGTGGTTTTCGAGAATTTCGAAATTGTGTTTTTGAACCAATCTCTCAAATTTTTCAGGCGTAATCCTTGTTTCTTTTGTGGCCTTTATGAATCCAAAAGAGTCTTTTTCCCAACGTTTAATTATGCCATAATAAATGAAATTAGGCAACAAATGGTAATAAGGCAGTCGTGACCAAAGCTTACTCCTTAGTACCTGCTGATGCCCACCAAACGGATTTTGCCAAGGCGGAAAACCGAAATATATCACTCCCGTTGGCAACAAAATGTGTTTGAGGTTACTGATCATTTCCTCATGACCATAAACGTGCTCTATAACATCTTTTAATACAATAATATCAAATTTGGCCGATTGATTATCTTTATTTTCGGCAATGTAGTCGTGCACGTCTTTTACAAAAAAACTGGCCTTGCCTTGCTTTATGTCTTCTGCGTATATTTTCTGTGCACTTTCCACGGGGCCACGGTCAAGGTCAAAACCTGTAACTGTGCAACCCCTTTCCATAAATGGCATCAACACACCTCCATCGCGACAACCGATTTCTAAAACCCTCATGCCCGCACTTATGGGCTTGTGTTTTTCTATCCAAGGTATAATGTTGTCCTTGGTGTTGTTGTACTGAAGTTTGAAATAAATTGTTCTATCCGAATGAAAATCGAAGGCCATCTTTTAATATTAGGTATTGCAAAAGTAATATATTTTAGCTTCGCAAATGTCAAGCCCGAAAGTATTATCCGAAACGTTCTTCAGTTTTTTCTTTTGAAGATTTTATGCGGAAATTATTTGGTGGATACGGTGGACAGCTATGTGGTTAAATCTTCTACACAAAGGAATTCAAAGTTTTCTCTTTTATTAGTTTCTGAGCTTCACAGCTTTTTTCACACCGCTCAATTTCTTTCCGTCTTTGCGGTTTAAAATCCTTCTATGTGTTTAAAAAAATCGGTATCAAGTGCTAAGAAATCAAACCAAAACTTGACTATTTAGGTTATCAAAATGTTATGAAATCATAACCACGACCATATTGTCGCAGAACGGAATATTTCATTCGATGTCGAAACTCGCTCCTGAGGACAAATTCATTGATTTTTCAGATTACGGACGGCCAATTGCCAAACTTATTGCCCTCGCTTTAAAAGATACCAAAGCTACGCCTATTCATGTAACACTAGCGTTCGGGCTTTCTGGTTTATTGGCCATTTACTGCATTTTTATAGAATTCTATTGGGCGGCGAGCTTCTTTCTAATTCTTAAATCCATCCTTGATGCCGCCGATGGAGAGCTATCCCGACAAAAAAACACGCCTTCGTATGTCGGTAGGTATTTGGATAGCATTTTTGATATTATCCTAAATTTCCTCTTACTTTTTTCTATTGGATATTTAAGCCATTCGCCCATTTGGATTACATTTTTGGCTTTCGTTTGTGTGCAACTACAAGGTACTTTGTACAACTATTATTATGTCATTCTCCGGAATATCAGCATCGGCGGCGACAGCACCAGCAAGGTTTTTGAGCAAAAAGCACCAACTGCTTTTAGCGGCGAAAATCAGAAAACCGTTAACGTCATGTTTTTGATATTCAATGTTTTGTATGGCTTTTTTGATAGATTTATCCAAATGCTCGATACCAACGCTCACCGCTCCAAAAACTACCCAAACTGGTTTATGAGCTTCGTTTCGGTATACGGCTTGGGCTTTCAGCTGTTGCTTATTTCCGTATTTTTAATTTTGGGTTATTTGCATTTTATCCTTCCGTTTTTTGTTGGTTGCACCATATTGTTGCCTATTATGATTACCATTAGAAAGGCCTTGAATCAATATTTGAAAAAATACACCTGATTGGAGGTTAATGAGAGCTTATTTTTCAATAGTTTGGTGAAAATAGGGTAAATATTTTTAAATTGCGGTCGCTGTAAATTAAAGACCAAAAACTACGCCCTTTAGGGCAAAGTTTGGTTTCGTTTTTTCAATTAAACACTTATAAAGATGGCAAAAGCACAAGACGCTAAAAAAGCTGTAAAAAAAGAACCTGCCAAAACAGCCAAAGAAAAAAAGCAGGAAAAACTCGAAAAGAAAAACAGAAAAGACTATTGAAAAACACCCTTTTGTGGTGTTTTTTTTATTCATAAAAAATGGCGATTCAAAAAATAGGAATAGAAGATTTTGCTGAACTACGCACAGAAAGCCTGGTTTTTGACGTAAGAAGTCCTGGCGAATACACACATGCACATATACCAAACGCCTATTCTCTACCACTATTTACAGACGATGAACGAAAGGTAGTTGGCACAGCCTACAAACAAGAAAGTAAAGAAAAAGCCATAAAAATAGGCTTGGATTACTTCGGACCAAAAATGCGAGCCATAGTAGAAGAAGTAGAAGAACTGACAAAAAACACCAACAAAAAAATACTAGTGCACTGCTGGAGAGGTGGTATGCGGAGCGGCGGAGTAGCTTGGTTATTAGACCTTTATGGTTTTGAAGTATATCAATTGTCTGGTGGTTATAAGGCCTATCGCAACTGGGTCATCGGCCAATTCGAAAAGCCTTATGACTTTAAAGTCGTTAGTGGAAATACCGGCAGTGGCAAAACCTATCTTTTGCATAAATTAGAAAATAATGGCTTGCAAATAGTTGATTTAGAGGGCCTTGCCAAACATAAAGGCTCAGCCCTTGGCGGTATCAATCAACCTCCTCAGCCCAGCCAGGAGATGTTCGAAAACCTGCTTGCCGAGCAGTTGGCCAAGAAAAATATAGAAAGGCCGATTTTGCTCGAAGACGAAAGTCAGCGAATAGGCAATTTAAATATTCCGAATATCATCTGGCAAAAAATGAAAGAAAGCGATTTGGGTTATCTCCAAATTCCGTTTGACGAAAGACTGAAGTTTTTGGTAAAAGAATATGGCGACTTACCCCAAGAAGAGCTTAAAAATGCAGTATTAAGAATACAAAAACGACTAGGTGGACTTGAAACCAAGAACACTTTACGACACTTAGAAGATAATGATTTCAGTGGCTGCTTCGGTATATTGTTGCGTTATTACGACAAATGGTACGAAAAAGGGCTCAACGCAAAAGAAAAAGGAAAAATATTTAAACTAGAAGGAAAAAGCGTGGACGAGGAAGAAAACGCCAAAATATTAATGCAGATTTTTAGATAAAATGGAAGAAATAAAACTTACGCAATATTCACACGGTGCGGGCTGCGGCTGCAAAATATCACCTCAGGTATTAGACGTGATTTTGAAAGGGAACATAGCCTTGCCCAACAACGAAAACCTCATAGTGGGCAATCATAGCAAAGACGACGCTGCCGTGCTAAACCTTGGCAACGGCACGGCATTGATTTCTACCACAGATTTTTTCATGCCTATTGTTGACGACCCCTATAATTTTGGAAGAATAGCATCCTGCAACGCCATCAGCGATGTGTATGCCATGGGCGGAAAACCCGTTTTGGCTATTGCCATTTTGGGCTGGCCCATCAACAAACTCTCTGCCGAAGTAGCTCAAAAAGTAATAGATGGAAGCAGAAGTATTTGCCTTGAAGCAGGAATTTCATTGGCCGGAGGACACAGTATAGACTCACCAGAGCCAATCTTTGGTTTGGCCGTAAACGGCATAGTGCCTATCGAAAACATCAAACAAAACAACCAAGCCAATGCTGGGGATGTCTTATTTTTGACTAAACCGCTTGGTGTAGGCATACTGACTACGGCTGAGAAAAAGGCAATCTTAAAAACTGAACACAAAGACTTGGCTCCTAACCAAATGATGCAACTCAACAAGGTGGGAGAAGCATTAGGGAAATTGGCTTGCGTATCTGCTATAACCGATGTCACGGGTTTTGGGTTATTGGGTCATTTAACAGAAATGGCCGAAGGCTCAGGATTGAGTGCTGTGATAGATTTTGAGAAAATCCCAGTCATTACTCCAGAGATATACGACTACATAGCCCAGGGTTCAATACCCGGCGGAACCAACCGAAACATGGACAGCTACGGGCACAAAATAGCCCCAATTACGGATCTCCAAAGGGCTATTTTGGCCGATCCACAAACCAGCGGCGGGTTACTTATTGCGGTGGCCAAAGACCAAGCTTCGGAGGTCATTAAAGTGTTATCTGATAACGGCTTAGCTGATTTTTGTGAACCAATTGGGTATTTGACAGAAACTACTGAATTTGTGGTGAATATTGGTGGTACAGTTTTTTAAATTGTATTATCTTTAAAAGCAATTTGAAAAATTGCCCCATCTTATGAACAGAAAAACATTCCTTCAAACCAGCCTTGGACTTTTTGTTGGTTCACAGGCTTTTTCAAAACCCAAAAACAAACGAAAACTTTGTTTCAATACTTTGGCTTGCCCTGATTGGAGCCTGAAAGAAGTATTTGAAAATGCCCAAAAGTATGGTTACAAGGCTGTTGAAATCAGAGGGATAAAAGGTGACGTAGATATTCTAAACAGCCCTGAATTTGCCCCAAGCAAAATTGCTGATATTAGAAAAATGTCGGCGGATTTTGGTGTAAAAATTCTTAACCTCAACTCTTCCGTAGTTTTGCACGAATATGAACCCGAAAAAAGACTTAAAAACCTAGATACTGCGAAGAGGTACATTGACTTAGCTCAACAATTAGCATGTCCTTTTGTAAGAGTTTTTCCCGATAAATTTCCGAAAGAAAAATCCAAAGAATTTGCCCTTGAAACCATAAAAACCAATTATGAAAAACTCATCGATTATTGTAAAGGCTCAAAAGTAAAAGTCCTCCTCGATGCCCACGGTGATTTGGTGTGGTCAGAAGACCTCCTAGAAATGATGCAAGGCCTTGACAAAAAGCATGTTGGAGTAATCTGGGATTTCTTTAATATGCATTTGATTACCAAAGAAAGTCCTCAAAAAATGTATGAAACCCTCCAAGATTACATAGAAATCGTGCAAATAAAAGACGGATTTTTTAAGCCTAACACCACTCACGAATACACACTTACAGGCAAAGGCAAAGTGCCAATTGCTGAAATTCTCAAAATTATAGACAAAGACAAATATGAAGGTTTCATAAGTTTCGAGTGGGAAAAACGCTGGCATCCTGAACTCCCTAATCCTGAGTTGGCTTTGCCACATTTTGTAGATTATATTACCATGAAAAAAAATTAATAGCTTTGCATCAAATTGCATTGAATATTTTTTCAGGTAATTCCCAGTAAAATAAGAAAATAAATGTCGAAGGTTTTAGATATAATTGATGAAATCAACCCAAGTACAAGAACTAAAGGAAAAAGGATTTTCAGTTTAGGATTTGTTCACCCGGACTCCATTGAGATAGACTTAAACAGTACCCTAGGATTTACCGTAAGAAGCGAAAACAACGTTCGTTTAAAATATCATGTAAGTTTTAATCTGTTGCACTGGCACAGTGACGGGCCGGTCTGTAGTTGTCCACAACATTTGGTTGAACAAGCTTGCAAACACGTTGTGGCATGTTTATATAAATTGGCGTTTATTGAAAAAAATTCTCCTGAAAACATTGTAGGTGGGCCTTCTACACCCATTTATGTAGACGAAAAGCGAGGAAATGTGCAAATAAGCAAAACTCACTATTTAGATTATCAAGAAATAACCAAAGGCATGGGAATTCAACAACATGCCGAAATGGATTTATTGGTTCGGAAACAAGAGCCCAAAATAGTTTCTCATGAGCCACATAAAAATACTGTAACTTTTAGTATCGGAAAAGAAAGCGTCAAATTTGACATATATTCCAAATATATTGCAGCTTTTTGTACGTGCAAACACACCAAACCCACCTTCTGTGTGCACACTCGAGCTATATTGGTAAGTTATTATAGAAAATACAACAATCCGTTTTTTATCAGAACCTTTAGAGATGTTTCTGCCGAAAAAATGGCACTTTTAAAATCAGTAGGTTACGAAGAACAAAATGAAGAAGTAAATGAGCTTTTCGAGTTTTACTTTGAATATGATAGACTCTCTATTAAACCAAAACAAAATATAGTATTTGAATTAGAGAATTCTACTTTTGCAAAAAAACTTAGTACCCTAAAAATCAATGCTAAACCAGATTTTACTTCCATTTTAACCGAAAAACCAGACGGTCACATCCTGCTTTTTAGATTAAACAGCAAAGAAAAGACGTTTAATATCGACCTTCACCCAATCACAGGACAGCCACAAAATCCCACCAAGATAAAAGCCAAAATAAATTTCAAATCTAAGTTTGATTTATTAAAAATTGCCCCTCAAGAATCTGACTTGTTGTTTGACTGGAGCAGGTTTGGAAAAATAGAATGCCTTAGAAACAGAGGTCTTTTATCTACATGGTATAGAAACGAGGAGCACGAACTCGCCTATGAAATGTCTGAGCAAAAGTGGACAATAGTAGATCAGCACCTATTGGACTCAACAAAAAACAGTTGGGGCTGGTTAGCCAACCACGACAAAAGTTATCTATTGGTGAGCGAAGGTGGGAAAATTAATCCAAGTGATCTGATAAAATTGACATTCTCACCTAAAACCGTAAATGTTCATATAAAACTTGAAAAACAAAGCCACTACCTTACAGTTAAAGCTCAATTATTGGTAGATGGCGAATATGAAAACTTGGAGGAGTATTTAACCATAAGGCATTTAATATTCATAAAAAATTCTGAAGCTTTTCTAATTGACGATTTTAAACACAAAGCACTGCTTGATATTTTTGGAATAAATTATGAAATAAAAATAGTAAATTCTAAAATCGTCGAGTTCCTGAAAAATTTTATTTTTCCAATCCGAAATCAGTTTTCGATAGATATTCCCGAAGATTTAATTCCGGAAACGCATAAATCTACCACCGTACAAAAGGCAGTTAGGCTGAAAGAAT